>NZ_JBYEXN010000002.1:0-406507 GCF_057621855.1 Parazoarcus sp. PS-13 R2A
CGTGCCGTACGACAAGATCTTCGACCTCGAGGAAATCAACGCCGACTTCCCGCAGGCCGATGTGGCGCTGGTGATTGGTGCCAACGACGTGGTGAACCCGGTGGCGCGTACCGACAAGAGCAGCCCGATCTACGGCATGCCCATCCTCAACGTGGACATGGCGCAGAATGTGATCGTGGTCAAGCGCGGCAAGGGCGCGGGCTACTCCGGCATCGAAAACGCGTTGTTCTACAAGGACAACTGCCGCATGCTGTACGGCAGTGCGCAGCAGGCCATTGGTGAGGTGATTACGCACGTGAAGGCGCTCGAAGCCTGATCCCTCAAGTTTGAACGAAGTCGGGCCGTAGACTGGAAGGTATCCCTTTCCGGTCTGCGGCCCGATGCGTTTACCCACGCTTGTTGCACTTCTCTGCCTTGCCTGTCTACCCTCCGCTCATGGCCAGGGCGTTCCCGCGCCTGCTTCTGCGCCAGTTTCCGCGCCGGCCGCCGATGTCGCGCTGGACAAGGACTGGCGCGGCACCGAAGGCTATACCTTTCCCGCGCTGGCGAAGACCGTGGCCGACATGCAAAACCTGGCCCATGCAATGCATCTGCGCGACTACTGTTCGGATCGCAGGGTGTCGGATGAGTTTGTGCGCGAGCGCCTTGCCCGCTTCAGTCAGCTGACCGGGCGCCAGGAAACCTGCCGCAGCCTGCTGGATTACTGATCACTCAGTTGCGGAAGATGAAATACACGGCACCCAGCATGCACAGCGCAGCCCACAGGTAGTCCAGCTTCAGTGGCTGCTTCATGTAGATCACCACGAAGGGGACGAAGACCACCAGCGTGATCACTTCCTGCATGATCTTGAGCTGGGCAAGGTTGAGCGTTGTGGCGCCGATCCGGTTTGCCGGAACCTGCAACAGGTATTCGAACAGGGCGATGCCCCAGCTCAGCAGTGCGGCAACGTACCACGCGCGGTGTTGCAGGTTCTTCAGGTGTCCATACCAGGCGAAGGTCATGAACACGTTGGAGAGCGTCAGCAGCGCGGCGGTCTGCATCCACACGGGAACGCTCTGCAGGGCGGCAGGGACGGTGAGCCAGGCGGGCACGGCGAAGATGTCAGAGGCGGGAAATCTGCTGGTCGGCCACGCCGGGCAGCAGGTCTGTTACCCGGCCGATGCCCGGAACCGAGGCATCGGGCGCGATCTCTGCCAGTGGCTGCAGTACGAATGCACGCTGGTGCATGCGCGGATGCGGCAGCACCAGGCCCGGCTCGTCGACGACCGCGTCGCCGTGCAGGAGGAGATCGAGATCCATGGTCCGCGGCGCCTGATGGTAGTCGCGGGTGCGCCCGCCGGCATGTTCGATCGCGAGCAGGGATTCAAGCAGGGGCCGTGGCGCGAGCGTGGTGTCGATCGCGATGACGGCATTGGTGTAGTCCGGCTGCTCGCCTTCCACGCCAACCGGCGCGGTGCGGTAACACGACGAGTAGGCGACGACACGGGTTCCGGGAAGTTCGGACAGCGCCTGAATGGCGCAATCGAGCGCCGCGCGCGGTTCCCCCAGGTTGGCACCAAACGCGACGTACGCACGCACGAGGGTTGAGTTCATTCTGCGCTGCTGTCCGCCATTGCCGCTTCACCGTCGGCTGCTGCGGGTTTGCGCCGTTTGCGGCGGCGCTTCTTTGCAGGCGCGTCGGCCGTCTGCGGGGCTGCTCGCAGCAGGTTTTCGCGCTGGTCGTGCCCGGCGTGTGCGAAGTTGTTCCACCAGTCGGGAATCTCCATCGGGATCTCGCCCGACTGCGCACGCAGGCGCAGGAAGTCCCAGCCGGCGCGGTAGCGCGGCTGCTCGATCAGGCGGTAGGGCGTCTTGCCTGCACGCTTGTCGAAGCGCGGTTGCAGCGCCCAGATGTCCTTGATGTCGCCAACGATGCGGCGGGTGATCGCGAGCTTGCGCGCCTGTGTATCGAGGACTTCGTCCATCGCCTCGAACAGTGCGGGCTGGTTTGCGACGCCGGCACTCTTGCGAACCTCCCAGGCCTTGAGCACTTCGTGCCACAGCAAGGTGGCGAAGAGGAAGCCCGGCGAGACGGATTTGTCCTGGCGCACGCGTTCGTCGGTGTTCTCCAGCGACAGCCACACGAAGCGTTCGCCCATCGGCTGTTCGAGGATGACGTCGAGCAGTGGCAGCAGGCCGTGATGCAGTCCTTCTTCGCGCAACTGGGTCAGGCACTTGACCGCGTAGCCCGAGAACAGCAGCTTGAGCATCTCGTCGAACAGGCGTGCCGCGGGCACGTTTTCCAGCAGCACGGCCATCTCGCGGATCGGCGCGCGCGCGGCCGGGTCGATCGACAGCCCCAGCTTGGCGCCGAGGCGCACGGCGCGCAGCATCCGCACCGGATCTTCGCGATACCGTGTGCGCGGGTCGCCGATGATGCGCAGCGTCTTCTGCCGCACATCGGCAACGCCGTGGTGGTAATCGATGATGGTTTCGGTGCCCGGATCGTAGTACAGCGCATTGACGGTGAAATCGCGTCGGCTGGCGTCTTCTTCCTGCGAGCCGTAAACGTTGTCGTGCAGGACGCGTCCGTGCTCGTCGGTCTCGGCGTCCTGACTGGCGCGGAAGGTCGAGACTTCGATGGTCTCGGGCCCGCTCATCACGTGCACGATCTTGAAGCGGCGGCCGATGATGCGCGAGCGCCGGAACAGTGCGCGAACCTGTTCCGGTGTGGCACTGGTGGCCACATCGTAATCCTTGGGGGGGTGGCCGATCAGCAGGTCACGCACTGCGCCGCCAACCACATAGGCCTTGTGACCGTTCTCCTGCAGCACGGCGCAGGTCTTGCGCGCAGCGGGCGAAAGTTGTTCGCTGCGAATGCCATGCAGGTCGACGGGAATCAGGGCCGGGTCGGTGCGGACAGGGGTGGCAACGCGGGTAAAGACCTTGCGTAGCAGTTTTCGAATCATCGAGGCTTCAGTTTTTCGTGCGAGTCAAGCCTGCAATCATAACCGATGCAGCCGCAGGCCATGACGGATTGGCGTGTTCAGGGCGACGAGATACCCGTCGGAGCACGCGCTGTGGCGGATGTGCACCGGAATCGTTTGGACTGACCGCGGTCGCCTGCTCGACGCACGGCAACAGCAGCGGGCCATGGGGCGCGTCGCAGTGTCAGCATGATGCTGTGAGCTTCCAGCGATCAGTTTGATGCGAGACGACAGAATCAGGCGCGCTCCAGCTCGCCTTGTTCATGATTGACGTTCGCCACGATGACGCGTGTCCGGGGGGCGAGCGCCTGCGCCAGTTCGACGGGTGGTTGCGAGTCGGTAACGAGGACGTCGATGTCGTCGAGGCTGCAGGTGCGGACGAGGCCTGCACTGCCGAATTTGCTCGCATCCGCAAGCAGGACGACCTGCGCGGCGTGCGGGATCAGTGTGCGCTTGTACTCGGCTTCGTAAAGGTCAAAATCCAGGCAGCCGCCCGTCGTCAAGGCAGCGACCGACAGCATGAACAGGGCAGGCGAGAATTGTGCCGCAAAGCTGATTGCAGATGCACCTACCATTGTCATGTCACTGGTGCGCAACTCGCCCCCAGGAACGATTATGCGGTTGCTGTTGCCTCCTTCGGCAAGCAGCCTGGCGACCTGAATCGAGGGGGTGATGATGGTGAGACCCTTGCGTCGAGCAAGTCGCCGCGCAAGAAAACAGGCAGTGCTGCTGTTGTCCAGAAACAGCGTGCTGTCCTCAGCGACCAGTTCGGCGCTGGCACAAGCAATTGCGTGCTTGCTTGACGCCCGGGTGCGCAGGCGTTGCTTGAAAGGCGCTTCGGAATGTTCCGCGCTCAGACGGGCCCCGCCGTGAAAGCGCTCGATGAGGCCTTCGTCCGCAAGGCGTTTGAGATCGCGGCGAATGGTCTCATCCGAAACGTTGAGCGAGCGTGCCAGTTCCAGAATGCTCAGGGTGGGGGTGGCGTGGAGGATTTCGACTATTTTCTCTTGTCTGATATTCATTTCTGTCGCGCTTCGCTCAGGCCTGTGCGGATCCGGAAACAGGGTCGAAAAGCCGTGCGCGACGGGTGTCGATGCCGAGCACGACCTGCTGTCCGGGTTGCGGCAGCTGTTCTGCGCTGACCCGAGCAACGAGGCGATGGTGCCCCAGATCCACCTCTGCCAGCGCGTCAGCTCCGAGCAACTCGACCCGGCCGACCGTGCCGTGGGCCATGAATTGCCCCCCAGGCAGTGTATCCGCCGGCGCAAGAAAGAGTTCCTCGGGGCGGATCCCGAGGAGGATGTCGTCGCCTGCCGGTGCTGGCGTTGGACCGTCGAGCGTGATCCTGAACGACATGCCATCGATGACCCTGCCTTCAGCTGTTTGACTGTGATGGCATCGCAGGAGATTCATTTCGGGGGCGCCGATAAAGGCGGCGACGAAGGTGTTGGCGGGCTTGCGGTACACCGTCATCGGCGTGTCGAATTGCTGCAACCGGCCTGCAGCCATGACGGCGATCCGGGTCCCGATTGTCATGGCCTCCACCTGGTCGTGGGTGACGTAAACCACAGTGATGCCCAACTCCGAATGCAGACGCTTGAGTTCGGCGCGCATGTGGTTGCGTAGCTTTGCATCGAGGTTGGACAGGGGTTCATCAAACAGGAAAACCTTGGGTTTGCGGACCAGGGCTCGCCCAATGGCCACGCGCTGGCGCTGACCACCGGAGAGTTCGTTGGGTTTGCGCAGCAGCAGATCCTCGATGTGCAGGATGGATGCAGCTTCGTGTACCCGTGCTTCGATCTCGCGCTTGTCCAGGCGTGTGCTCTTCATCAACCCGAAGGCCATGTTCATGTAGGCCGTCATGTGCGGATAGAGTGCATATGACTGAAACACCATCGCGATGTCACGTTGTTGTGGCGGAACCTCGGTCACATCCTTGCCGTCGATCAGCAGACGGCCGGACGTGATGCTCTCCAGGCCGGCGATCATCCGCAGGGTGGTGGATTTTCCGCAGCCCGAGGGGCCGACGAGAACGGTGAATTCGCGGTCGGCGATGTCCAGGTCGAGGGCTTCGACGGCGGTCTGGGTACCGTAGGTCTTGCCGACCTGTTGCAATGAGAGGCTTGCCATCAGTGTGGTCCTTTCTGCTTATTCGATTTACTTGATGCCGGCATGCATGAAGCTGTCGACGAAGCGGCGTTGGAAAATGACGAAGAACAGCAGCAGCGGCGAGACAACGACGATCGTGGCGGCCATCAGCCTTGTCCAGTCGGCGCCGCTGTCGGCCTTGGCCAGCAGTCCGAGCCCGATCGGCAGGGTGCGCACTTCCTCACTGTTGGTGACCAGTAGCGGCCACATGTAGTCGTTCCAGTGCGTCACCACGGAGATGATGGCAAACGCCACCAGGGTCGGTTTTACTAGCGGAAGATATACGTGCCACAGCGTCGACAGGTGTCCGCATCCGTCGAGGCGGGCGGCATCGGCCAGCTCTGCGGGTACCTGGCGGAAGGCCTGGCGCAGCATGAAGGTGCCGTAGCCGCTGGCGACGAAGGGGACGATCAGCGCCCACAGGCTGTTCATCAGGCCGAGCTCACGGATGGTCACGAAGTTGGTCAGAAAGATCGCGTAGATCGGAAACATGATCTGCACCAGAAACAGCCCGAACAACAGGTTTTTGCCCGGGAAGCGCAGACGGGCGAATGCGTAAGCGGCCAGGGTGATGGTAATGAGCTGGGCAGCGATGATGCTGCCCGTAACCAGCACCGAGTTGATCAGGTAACGGCCGAAGGGCGCTACCGACAGGGCAGCAGGGTAGTTTGACCACTGTGCGACACTGGGTAGCCAGCTGGCTGCGCTGTCGAAGACCTCTGACTTGGTCTTGAGCGAAGTGACGCCGATCCAGAGCATGGGGCTGAGCCAGAGCATTGCGAGCGGCAACAGCACGAGGTGGTGCCAGTACTTGCTTAGGGTATGACGCATGAGCGAGTCCTTCTCTAGTTGCCGAGGTAGTGAACCCGACGCCCGAGCGTGGCAGCAAGGATGGCGATCAGGGCCATGATGAACACGAGCAAGGCATTGGCGACGGCCGACGCATAGCCGATGTCCTGAAACTGGAAGGCGTTCTGGTAGATGTAGAAGGTCAATACATTGGTTGCGTCTGCCGGTCCGCCCTGCGTCATCACGTAGACGTAATCGAAGATCTGGTACGAATGCAGCACGCCGATGATGATCACGAAGTAGAGCGTCGGCGAGATGAGCGGGATCGTGATGTGCAGCAATTGGCGTGTGGCGGAGACGCCGTCCAGCCTCGCCGCTTCGTAGAGGTCGCGCGGTACCAGCTGCAGGGCCGCCAGCAGAATCAGCATGAAATAACCGGCGTATTTCCAGATGCTCATCAGGATGATGGCCGGCATGGCCCAGCTGCGGTCGTAGAGCCATTCGAGGCGGGGCAGCCCGAGTGCAGCCATGAGCCCGTTGATCGGGCCGTAACCGGGGGCATACAGAAATACCCACACCATGCCGGCGGCGACCGACGGGATCATGACCGGGTAGAAAAAGGCCGAGCGGTAGAAGGCCATGCCGCGCAGCCTGGTGTCGAGGGCGACGGCAAGCAGCAGTGCACAGATGATGGACAGCGGGATCGTGAGCAGCGTGTACATGGCGGTGTTGCCGAAAGACTTCCAGAACAGGCCGTCGGCGAGCAGGCGGGTGTAATTCTCCAGCCCGAGGAAGAAGATCTCCGGCGAACCGAGCATGACATCGTGAAAGCTGAACCAGACCGAACGCAGGATCGGCCAGTAGGTGAACAGGGCCAGAAACACGAGCGACGGCAGCAGCATCAGGGCCGCAGCAGGGATGTCGCGCAGGTCTTCGTGCTTGAATCGGGGCATTTGCAGATCGTCCTTGCGGAAGGGGCGGGGCACGCATACCTGAGGTATCCGTGCCCCGGGTGCAGGCTCAGCCGCGCCGGCGCAACATGCGCTGAATCTCGCGATTCGAGCTGACGGTCGCCTCACGCAGCGCAGCGTCGGGGCGGATTTCACCGATCAGGGTGCGGTCGATCGCGCTCTTCAGATACTCGCGCACCTTGTGATAGCCCGGCACCTGCAGGAAGGCGCCGGCGAAGGCGGCCTGGTCGAGGGCAATCCTTGCCTCCGGCACCTCGGCAACAAAGCTCGTCAGTTCGGCGCTTTCCCACGACGACTTGCGCGCGGCGAGGTAGCCGGTTTCCTTGCACCACATGGACTGGTTGGCCGTGTTGGTCATCCAGCGCGCAAAGGCCCAGCATGCACGCTTGTGCGCGTCTGGCTGATGCTTGGCGATCAGGATCGGGCCACCGCCCATGCTCGCGCCAAAGGTCTTGTTCTTGGGCATCGGTGCGACGCCGACCTCGAACGGGGAGGATTTGCGCAGATTGGTCATCGATCCGGTGGAGTGGTAGAGCATGGCCGTGCGTCCTGCCATGAAGTCGTTGGCCGAGCCCTGCCAGGTGGATGCGGTCGGCATTACGCCGGCTTGCGCCATGCGCAGCCAGAATTCGAGCGCATCCACCGATTCGGCGGCGTCGAACATCACCTTGTCCTTGGTCCACGGCACCAGCCCGTTCTGTCGGACGTAGCTCTCGAACATCCAGTCGTGCCATCCGCCGCCGATGGTCAGGCCCCACTGGGTGACGTCCTGCCCCTGACGTACGGTCAGCGCCTTTGCGGTCGCGAACAGTTCGTCCCAGTTGTTGGGGGCGGACGTGATGCCGGCCTTGGCCAGCGCGGCCTTGTTGTAATAGAGGACAGGCGTGCTGCACTGGAAGGGCAGGCCGTAAAGCTTGTCGTCCGAAATGCAGGTGCCAAGGAAGCCGGGCAGGAAGTCCTGGTAGATGTCATCCGCCTTGGCCAGCGCTGTGACGTCCTCGAGCGCACCCATGCTGAGGAAGGTCTGCAGTGCGGAGTTGATCGGCAGCCACGTGCCTGGAGGGTCGCCAACACCGAGTGAGGTCATGACTTTCTGTTCGGTATTGTCGTAGCTGCCTGCGTAGATGGCCTCGACAAGAATGTCCGGGTGAGCGGCGTTGAAGCCGCTGATCATGCCGGAGACGATGCGGTTGATGTCGCCGGATACGCCGACCGGATACATGAAGCTGAGCTTGACCTGTTCCTTGCCTGATGCCAGCAGGGGCATGCCGCCGAGCATGCCGGCGACTGACAGGGCTGCGGTGTTGCCGAGGAAAGCGCGCCTCGAGATGCGGGTATTGCTGGAATTCATGATCGTTGATCCTTCTTCGCGATGGGAGGGTAGATCGCACGACGTTCGCGGCGGGAGCGTCTCGCGAACACCGGAGACCGCCGAAAACCGGGCCCCCGCACTTTCGATCTGTCTGGTTACGACAGCGTGACGATTTGTTGATAGTTGTTGATTGGCGAGGTTTCAGTGTTGAAATATGTTGGAATGATGTGTTCTTCATCGTGGTGTCACAGCAGAGTGCTTCGATGGCAACTGGTGGCACGCCGGTTCGCCGCCCTGGTGGTGTCAAACGAAAGATGAAGAGGAGGCATGCATGCTCGTTGCCCAGGTCTCGGACCTGCACATCAGCCGTGAGAGCGGCTTTCTGGACGGAAGGGTCGCCCCCCGGCAGTGCCTTGAGCGGGCGGTTGCCCACCTGAACCGCCTGGTGCCACGCCCCGATGTCGTGTTGGTCAGCGGTGACTTGACCGAGCATGGCGGTGCGGACGAGTACGCTCTTGTCCGCGAATCACTGTCGACGCTGCAGATGCCGGTGTTTGCAGTTCCCGGCAATCATGACTCGGCGGCGATGATGCGTGACTGTCTGCCGGTTCAAGTCCCCGCGCGTGAGCCGGGGCACGCGTCGTTCGTGATCGAAGGGCCGCGGTTACGGATCATCGGGCTGGATACGTCGGTAAACGGCATGGCTTATGGCGAACTATGTGCGAATCGTCTCGCATGGCTCGAAAACGCATTGACCGGGGGCGGCGGGACGCCGGTGCTGATCTTCATGCACCACCCGCCGTTCGACACCGGCATCGAGGCAATGGACCGTTGCGGGCTGCTGCACGGGCGTGAGCGGTTTGGAGAACTCGTCCGCAGAAGCGCCTCCGTGTCGGGCATCGTGTGCGGGCACGTGCACCGCCCAATTCAAACAACGGTGGGCGGGGTGCCCGTGCATGTCGCCAGTTCGGCGGCGCACCAGGTTGCGCTCGATCTCCGCGAGGGGGCGGCACTCGCATACTGCCTCGAGCCCGGGCGGGTATCGCTCCACCGCTGCGTGCCCGGCATGCCGATGGTCAGCCACTCGAGCTATATCGACAGCTTCCCCGGGCCGTTTCCGTTCTGAATGTTTAGCGCAGCGAGATCACCGGCCAGGCGTGGCTGGCTGCGTATGCGCGCAGGGTGTCGTCCGGGTCGACCGCAACCGGTTGCTGCACGCGCTGCATCAGCGGCAGGTCGTTGTGCGAGTCGCTGTAGAACCAGGTGCTGTCGAAGCTGCCATCGTGGAGGCCGAGGGATTCGAGCCAGGCATCGACGCGTTCGATCTTGCCCGCCTTGAACGAGGGGGTGCCGCGTGGCTTGCCGGTGAACTGGCCGTTCTCCTGGGCAGGGATGGTGGCGATCAGGTGTGGAATGCCGAATTCGCGCACGATCGGGCCAGTGACGAAGCTGTTGGTGGCCGTAACCACAGCGACCATCGCGCCGCTTGAGCGGTGTTGCTCGACCAGGGCTCTGGCCTTCGGGGTGATCATCGGCCGAATGCTCTGTTCCATGAACTCGCGGTGCCACATGTCGAGTTGTTCGCGTGGGTGGCGGGCGAGCGGTGCAAGCTGGAAGTCGAGGAACTCGTGAATGTCGAGGGTGCCATTCTTGTACTGTTCATAGAAGGCAATGTTCTTCGCCTCCTGCACTTCACGGTCGAGTACGCCCTTGCCAATCAGGAACTGAGCCCAGGCGAAGTCTGAGTCACCGGCAAGCAGGGTGTTGTCGAGGTCGAACAGTACGAGATCCATGAGGTGTTCCGGGTAAGCGTGGTGATGTTGTCGATACGGGGAGTGAAGCGCGATTCAGATTGCCAGGCCCTGCTGCATCATCTCGCGCAGCAGGGGCAGGGTGATCGGGCGCTTCTGTTCCAGCGATGCGGCGTCGAGTGCGTTGAACGCCGCGAGCAGGCTGGGCAGGTCGCGACGACCGTGGCGCATCAGGAAGTCGACGACTTCGTCGGCCAGGCGCAGACCGCGGCGTTCGGCCAGTGTTGCGAGAATCGCTGCGCGTGAATCGTCGTCCAGCGGCTGCACTTCGAAGATCAGGCTCTGTCCGATGCGTGTTCGCAGGTCTTCGCGCAGCGCGAGGGCGAGCGGCGGCTGCAGGCCCGCCAGCAGCAGCGATTGTCCATTGAGCCGGGCGCGGTTGAATGCGTTGAAGAGCGCGATCTGCGCTTCCGGGCGCAGACGGTCGATGTCGTCGATTGCCAGCAGCGCGTCGGGGGTCTCGGGCAGCGCATCGCGCACGGTGTCTGCATTCAGGTAGTGCGTCTGGCGCCCATTGGCGGCGGCAACCGCGACCGCAGCCTGAAGCAGGTGGCTGCGGCCCTTGCCGCTCGTCCCCCACAGGTAGAGATGGGGCGCGGGCAGCAGGCTGCGGTCGGTCGCGAGAAGCGACAGGCTGGCGACGAGCTCGCTGTTGGCGCCGACCACGAAATTGTCCAGCGTGGGTGGGGCGTCGCTGCGGATGTCCAGTACCAGTTGCTTCATGTGTCCTTCCGTTGGCCCAGATAGACCGGGCTGGAAAACCAGGCTGCGCTGAGTTCGCGCAGGCCGACCAGCAAGGCTGCACTCACCGGCAGTGCGACCAGCACGCCGACAAAACCGAACAGCTGGCCGAAGGCCATCAGGGCGAAGATGACGGCCAGCGGATGCAGGCCGATGCGCTCGCCGACCAGGTAGGGCGTGAGCAGAAAACTCTCGAGCAGCTGACCGATGCCATAGACCACGGCGACACCGATCAGCGGCGACCAGCTGTCGCCCTGCAGCAGGGCAGCGAGAATGGCCAGCAGCAGGCCCCCGCCAAAGCCGACGTAGGGAATGAACACGAGCAGGCCGGTAATGACGCCGACCGGCAGCGCGAACTTGAGTCCGGCAAGCCAGAGGCCGAGGCTGTAGAAAATGGCCAGCAACAGCATCACCGAGAGCTGACCGCGCAGGAACTCCGACAGCACGGAGTCGACGTCGCCGATGATGCGCATGGTGCGGCCGATCCAGGGGCGCGGCACGATGTGTTGCAGGCCCGCAACAATGCGCGGCCACTCCTGCAGCAGATAGAACATCACCACCGGAATCAGGAACAGGTTGGCAAGCACGCCGACGATGGCCATTCCGCCCGTCTTGAGATGACCGAGCAGGATGGGGATCAGGTCCTGCGCATTGTCCCAGTGCTGGGTCATCCAGCTGCGGACCTGCGCCGAATCAAGCTGCAGGTCGATATTGAAGCGTGCCTGCAGCAGGGGGCTCACGCGGAGGTTGAACAGCTCGATCAGGTCGGGCAGGCGTCGCATCAGGGTGACGGCTTCGCGGTACAGCATCGGCATCAGGATCAGCGTCAGCGTGACCAGAATCAGGCCGAGGCCGGTGATGACCAGCAGCACGGCGGCGGCGCGCGGCACTTTTCGTCGCACCAGCCAATTGACCGCAGGGTCGCAGATGTAGGCAAACACGCCGGCTACGACGAAGGGGGCAAGGATGGGAGACAGCAGCCAGAACAGGCCGACCAGTGCCAGGGCGGCACCTGCCCAGGCAGCAGTTTGCAGACGATCGGCGCGGGGCGTGTTCATTTCAAGTAAAATTATGGGCTAGCTGCGGGCCGATATGACCCGCGAAACACGTAAATGTAGCCACTTGGCGGTATTGCCTCAAGCTCGGGGCGCTGCCACAGGGGTTGAATTCTGCTTCCGTACTGCCAGAGGAACGATCTTGAGCGCGCACAAAACCTCCCTTTCCTATCGTGATGCCGGTGTCGACATCGAGGCCGGCGACGCCCTGGTCGACCGCATCAAGCCTTTCGCAAAGCGCACCATGCGTCCCGAAGTGCTCGGTGGCATCGGCGGTTTCGGTGCGCTGTTCGAACTTTCGAAAAAATACCGCGAGCCGGTGCTGGTGTCCGGCACTGACGGTGTAGGCACCAAACTCAAGCTGGCGTTCCACTGGAACAAGCATGACACCGTTGGCCAGGACCTGGTGGCCATGAGTGTGAACGATATTCTGGTGCAAGGTGCGGAGCCGCTGTTCTTTCTCGACTACTTTGCCTGCGGCAAGCTCGATGTCGACACCGCGGCCGATGTGGTCAAGGGCATCGCCCAGGGCTGCGAACTCTCCGGTTGCGCCCTGATCGGCGGCGAAACCGCCGAGATGCCCAGCATGTACCCCGATGGCGAATACGACCTCGCCGGCTTTGCGGTGGGTGCAGTGGAGAAGGCCGACATCATCGACGGCTCGAAGATCGTGCCGGGCGACGTGGTGCTTGGCCTGGCCTCGAGCGGTGCGCATTCCAACGGCTACTCGCTGATCCGCAAGATCATCGACGTCGCCCAGCCTGATCTGGATGCCGATTTCCATGGCCGCAAATTCCGCGACGTGGTGATGGAGCCGACCCGCCTCTACGTCAAGCCGCTGCTGGCGCTGATGCAGTCGATGCCGGGCGTGGTCAAGGGCATGGCCCATATTACCGGCGGCGGCATTACCGAAAACGTGCCGCGCATTCTGCGCGACGAACTCGTCGCACGCATCGACGCTGCGAGCTGGACGCTGCCGCCGCTGTTCCAGTGGCTGCAGGAGGCCGGCAACGTCGACATGCAGGAGATGTACCGGGTGTTCAACTGCGGTATCGGCATGGCGGTGGTGGTGGCAGCAGACCAGGCCGACGCGGTGACTGCACAGCTGAGTGCTGCAGGCGAGACGGTGCATCGCATCGGTCGCATCGATGCGCGCCAGGATGGCGAGGCGCAGACGATTGTCGGCTGATCGCTGAAATTCACTGTTGAAGCATTACGAGGGCCGGAGATGTTTTCCGGCCTTTTTGTTTGTGTAATCCGCGCCTTGGAGGGTGTGTGGATGCGCGCTCGGGCTGGCGCCTCGTGTGACCCGCAGGCGCCCGTGCAAAAAGGCTTTGGTGCAAATGGAACTCCGGACGCAGCTTGTGCTCTGAATGCTGCCGTCACAGAAAAATCGCTGCGACCGGAGCGGTGCGTTTGGTCCGCTCGTCATATGCGTGTTGTGTGACAATTCTTCGCCCATTTGTCGTTCAACCTGACCAGAGTTTCGATGTCATGTCCAACCGCCGCCCGCTGGTCCTTGCCCTGAGCCTTGCCGGACTTGTGATGCTCGGGCTCTATGCCTGGCAGTCCAGTCGTTCTTCCACGATGTCTGTTCGCACCGGCGGTGCGCCGGCCTCGGCCGCTGCGCAGTCCGGTGCTGCCAAGGCCGTTGCCGCTGCTGTGGCGGTGGAGGTGCAGCCGGTCAGGACTCAGCCCATGGCCGACGATGTCACCGCAGTGGGGTCCCTGGTGTCCAACGAATCGGTCGTGCTGCGCCCGGAGGTGGCCGGCCGCATCGCAGAGATTGGCTTTCGCGACGGTTCGCCGGTGCGCAAAGGGGACGTGCTGGTGGCTTTCGATGCCTCCGTGCAGCGCGCAGAACTGCTGCAGGCGCAGGCGAGTCTGAATCTGGCCGTGGCCAATCACCGCCGCGCCGAAGATCTGTTCGCGCGCAAGTTCTTCAGCCAGAGCGGCCTCGACACCGCGCAGTCACAGCTGGAGGCGGCGCGCGCATCGGTTGCGCTGGCGCAGGCGCGTTTCGAACGCACCCGGATCCGAGCCCCCTTCGACGGCATTGCCGGGATCCGCAAGGTGAGTGTCGGCGACTACATCAAGGATGGCGAGGCGCTGGTCAACGTCGAGGATGTTGCCACGCTCAAGCTTGATTTCCGCTTGCCCGAGCTTTACCTCGGCCGGCTGCAGGTCGGGCAGCGGCTCGAAGTCACGAGCGATGTGCTGCCGGGCGAGCGTTTCGACGCCACGCTCGACGCCATCGACCCGCTGGTCGATGCCCAGGGCCGTGCAGTGCAATTGCGTGCCCGGCTGGCGAACAGCGGCAATCGTTTGCGCCCCGGTGTTTTCGTGCGTGTGCGCCTGATTCTGGAGGCCCGCCCCGAGGTGCCTGTCGTTCCCGAAGAGGCGCTGGTTGCCGCACCTGGAAACGTGCAGTTCGTCTATCGCGTCGATGAAGGCAGGGCAAAACGGGTTGATGTGCTCACCGGGGCACGTCGGGCCGGCATGGTCGAGCTCGTCGAAGGACCTGCCGTCGGCGATACGGTGGTGACGGCCGGTCAGCTCAAGCTGCGCGATGGTGCTGCGGTGAGCATCGTGCCGGTGGCTGCGGTCGCCGCCGCTGGCACGGACTGAGCGAGGGCGCCGTGGTTCTTTCCGAAATCTGCATCAAGCGCCCGGTCTTTGCGACCGTGCTGTCGCTGATGGTGCTGCTCGTCGGCCTGATGTCGCTGTCGCGCCTGACCATTCGCGAGTATCCGAATATCGACGAACCGGTGGTCACGGTCGACACCACGTATCGCGGCGCCAGTGCCGAGATCGTCGAATCCCAGGTCACCAAGCCACTGGAAGACTCGCTGGCCGGAATCGAAGGCGTCGATGTGCTGTCGTCGATCAGCCGCCAGGAGCGCAGCCAGATTACGGTGCGCTTCCGCATCGAGCGCAGTGCCGACAGTGCGGCGGCCGACGTGCGCGACCGGGTGTCGCGGGCGCGCCGAATGCTGCCCGATGATGTGGACGAACCGGTGATCGCCAAGGTGGAGGCCGATGCCAGTCCGATCATCTGGGTCGCGTTCTCGTCCGACCGCCATTCGCCGCTGGAGATGAGCGACTTTGCCAGCCGCATCGTCAAGCCCAGGCTGCAGACCTTGCCGGGGGCGGCCGATGCGCGCGTGTATGGCGAGCGCCGCTACTCGATGCGGGTGTGGATCGATCGCGATCGCCTGGCCGCCTTCGGTCTCGTCGCGCAGGATGTCGAGGATGCCATCCGGCGTCAGAACGTCGAACTTCCTGCTGGGCGCATCGAGGGGCGCGAGCGCGAGTTCGCGGTGGTGGCGCGCACCGACCTGGTCGATCCGCAGCAGTTCGGTGCGGTGGTGGTGCGTCAGGCCAGCACGCCTGATGGCTACCCGGTGCGGATTCGCGACATCGGCCGTGTCGAGGTGGCGCCCGCCAATGAGCGCACGTCGGTGCGCTTCATGGGCAAGCCCGCCATTTCGCTGGGTCTGATCAAGCAGTCCACAGCCAATCCACTGGAGCTCAAGAAGGGCTTGCTGGAGATGTTGCCCAGGCTCGAGGCCGAGCTGCCCGAGGGCATGTCGATGACGATCGCCAATGACACGACCGTGTTCATCGAGCGCTCCATCGCGTCCGTGTTCTCCACCATCTGGGAAGCGGTGCTGCTGGTGGCGATCGTTTGCCTGTTCTTCCTGCGCAACTGGCGCGCGATGCTGGTGCCCCTGGTCACCATCCCGGTGTCGCTGGTCGGGGCTTTCGCGCTGATGTATGTGATGGGGTTTTCGGTCAATACGCTGACGCTGCTGGCGCTGGTGCTCGCCATCGGGCTGGTGGTCGACGATGCCATCGTGGTGCTGGAGAACATCTACCGCCATATCGAGGAGGGCATGGCGCCGATGGCGGCGGCCTTCCGTGGCGCAAAGGAGATTGGCTTCGCGGTCGTGGCGATGACCGTCACGCTGGCCGCAGTGTATGCACCGGTTGCCTTCATGACCGGCCGGACGGGCAAGCTCTTCGCCGAGTTTGCGCTGACCCTGGCGGGGGCGGTGATCGTGTCGGGTTTCGTGGCGCTCACGCTGTCGCCGATGATGTGCTCAAAGCTGCTGCGCCATGAACGCAGTCATGGATGGCTGTACCTCCTGATCGAACGCTTTCTCGTCGGCCTTGGTTCCACCTACCGGCGTATGCTCACGCGCATGCTGGAACTGCGCTGGCTGGTGATGCTCGCCTTCGGCCTGGTCGCGGCCTCCGCGGTAGTGCTGCTCGGGGCGCTCAAATCCGAACTGGCGCCGGTCGAGGATCGCGGCCGGGTGGTCAGCATCTTCAGCGGCCCGGAAGGGGCGACGATCGATTACATGGCGCGCTACGCGGCACAGGTCGAGGACATCTTCAGCCGCACGGCCGACATTGATCGCTATCTGGTCATCACCGGGAATCCGACGGTATCCCAGGGCATCTCCTTTGCCGGCTTTACCGACTGGTCGGAACGCGAGCGCAATGCGTCCGCGATCGCGAGCGAACTGGGGCCAAAGCTGAGGGCGATTCCCGGCATCAATGCCTTCCCGGTCTTGCCGGCAGCCTTCGGGCAGAGTTCGCGGTCGCGTCCGATCAACGTCGTGGTGCTCAGTTCGGCGTCGTACGAGGAGCTGGGCGAGTACACCGACAGGATTGTCGACGAGTTGCAGGCCAACCCCGGCTTCATCTCGCCCGACACCGATCTGAAGCTCACCAAGCCCGAACTCGGGGTGCTTGTCGACCGGGAGAAGGCCGCAGACCTCGGGGTTTCGATCGATGTCATCGGACGCACGCTTGAAACCATGCTCGGCGGCCGCCAGGTCACGCGCTACAAGCGCGATGCGGAGCAGTACGACGTGGTGGTGCAGATGGATGCCGGCAGCCGGACCGACCCACGCGACATCCGCGACATCTTCGTGCGCGGCAAGGATGGCGGCATGGTGCCGCTGTCCAATCTGCTCACCGTGGATGAGAGTCTGAGCCCGCGCGAGCTCAATCACTTTGGCCAGCGTCGTGCGGTGGCAATCACGGCCAATCTGGCACCCGACTACTCAATGGGTGAGGCCCTCGCCTTCGTGGAAGAGGTCAGCCGCCGCGTGCTGCCGGCTGGCTACACCATCGACTACGATGGACAGTCGCGCGAGTTCAAGAGCAGTTCCGCAAGTCTCGCGCTGACCTTTCTGCTCGCACTGGCCTTCATCTATCTGGTGCTGGCTGCCCAGTTCGAAAGTTTCCGCGATCCCTTGATCATCATGCTCACCGTCCCGCTGTCGATGGCTGGGGCGCTTGCTGCGCTGTGGCTGACCGGCGGTACGCTCAATGTGTATAGCCAGATCGGGCTGGTCACGCTGGTGGGCCTGATCACCAAGCACGGCATCCTGATCGTCGAGTTCGCCAACCAGTTGCGCGAAGGGGGCGAGTCGCTGCGTACCGCGGTCATCGAGGCATCGGTCACGCGTTTGCGCCCCATTCTCATGACCACCGGCGCCATGGTGCTGGGCGCGATTCCGCTCGCACTGGCCACGGGCGCCGGGGCGGAGAGCCGGCAACAGATCGGCTGGGTGATTGTCGGCGGTCTGCTGCTGGGCACTTTCTTCACACTCTTTGTCGTACCGACGGTCTATACTTTAGTCGCACGCCGCGAGCGTCAGCCTGATCTGGCGGCTGAACGCCCGGGCCGTCTGGCGTCGGAGGACGCCTGATACCGGAGGGCATCATGGATACCACAATGCGGCTTCCCGCCGCGGATACTGCAGCTTTGCAATCAGCCCGCCAGTCGTCACGACAGGCCGAGCAGGCGGTCGTCCGCGATTCGGGTGCCGAAGACACCGAGTCCTCGGCGCAGGTCAGCATCAGCGAAGAGGGCCGGGCTGCGGAGCAGGCCGCAGTCCTGAGCGCGCAGGCTGCTCCGGCAAACGAAAGCGGGGTCGAAGTCGTGACCCGGCCGGCAGAGGCAGCGGCAAGCCGTGAGACTGAATCAGCAGTGGCGACACCGGGGCCGGCCAGCGATCCTGCGAGTGTCCGGCAGACGCCGGAAGCTTCGGCGGGCGCGCGTGGTGTGTCGACCGCGACTGCTCAGGCAGAAAACGAACCCGACGCCGCTTCGGCCGCAAACCAGCCAGCGGTTCAGCTCTATCTGGACAATTCGTCGCGTCCGAGCAGCCAGGCCGCACCCTCCACGGTTCGCGTTTCGGCCTGATCTGTTCCGCCGGCATGGGTGGTGGTCAGTGCTGTGCGTGGCGCATGATCCGCTGAGCGCCGGTCTGTCGCCGGCGAGGCAGTGATCTTGCCCGGGCCGGGCAGGTCTTCACCTCACAATACCTTTCAGGCGGGCCATTCCAGGTGGAAGCAGGCGCCCTTGCCCGGGCTGCTTTCAGCCCATGTGCGCCCGCCCATGCGCTCGATGGCCTTTCTCACGATTGCGAGTCCGATGCCGGTGCCAGGGTATCGGTCCGACGGGTGCAGGCGCTGAAAGATGTCGAATATGCGGTTGCTGTGCCGCATGTCAAAGCCGATTCCGTTATCACTGACCCACAGGTGCTGGCGATCGGCGTTTTGCTCAAAGCCGATTTCAATGCTTGGGGAAGGCTCCGATGCCACGAACTTCACGGCATTGCCGATGAGGTTTCTGAGCGCAAGTTCGATCCCCCTGCGATCTGCACTCAGGCTGCCTGTGGCGGTGACAGTGACCTGCGCCTTGCTCGCGTCGAGTTCGCGCTGATAGAACTGCAAGGCGCTCTCAATGAGCGGCTTCAGTTCCAGTGTAGTGGTTTTCTGTGTGCTGCGTTCGATGCGCGAATAGACGAGCATGTCGTCGATCAGGGTGTTCATGTGGGCGACACTGAGGCCGATTCGCTCGAGGTAGCCCTTCGCCTCGGGCGCCAGGCGTTCGGCGTAGTCTTCCATCAGTAGCCCGCGGTAGCCGTCGATTGCGCGCAGCGGTGCCTTCAGATCATGTGCGACCGAATAGGCGAAGGTGTCGAGCTCCCGGTTGGCGCGGGTGAGCGTGATGTTTGCGCGCTTCAGGTCGTCACGCGACTCTTCGATCTGCCGGTACAGCGAGAGCGTGCGAATCACGGAGCGAAGCTTGGCCTCCAGAATATCCACGCTCACCGGCTTCACCAGATAGTCGTCGCCTCCTGCTTCCAGTCCCTCGATCAGCCGTGCGGAGCTGTCGAGGACGGTGAGGTAGATGATTGGCACCCAGCGTTCGCCACACTGCGCCCGGAGGCGGCGCGTGGTCTCGAAGCCGTCGATCGTCGGCAGCAACACATCCATCAGGACAAGGTCGGGTTCCTCTCGCTCGAAAAGGGCAATGGCGTCATCGCCAGTGGCTGTCGTGACGACGCGCTGGCCCAGCGCCCCGAGAAAGGCTTCGCAGGCTTCGCGCTGCAAGGGATCGTCTTCGACGACCAGAACCTTGAGTGAGGGCAATGCTTCCATGGATGTGCTCCGTGCTAGGCGGCCGGGCGGGCATGGGGGGAGGGGGCGAGTTCGATGCGGTTGCGACCGCGCTCCTTGGCGTCGTAAAGCGCATCGTCGGCGGCTGTCGTGAGGGACGGTGCATCCGGATGGGTGGGAAAGTCGGCGATACCGCAACTGAAGCTGACGTGAAAGCTCGCGCCGTCCGCAAGGTGGCTCAAGGCGGCGAACTCCTTGCGCAGCATCTCGAGGATTCGCTGCGCCGACGCCCCGTCGGTGTCGGTCAGGATGAGGGCGAATTCCTCGCCACCGTAGCGGCCTGCAACATCGGTGCGGCGCAGCCGGCTCTGCAGCAGCCGTGCGAGGGCGCGCAACACCTGGTCGCCCGCGGCATGACCATGGTTGTCGTTGACCGACTTGAAATGATCGAGGTCGATCATTGCGAACGCCAGTGGATGTCCGAGCCGTTTGGAGCGCAGCAGCTCGAGCTCCAATCGCTCTTCGAGCCTGCCGTGATTGAGCAGGCCGGTAAGGCTGTCGTGGTCGATATGCTCGCGCAGCACACCTGCCCGCCGTGCGCGGCTGCAGATGACGGATACCAGCCGTGTCGGATCGACCGGCTTGGTGAGATAGTCGTCAGCGCCACTCTTGAGCGCGAGCAGTTGCTGCTCCTCGGCTGTTTCGCTGGACAGGAACACGATCGGAACGCTGACATAGGCGTCCTGCTGCCGGATCAGCGAGGCCAGTTCGATGCCGTCGCACCCGGGAAGGTAGAGATCCATCAGGATCAGATCGGGGCGGGATTCCGAGAGTGCCTGGGCGAGACGGGTCGGATCGGTGAGGCAGGTTGGCACGATTCCCGACGCATCGAGGGTTTCGGCGTAGAAGCGCGAAACGTTCTCGTCGTCCTCGATGATGAGGACTCTTGGCGGCATCGGCGGAATACGCTCGGTCAGGGTATCGAGCGTGGCGGCGAGCGCAGGAATGTCCACCGGTCTGGTGAAATAGGCCTGCCCGCCATTTCGCACGCCTGCCAGGCGGGCTTCGAAATCGTCGCGCGCCGAGATGAAGACCAGCGGCGGAATGGGTGGCGCAGGGAACAGATGCTCGGTCAGCGGCTGAACGCCGGCCTTCTCGTCATCGCTGAAGTCGCTGTCGACGATCAGGGCGAGCGGGCTGTCCGCACCCGCGTGCCCAAGCGCAGCCGCCACCGTATCGAAGGCGCGAACCGCATAGCCAAAGTGGCCGAGTTTGAGACGAAGCTCGCCCATCAGCGCCTCATCGGCCGAGATCAGTAACACTGGCAGCGCAGCGTCTGCAGGGGCGGATGCCTTTCGCTCGATAAGCGGCTGTGGCGTCGTGTCACCTTGCCGGAGGGCCTTGCTGACTGCAGCCTGAAGCGCATCAAGCAGCGGCTGAACGGCCTCCGGTGGGTGGTGCTCGTCATGAGGCTGAAGGGCGTTGCTCAGTGCCCGCGCAGCATCACTGATTTCCGGGAAGCCGAAGGTGCCGCCCGAGCCGGAGAGGCCATGCGTCAGCGCGCGGGCCGTGCTCAGGCACGCTTCCTGTCCGGCGGGCGGACACAAGGCCTCCCGCAGCCGCTGCATCCGTTCTGGCAACTGGTCGATAAAGCGGCGCTGCAGCGCCGCGAGCCGGCTTGCGAGGGCTTCCTTACTCAAGGTCGAGCGCCTCCGCATGGAGCCAGATCTGGCGCACCTGTTCTGCAAGGCTCATGGGATCGAAGGGCTTGTGGATGACATCCAGCGCACCGAGTGCCCGGTAATGCTCCACCTCCTGCGGTTGCACCTTTGCGGTCATGAAAATGACCGGCGTAAGGGCAAGGCCCGGGAGCTGGCGCAGGGCTCGCAATGTCGAGGGGCCGTCCATGTCCGGCATCATGACGTCAAGCAGAATCACGTCGGGCTCGAAGGCGGGCGCCTTGGCTACCGCCTCGGCACCGGAGCTGCAACACTCGAGTTCGAAGCCGCCGAGCGCCTGCAGGGCCATGGTAGCCACGGTCTGGATGTCGGGCTCGTCCTCGACGTAGAGAATTTTCTTGAGCAGATCAGGGTTCATTGGCCCCTCGGCAGGTTGCGTTGAATCTGTGTCCGAAGCGTAGACAGCAGCCGATCGTTATCGGTGCTCGACTTGAGCAGACAGGCTGCAAATTGCTGCGAATCGTGCTCGGACAGTTCGCTCGCCGAGAATACCACCACCCGCGGTTCGGGCTGTTTGCTCGCGATCACGGGTACGAGTGTCCACCCCGAACCGTCGGGCAGGCCCAGATCGAGGATCACCAGATCGTAGGCGTTTTCCGACAGCAGCGCGCGCGCTGCCTGCAGGTCGTAGGCGTGGTCGATCGTGGCCATGTTCGTGATCAGTGCTTCGACGAAGCGATGGACGTCGTGGTCATCCTCTACATGGAGAATGCGCGGACTGTCGGCGCTGCCCTCGGCATCATTGCGGGAGCTGTCGAGCGCTGCAAGCAGGCGTTTATGATCAACCGGCTTATCCAGCCAGTCGGCAATGGCGAGTTCTCCGCCCAGTCTGGCCTTGCCGGCGACTCTCGTTGCGGTCACGACGACGACAGGTAGATTGCGCGCATAGGCTTCCCCGCGCAGTTCGCGAATCAGGGAGGCGCCGTCCTGGTCCGCGAGCGCGATATCGAGCGTCATGGCGTCGTAGGCGTGCTGCCTTAGCATGGATTTTGCCGCTGCGGCGCTGGACGCGATGTCTGGACGGTAGCCCGCATCTTCGAGGACGAAACGGATCAGCTCGGCGAAATCCGGGTCGTCCTCGCACACCAGGATGCGGGCGCCGTGGGCCTGCTCTGGCGCTGGCGAGGGGAGGAGGGGCATGGCGGGGCCGGTACAGGGCAGCTCGACCCAAAAGCAGGTTCCGGATGTCGAACTGTCGAAGCCGATGGTGCCCGACATTGCCTCGACCAGCGCGCGCGAAATCGCCAGCCCGAGTCCGGTGCCACCTTTCTGGCGGGCGTCGGATGCGTCGGCCTGGGAGAATTTCTGGAATATCCGGTGCTGGAACGCCGCAGGAATGCCCGGCCCGCTGTCGGTCACCGCGATGCGCACCCGTCCGTTGCTGACCTGTACCGATATCCGGACGGACGCGCCGCGCGGAGAGAACTTTGCCGCGTTGGCCAGCAGATTGGTCAGCACCTGCACCAGGCGGTCGCTGTCGATGCGGACATGAACGTCCTCGGTGTCGTCGTGGAGCTCGAAGGCCACGCCGAGTTCGCGTGCATACCCGCGACTTGCATCGATGGCTTGAGTGATGACCGGAAGAAGTGCCTGGGCACTGAGGTTGAACGCCATCTTTCCCGATGCGATCTTCTCGATGTCGAGCATGTCATTGATCAGCCGGACCAGGCGCTCGCTGTTGCGATGGGCGACCTCGACCAGTTTTGCCGCCTGTGACGGCAGGCTGCCGGCAACGCCACCCATGATCAGGCCGAGTGATCCCCGGATCGATGTCAGCGGTGTGCGCAATTCATGGCTGACGGTAGAGATGAACTCCTTCTTCAGGCGCTCGCTCTCCTTCTGCTCGGTCAGATCGTAGGCAATGCCGACAAAGCCGCTGATGCGCCCCTCGCTGTCCTGCAGCGCGGTGACCGACAGCATGGCGGACAGGCGCGAGCCGTTCTTGCGGATGAGCGTCCATTCGCGCTCGTCTGCCTCGCCGAGGCGAGCCGTGCGGGCGACGACTGCGTGGAAATCCGGCGCGATGGTGCAGCCGAATTCGGTTGAAAGCTCGGCGGCTCTGGCACGGAGCTCAAGCGGGTCGTGAAAGACGAGCGGGCTGCTGAGGCCGATCATTTCGCTGGCATCGAAGCCCAGCATGCGCTCGGCTGCCGGGTTGAACGCACGGATGGTGCCGCTCTCGTCGGTGGCGACGATCGCGTAGCTCACGCCCTTGAGAATGGCTTTCTGCATCGCATCGCGTGCAGCGAGATCGCGCTGCGCGTTCTTGCGTACGCTGATATTGCGGATGATGCCGGTAAAGAGGCGGCGGGAACCGAGCTCCGTTTCGCCGACCGCGAGGTCCATCGGGAAGGTGCTGCCATCCTTGCAGCGGCCCATGACTTCGCGACCAATGCCGATTACATGGGGCTCGCGGGTGCGGAGGAAGCGTTCGAGGTAGCCGTCATGCTCCGAATGATACGGCTCGGGCATCAGCATCCTGACGTTGTTGCCGAGCACCTCGTCTGCGGCGTACCCGAAAATGCGCTCCGCTGCGGGGTTGAAGGATTCGACGATACCGGCGTCGTTGATGGTCACGATGCCGTCGATCGCCGTGTTTACGATGGCACGCATGCGCGCCTCCTGGTTGTGCAGGGCTTCAACCATCTGCTGCGCCCGTATCTGCGTCAGTTCGGACTGAACCAGATCGGCCAGGTCTCTGAGCGACTGCTGATCCTCTGCCGAGAGCTCGCGCGGAGCGGTATCGATGAGGCACAGCGTGCCGATGCGAAAGCCTTCCAGGGTGGAGAGCGGCGCGCCGGCATAGAAGCGGATGCCGGGCGGGTCGGTGACGAGCGGATTGTCGGCAAATCGGGGGTCGTCGAGGGTGTCGGGCACCATGAAGATGCCCTCCTGCAGGATGGCGTGGCCACAGAATGAAATCCTGCGCGGGGTCTCGGTGGCGTTGAGGCCCTGCCGCGACTTGAACCACTGGCGCTCCGCGTCGATCAGGCTGATCAGCGCGATCGGCACCTTGAACAGGCGTTGGGCAAGGCGCGTGATGCGGTCGTACCGGTCCTCGCCCGGGGTGTCCAGCAGCTTGAGCGCGAGCAGCGCGTCAAGGCGCTCGGCCTCATCGGGCGGATAGTCCGGTTCCTTCATGTGGTGTCCCCAGTCATCGGCTCATGGCACCGGCACAGTCTGTGCGTCAGCGCTGCCCCCGGTCTTGCCGGCAGTGCCATGATAGATGCAGATGGGTTTTCCGGGTGTATCAACCTGCGCGGTGGCGAAAATGCACCTGGTATCCGGGGCAGGCGCTCACGCGAGTGCGCGAGCGCCTAGGACGGCCTGGTCAGGCGCAGCGCAGGCCGAGTCTTCGGGTGATCCAGATGGCCAGCAAGGGCAGGCACAGCCCGAGCGCGGTGACGGCTACAAGCAGCATGCCAAGTTCGCTGTAGTCGGCAGGCAGCTTGATGGCGTTGCTTGCAACATCCCTCACCTCGCGCGTGATGGTGAAGATCTCGTTCAGGTATTTCGTGCCCAGTTGTGACGCGGATAGGGCGAGGTTGGTAAATGAGGCCATGACGGCAAAGAAGGTCGCCTTGAGGTGTGGCGGGGCCGAGTTTGCGATCCACGCCAGCATCGGCACCATGGCCACCTGACCGAGCGGTGATTCGAGCGCGGTGTTGGCAATGGCGATGAAGCGCGCATCGACAACGCCGCCGGTCATGCTTGCGGTCCATTCGTGCAGGCCGTGATACATCCCGATTATGGGCAAGGTCAGCACGGTGGCGGCAAGGGTCAGGAAGATGACGATGGAGGCAATCGGCTTCTCTGCCATGAAGCGGCGGAACAGGAACAGTCCCGTCAGGGTCAGGGCGCTGGTGATGAGATCCAGCTTGGACAGGAAGGACTGGTCGAAACCGAGTTCGTCGATCATCCACCAGCCGGCGCCGGCCCCGGTTCCCGGCATGGCGCGGAACACGAAGATGACGATGGCCGTGCCAAGCAGGGTGCGGGCGGCCTCCGGCGGGAGCTCGCGCAGCAGCCGGCCCATCATCATTGCGATCACGGCGAAGGAACCGACAAAGATGATCTCCTGGCCGTATTCGATACGAGACAGACCCACCGTGAGCGTCAGCGCGACGAAGGCGGCGCTGCCGCCCAGAATCCACCAGTTGGGCTGGGTTTTCTCTTCCGGGTCATGCACCAGGCGGTCGATCTCGCGCTGGCTGTGACCCAGGCCGGCGAGGCGGCGCGCTTCGGCGCGCTTGAGAAAGCCGGCGAGGACCACGCCGCTGATCGACAGCAGCGGGATGACGAGCGCCATCTCGTAGATCTGCAGGTAGATCGCGACTTTTTCCACCTCCGGCAGGTTCTCCGCGCCCTGGAACATCACCACGTTGGCAATGGAGACGAGCACGCTGCCGCCGATGATCGCCACCCGGCCGAGCATCTGCATCGTAGTGTGCATCAGCCGGATGGTGTCGGCCGCGATCGGCTTGCCGGCGGCGTCGATACGGGGAACGGCTTCGACGGTCATCGCGTCGGCGACTGCGTCCTGCATGACGTAGCCCACCGGTGCGAGCAGGGCCGAGAGCACGAACCAGGCTTCGACCGGCATGACGGTACGCATGGCCGAAGGTTGTCCAATGAGGCCGCACATGATCAGCAGGCTGGCGGCAATCAGGCTCGCGCCCAGATACACCAGCCCGCTCTTGTAGCGCCACAGCAGGTCGACCATGTGGCCGATGGGCATCTTCAGCGCCCACGGGATGCCGGCCCAGAAGCCGAGTGCGGCGAGAAAGGCGGCCGAGAGCTCGAGATAGTCCTTGATGAAGAAGGTCCCGACGATGCCGGTGAGCCCGGACACGCCGGCGGCGCAATAGACCATCAGCGGCGGGAGGTAGGAAAGTCGCATCTCGCGACCGAGTTCGAGGATGTTGCGATCAATCCAGCGATATACCGCACTCAGCATTCAGTAGACCTTCCAGGAGTGTGTGTTCAGCGGTTGAGCAGACTTTCGATCCAGGGCAGGATCCATGGCAGAGACAGGGCGGTGACCAATCCGTTCAGCCCCATGGCGAGGGCCGCGAAGGCGCCGGCCTGCTCGCTGACCTGGAAGGCGCGTGCGGTGCCGATGCCATGCGAGGCAATGCCGATGGCGAAGCCACGGACGGCGTGGTCCTCGATGCGCAGCCACTGATAGATGTAGCGTGCGCCGACGGCGCCGAGGATGCCGGTCATGATCACCAGCACGGCGGTCAGCGAAGGCAGGCCGCCCAGGCGCTCGGCGACGGCCATGGCGATCGGCGTGGTGACGCTCTTGGGCGCGAGCGACATCAGCGACTCGCGGCTGGCGCCAAGCGCTGCGCCGATGGCGTAGGCCGACAGCGCCGCGGTGAGCGACCCGGCCAGCAGGCTGATCAGGAGCGGTCCGGCCATGGCCTTCAGGCGCGGCCACTGTGCATGCAGCGGAATGGCCAGCGCCACCGTGGCAGGGCCTAGCAGGAAGTGCACGAACTGGGCACCGTCGAAGTAGGTCGTGTAGGGCGTGCCGGTCAGCAGCAGCACGCTGGCAAGCATCGCCACGGCGATCAGGACCGGGTTGGCCAGCGGGTGAAAGCCGAGCCGCTTGTAGATCCAGAAGGCGGCCTGGTAGGCGATCAGGGTCAGGGTGAGGCCGAGCAGCGGGGTGGTCGAGAGATAGACCCAGATCTCGTTCAGGTCGCCGTTCACGACGGACGCTCCGGTTGGCGGCTGCGCTTGCCGAGCGCGCGCAACAGCAGCGCGGTCAGGGCGATGGTCAGGAAGGTGCTGCCCAGGAGCGCAGCGGTCAGCGGCAGCCATTCTTCGGCGAGCCGGCTGCCGTACAGGATCACCCCTGTTCCTGCCGGCACGAACAGCAGCGACAGATGCTGCAGCAGCGACCCCGCAGTGTCGCGCAGGGATTCACTCGGCCCGCCGCGCAGCATCAGGGCGGCAAACAGCAGGGCCATGCCGACCACCGGGCCCGGCACGGGCAGGGCGAAGGCGCGCACGATCACTTCGCCGACGAGCTGAAATACGAGCAGAAGGGTGAGGGCCTGAAGCATGGCAGTTCTCCATTCGGATGGAAGCGGAAGCTTAACCCGCCGCGGCTGGCGGTGCGCCGTGGGGCGGGTGCCAGGCTCAGAGCAGGGCGTGCCCTGCGGTGCGGATCACGATACCCACGGCAGCGCCGAAGACCGCTGGCTTCCATACCTTGGTCACCCGCCGGCCGGCGGAAATCAGCACTGCCACGCCGGGGACGTCGAGCGGGCTGATGAGAAAGCCTGCGCTGCTGTTGAGTGTGGTCACCGTGGCGGAGCCGGCTTTCAGCATGTCGTCCATCACCCCCATCATTGCGGTGCCGCCGGCAATGAACTTGGTGAGTGTGGGCAGGATCAGCGCGGGGTCGATACCGATCATGGTCAGGCCCGGGGCAAGCAGCTGGGTCAGCAGGTCGATGGTGCCCGTCAGGCGCAGCACCATGACCGCGACCAGGGCCAGCACCAGCATCGGAATCGCGCCGATGGCAATCTTGAAGGCCTCGGCCCCAGCACGGTTGATGACGTCGAGCACCCCCTTGGCGTCGTCGGCCACCCGGTGGTGGAGGGTTTCGTCCAGCGGCGCTTCAGCCGCCGACAGGCCGCGGCCGAACAGATGGTAGGTGACCGCTGCCGCAACCAGGCCGCCGATCGCGGACAGCATCAGGGTGGGGCCGAAGGCCAGGCCCATCGCTGCCATCGGGAAGGTGACGTTGCCCTGAGCCATCGCCAGCACCATGGCGAGGGTGGCCGCAATATGGCGGTCGGAGCAGCCCCGGCTCTCCATCATGGTGAGCGTGGCAACCGGCGCCGCGAAGCTCACGAAGCTGATCTGCAACGCCGCAAACACGCCCAGTCCTGTGAGGCCGAGTGGGCGCAGCACAGGGGTGATGCGTGCAATGACCACGTCGATCAGGCCCTTTGCTTCGAGCAGGCGCATCAGCGAGAGCATCACCACCATGATCGGAAGGAGCACGAAGAGCGAGAGCTCGACTGCCGAGCGGCCGGCGCGCAGGATGATGTCGGTGAGCAGGTCCATGGCAAGGGATCGTTTGTGCAGTGCGGCGATCGTAGCCTGAAACGGGTGTGTCGGGGACGCTTGCCGCGGGCAAGGGTGGAGCCCGCAGCCGCTGCCGAGGGTAGAATGTCGGCATGAAAACGCGCTCATCCCACCTGACTTCCCGCTCACTGGCCCTGTCCGCGCTGCTGGCGCTGCCCCTTCCCGCCCTTGCGGACCAGGCTTTTACAGACTGTCTCGATCGCCTGCGTACCGAGGCGGCTCAGCATGGTGTCACGCGGTCGACCTTCGACGCGCATGCCGCAGGACTTGAGCCCGACATGGCCGTGCTCGGCTTCCTCGATGCGCAGCCGGAATTCGTTACGCCGATCTGGGACTACATCGCGGCACTGGTCGACGATGAGCGCATTGCCGATGGGCGGGCGATGCTCGAGCAGTGGGGTGAAGTGCTGCAGCGGGTGGAGGCTGTCTATGGCGTCGACCCCGCCACGGTGGTCGCGGTGTGGGGCGTCGAGAGCAACTTTGGCCGCAACTTTGGCAGTCGGCCCTTGCTGACATCGCTGTCGACCTTGTCGTGTTTCGGGCGTCGGCAGTCATTCTTCAAGGGCGAGTTCTTCACCACGCTGAAGATCATCCAGGAAGGCCATGTTGCGCCCGAGCGCCTTACCGGTTCCTGGGCGGGCGCCTTTGGCCACACCCAGTTCATGCCATCCACCTTCATGCGACTGGCTGTCGACTTCGATCGCGACGGACGCCGGGATCTGGTCGACAGCGTGCCCGACGCGCTGGCATCGACCGCCAACTTCCTGCGCCGTGCAGGATGGCGTACCGAGGAACGGTGGGGCTTCGAGGTGGCCTTGCCCGCCGGCTTTGACGCCGGTCTTGCCGGACGTCGCAGCAAGCGGCCGGCGCGAGACTGGGTCAAGTATGGGCTGACGCAGATCGATGGCAGCCCGCTGCCGGAAGATACGCCGGTCAGTGGCCTGTTGCTGCCTGCTGGCAAGGAAGGCCCGGCCTTCCTCGTCGGACGCAACTTCGACGCGCTCTACGGCTATAACGCGGCCGAAAGCTATGCGCTGGCGATTGCGCATCTCTCCGATCGCCTGCGTGGCGGCAGTGCATTCGCTGCTCCCTGGCCGACGGACGATGCCGGGCTGTCGCGGGCCGAGCGCCGTGAGCTGCAGCGTCTGCTGCTGGATCGTGGCCACGACATCGGTGAGGTCGATGGCATGATCGGCTCCCGCACGCGCGAGGCGCTCAAGGTCGAGCTGGAGGCGCTCGGGCTGAAGAGCGACGGGCGTGCAGGTCAGGCCGCACTGAGGGCGTTGCGCAAGGCCGGATCCGGCCCGCGCTGAGCCGCGTCAGGCGTCCGGGTGGCTGGCCCGGTGGCGGTCCATCCAGTCCTGCAGCGCGTCGGGCGGCATGGGTTTGCCCAGCAGATAGCCCTGGTATTCGCCGCAGCGGGCCGCAACCAGATGTTCGATCTGGGCGGGTGTTTCCACGCCTTCCGCGATCACGCCCATGCCCAGGTTGCGTGCCATCGACAGGATGGTGGCCACGATCGAGATGTCGTCGTGGTCGTCGGGAATGCCCTCGACAAAGCTGCGGTCGATCTTCAGCCGATCGACCGGCAGGCGCTTCAGGTAGCTCAACGAGGAGTAGCCGGTGCCGAAATCGTCGATCGCAAGGCTGACGCCCAGCGTCTTGACCCGATGCAGTTCGACGATGCATTCCTCGACGCGCTTGAGCACATGCCCTTCGGTAATCTCGAGCTCGAGCAGGCTGGGCGCGAGGCCGCTGCGATTGAGTGCCCCTTTCACGGTGTCGAAGAGCTTGTCCTGTGACACCTGATGGCTTGACAGATTGACCGCAACCCGCAAAGGATGGCCGGCCTGCGCCCACTGCCGGGCCTGGGCGCAGGCCGTGTTCAGCACCCATTCGCCGATCTGGCCGATGAGGCCGATCTCTTCCGCGAGCGGGATGAAGCGGTCGGGCGGCACCAGCCCGCGTTCCGGATGCTGCCAGCGCACCAGCGCCTCTACACCCACCAGCTGGCCGTTCGCACACGCCGCCTGGGGCTGGTAGAACAGGCGCAGTTCATCACGCTCGATGGCACGACGCAGTCCGCTCTCGAGCTCGAAGCGTTCGCGGCTGATGCGGGTCTGTTCGGCCGTGTAGAAGCGATAGGTGCTGCGCCCCTGTTCCTTGGCTTCATACATGGCCGAATCAGCGCAGCGCAGCAGGGCTTCGCTGCTGTCTCCGTCGCTCGGGAAGATGCTGATCCCGATGCTGCCGCCGACGAAGATCTCGTGCCCATCCAGGATCACCGGCGACTCGAGCGTCGCCAGAAGCTTCACGGCGACCCGTGCGGCATCGTCCGGGCCTTCGATGTCTTCGAGAATGACGACGAACTCGTCTCCGCCCTGACGGGCAAGGGTGTCCTGCTGGCGCACCGTCGAATGAAGCCTGTGGGCAACCTCCTGCAGCAGGCGGTCGCCCACAGGGTGGCCGAGGCTGTCGTTTACGTGCTTGAAGCGGTCGAGGTCGATGAACAGCAGCGCCACACGGCTTTCGCTCCGGCGCCCCCGTTCCAGGGCGTGTTCGAGGCGGTCGGCAAGCAGGCTGCGGTTGGGCAGGCCGGTCAGCGGGTCATGCTGGGCAAGGTGACGGATGCGGTCCTCGGCCTGCTTCTTGTCACTGATGTCCGAGAGCATGGCGATGTAGTGGCGTGGCTTGCCGCTGCCGTCGAGCACCGCGTTGACGCTGCACCAGGCAGGGAAGGTTTCCCCGTAGCGGCGCATCAGACGGACTTCACCGTGCCACTCGCCGGCCTCATCAACACCACGCCAGAGTTCGCTGCACATGCCGCCCTCGTCGGTACTGATGCACAGGGCCTGACACATCGTTCTGCCGCGCAATTCCACGAGGCCGAAGCCGGTAATGGTGTGGCAGGCCTCGTTGGTCTCGAGAATGTGGTGCGTCGCGTCGAGAATGAGCACGGCCTGCGGGCTGCCCTCGAAGACGGATGCAGCCAGTGCCATGCTCTCGCTCATTTCGCCGAGTTTTCGTGATTGCTGCACGACCTTGTCGGCCAACGGGCGAATGGCGCGCGCCGTCAGCCACGCGCCTCCAAGGACCAGCAGGGTGATCATCAGCAGCGGGCTGGCAAGACGAAACAGGACCGGCGTATCGAAGGTGCGCGCAGGGGTGACCAGCGCAAGACTCCAGCCCGGCATCTCGGGCAGGGGCGCATAGGCCACCATGCTGACCGACCCGTCGCTTCGTTCAAACTCGTCCAGCCCGGTCATGCCGCCCGCAGCACGTTCGAGGAAGGCCTGTTCCGGCTGCCCCGCATCCAGCAGCCGACCGCCGGGCGTCAGACGGTTGAACTCCACCACTGCCTGATCGGTGCTGTTGAACAGGAGCTGGCGGATGTTGTGCTCGCCCTTGGGGTCATTGTTGAGCAGTTCGTCGAGAGCCGCCATCTCGAAGGAGAGGATGTCCGTGCCTGCACGAACACCATCGCGCGACAGGACGGGGGCGCTCACCAGCAACATGATCTTGTCGTCGATGCGCAGCGGTCCGCACGCGACGGGCTCCTTCGACGAGGCGATCTGCAGGAGGGATGCGGGGATCTGCTGACCGATCTCGATGACCGGATCATTGCCCTGGTCGAGTCGCACCAGTCCCGCAATGTTTCTGCCCTGACTCAGCGCGTCACGAATGCGCGGGGCGGAGTATTTGATCAATTCCGACCTGTCGATCTCCCACCGGTTATAGGCCTCGAGCTGATCGCGGATGCCGCTGCGACTGGCGATCTGGCGTGCGATGTCGTGGGCCTTGCCGATGAACTGTCCGGCAGAGCGGGCACGGGCGCGGGCGTCCTCGACATAGGCGGTCGCGGCACGATCATGCGCATCGTGGTAAAGCGGAATGGCGGTCGCAATGGCAACCAGCAGGCCTGTCAACAGGATGCCGATGGTGGCGTAGATCCGGATTCGCCGCTGGAGCCGGATGCTATAGGCGAGGTTCATGGAGCAGTATAAAAGCCATCATTCGTGCATGGTTATGCGTACGGCCGCTCGCAATCGTGGCGAGAGGTGCAGGCGAGGCGGGCGGGGCGTGCCCTGAACGTGGGCGCAGGCAGGGACGGTGATGGCACCGTACCCCCTGTAATCCGTGGTTCAGCGACCGGCGATTTTCATCTGCTCGATCAGGATCGAGCCACAATGCTTGGCGCCGCGCGGCAGCGCATCGTTGCCGATCGCCACGATGTTGCGGAACATGTCGCGCAGGTTGCCCGCAATCGTGACTTCCTCGACCGCGTGCTTGATCTTGCCTTTCTCCACCCAGAAACCGGCTGCGCCGCGCGAGTAATCGCCGGTGACGTAATTGACGCCATGGCCCAGCAGTTCGGTCACCAGCAGGCCTTTGTCCATGTTGCGGATCATGGCCTCGAGGCCGTCTTCGCCGGCGCTGACCCGGAGGTTGTGCGAGCCGCCCGCATTGCCGGTGGTCTGCATGCCGAGCTTGCGCGCGGAGTAGCTGGACAGGAAATAGCCTTGCAGCACGCCGTCGATGACGACATCGCGGTCGTGCGTGGCCACGCCTTCGCCGTCGAAGTAGCCCGAACCGAAGGCTTTCTTGAGGTGGGGGCGCTCGGCGATGCTGACGATGGGCGAGAACACCTGCTGACCGAGGCTGTCGAGCAGGAAGCTTGACTTGCGATACAGCGAGCCGCCGCTGACGGCCTGCACGAAGTTGCCGATCAGTGCCACGGCTAGCGGCGCTTCAAAGATGACCGGCACCTTGCAGGTCCGGATCTTCTTGGCGCCGAGTCGTGCCAGTGCGCGTTCGCCGGCAATGCGGCCCACGTCGGCTGCGCTCATCAGGTCTGCCGCGTCGCGCCGCGAGTCATACCAGAACTCGCGCTGCATGTGCTCGCCTTCACCCGCGATCACCGAGCACGACAGGCCCTGACGGCTGCTGGCGTAACCGCCCATGAAGCCGAGGCTGTTGGCGGATACGAAGTGCGACTGCTGGATGGAGACGTTCGCGCCCTCCGAGTTGCTGATCTTCGGGCTCACGCCGAAAGCGGCCGCCTCGCATTCGCGAGCAAGGTCGAGCGCGCCGTCCACCGTGATGTCCCACGGGTGGAAAAGATCGAGGTCGGGGCAGTCCTTCGCCATCAGGGCCTTGTCGGCGAGGCCAGCGCAAGGGTCGGGCGCGGTGAAGCGGGCGATGGACAGTGCTGCATCCACCGTGGCCTTCAGCGCGGCCTTGGAGAAGTCCGAGGTGCTCGCGTGTCCGCGTTGCTGCCCGAGGTACACCGTGATGCCGATGCCCTTGTCGCGGTTGTACTCGATTGTGTCCACTTCGCCCTTGCGTACGGCGACCGACTGACCAAAGCCTTCGGACACGTCGGTTTCGCAGGCGGAGGCGCCGCGTTTCTTCGCGTACTTGAGGATATCTGCGGCGATTTCACGCAAATGAGGCTGGGAGAAAGAGAAGCCGGAAGCGGACATGGACTGAAGACCGGTAAGCAAAGGCTATAATCTTAACCCGATCCCGCCCGATGCTTGCCTTACGATGGTTTCTCACGCTGATTCACCCCGTTCCAACGGCCCGCACGACGACGAGTCCGAGTACGAGCCGCCGAGCAAGAGCAGCCGCAAGCGCGCGATGCAGGCGCTGCAGGACCTCGGCGCCGAGCTCGTCGCCCTGCCGCCGACGCGCCTGCGCAAGGTGCCGCTGCCCGAATCCCTGTTCATCGCGATCCGCGATGCGCAACGTCTGACCCGCAGGGATGAAGCCCTGCGCCGGCAGATGCAGTACATCGGCAAGTTGATGCGCAGCGTTGATCCCGAACCGATTCAGGCGCAGCTGGAGCTTTTCCGCGGCGCATCGTCGGCGGAGGTGGCGCGTCAGCACCGGCTGGAAAAGCTGCGCAGCGACCTCGTAGAGGACGAGAGGGTCATCGAGTACGTGGTCGAGACCTGGCCGGACGTTGATATCCAGCACCTGCGCACCCTGCGCCGCAATGCGATCAAGGAGCGTGAGCAGAACAAGCCGCCCAAGGCCTTCCGCGAGATCTTCAAGGTCTTGCGCGATCTCGACCGTGCCGGTGCGGCAGAGGAAGCGGGCGACGAGGATGAACCCGACGATAGCGACGACGTGGAGCGTGCATGAGCGAACACATCAAGATTGGCCTGGTCTCGATCAGTGACCGGGCCTCGGACGGCCGTTACGAAGATCAGGGCATTCCTGCACTGAAGGACTGGCTGGGCAAGGCGCTGACTTCGCCGTGGTCGGCCGAGACGCGGCTGATTCCGGACGAGCGGCCGGTCATCGAGCAAACCCTGATCGAGCTCGCAGATGAGGCCGGGTGTTCGTTGATTCTCACCACCGGTGGCACCGGACCTTCGCCGCGCGACGTCACCCCGGAGGCAACACTGGCCGTGGGCGACAAGGAGATGCCCGGCTATGGCGAAGAGATGCGTCGCATCAGTCTGAATTTCGTGCCGACGGCAATTCTGTCGCGGCAGGTCGCGGTGATCCGCGGCAAGACCCTGATCATCAACCTGCCGGGGCAGCCGAAGTCGATAAAGGAAACCCTCGAAGGTGTGCGCGCGGCCGATGGTAGCGTGGTGCATGTCGGCATCTTTGCAGCCACGCCCTATTGCATCGACCTCATGGGCGGCCCCTATGTCGAAACTGATGAAACCGTGATCAAGGCCTGGCGGCCGAAGCACGCAATCCGGCCAAAACAGGACTGAGCTCAGCCTTCGTCCGTATCCGGTAGATCGGCCCCGCCCGCGCTCACGCTGCGCAGACGGGGCCGATGTTCATTTGGGCACGATGCGAATGACCTTGCCCTTGAGCGAGGGTGCCACCGGCGGCGGGGTGGACAGCTGCCGGCGCCGCTCCTGTTCGCGCCACCAGGCGCGCAGCCCCAGCAGTGCGGCGAGGATCAGGCTGTAGACCACCGGCTGCAGGATGTCCGCCTTCACCAGCCACCAGTAATGCAGCACGCCGAAGATCGCGATGGCGTAGATCGAGCGGTGCAGCGCCTGCCAGCGTCGGCCGCCGAGGCGCTTGATCGCCGCGTTGGTCGAGGTCGCCGCGAGCGGCACCATCAGCACCAGCGCGGTGAAGCCGACGGTGATGTAGGGACGCTTCAGGATGTCCTTGGCGATGGCCGCCCAGTCGAAGAACTGATCCAGCCACAGATAGATGGCGAAGTGCGCCGCGCCGTAGGCGAAAGCGAACAGGCCGAGCATGCGGCGCAGGCGCACCAGCCAGTGCAGGCCGGTATAGCGTCGCAGTGGCGTGATGGCGAGCGTGATCAGCAGGAAACGCAGGGTCCAGCTGCCAGTGGCGTGGGTGATGTACTCGATCGGATTGGCGCCGAGCTGGTCGGCCCGCCAGCCGAGGACAAGCTGGGCGCCGGGAATCAGGCACAACAGGAAGAGAAAAGCCTTGATTGCGCCGATCTGGTCGGCGCTGACGGTTCGCATTGCAGGGTTCATCTGGCGAGGATACTCAGAACTGCCTGCGCAGGTCCATGCCCTGATAGAGGCTGGCAACCTGATCGGCATAGCCGTTGAACATCAGCGTGGGGCGCTTGCGGAAATCGCCGATGCGACGCTCGGTGGCCTGGCTCCAGCGCGGATGATCCACCTCCGGATTCACGTTCGAGTAGAAACCGTACTCCTGCGGCGCCGACTTGTTCCAGGCGGTTGCGGGCTGGGTCTCGTGCAGGCGGATGGCGACGATGGATTTCGCGCTCTTGAAGCCGTACTTCCAGGGCACGACCAGCCGCACTGGCGCACCGTTCTGATTCGGCAGCACTTCGCCGTACAGGCCGAGCGCCAGAATGGTGAGCGGATGCATGGCCTCATCCAGACGCAGACCCTCTGTGTAGGGCCAGTCGAGAATCTGGCGACGGGTCATGATCTTGGGATCGTAGTGGGTGACGAACTCGACATACTTTGCGCTCCCCAGCGGATCGACCTGCTTGAGCAGTGCGGCGAGCGGAAAACCCACCCAGGGCACGACCATCGACCAGGCCTCGACGCAGCGCAGGCGATAGATGCGCTCTTCCAGCGGCGCCAGCTTGAGCAGCTCGTCGATGTCGAAGGTACGCGGCTTGCCGACGAGGCCTTCAACCCGCACGGTCCAGGGCCGCGTCTGCAGCACGCCGGCATTCATCGCCGGATCTTCCTTGCCAGTGCCGAACTCGTAGTAGTTGTTGTAGCCGGTGACCGCCTTGTATGAGGTCTGTTCTTCGCTGATGCTGAATGGCGAGGCTTGCAGGGGCGACAGCTTCATCGGCGCGGCCCCGGCGGCGTGCGGCAGGCCGTTCCACAGTGCAGCGCCCGCAATCACGCCCGCACCCGCCTTTAGCAGGAAGCGACGGCGGTCCTCGAACAGGGCGCGCGGCGTGATCTCGGATGCGGCGATATCGTCAGGGCGTTTGATGAGCATGATCGTGGTCCGTGTTTGGGAGAGTGCGGCAGGGTTATCAGTCAGTCGCTGGACGGTGGCGGATTCTTACACCGGTCGGCGTTTGCTGCCGACCCCGGCCTGGGGCTCCCGTATGACGTGGCGCAAGCGAAAGGGTTCTCGATGCGGTGCGGGGTGCAGCCGGAACATGCCTGGTGCGTGATCCTTGTGGCGGCAGGCTGGTGTCCTTGTTTTCGACCGGGGCGCAGTGTGGCGGGGACTTGGGCTAGAATCGAGGGCTTCCTTCAGCCTGAACGCAGGGTTTCATCATGTCCGCCTCAATGAAGATTCATATCGACGACGTCCGCATTTCCGAAATCAAGGAGCTGGTGCCGCCCGCGCACGTGCTGCGGGAGTTTCCGGCGACACCGAAAGCGGCTGAAGTTGCATACGAGGCACGTCAGGCCATCCATCGCATTCTTTACGGTGCGGATGATCGCCTGCTGGTGGTGATCGGGCCCTGTTCGATCCACGACGCCAAGGCCGCGCTCGAATATGCGCACAAGCTGAAGGCCGAGGCCGACCGCCTCAAGGGCGACCTGCTGATCGTGATGCGTGTCTATTTCGAGAAGCCGCGCACCACGGTAGGCTGGAAGGGGCTGATTAACGACCCCTACCTCGACAACAGCTATGCCATCAACGAGGGCGTTCGCCTCGCGCGCAAGCTGCTGTGGGAAGTCAACGAGATCGGGCTGCCGGCGGGTACCGAGTTCCTCGACATGATCACCCCGCAGTACATTGCCGACCTCATCGCCTGGGGCGCCATCGGTGCGCGTACGACCGAAAGCCAGGTGCACCGCGAACTTGCTTCGGGCCTGTCGTGCCCGGTCGGATTCAAGAACGGTACTGACGGCAACGTGCGAATCGCGGTGGATGCGATCAAGGCGGCACAGGCACCGCACCATTTCCTCAGCGTGACCAAGGCCGGGCATTCGGCCATCGTCACCACCCGCGGCAACGAGGACTGCCACGCCATCCTGCGCGGCGGCAAGGCACCGAACTACGACGCCGAGAGCGTGGATGCCGCGTGCAAGGATCTTGCCGCCGGCGGCGTGCCGGGCAAGGTGATGGTCGACTTCTCTCACGCCAACAGTCGCAAGCAGCACCGTCTGCAGATCGAGGTGGCAAAGGATGTCGCCGGTCAGATGGCGGCAGGCGAGGACCGCATCATCGGTGTAATGGTCGAGTCCCACCTCAAGGAAGGCCGTCAGGACCTCCAGCCGGGTGTTGAGCTGGAGTACGGCAAGAGCATCACCGATGCCTGCATCGGCTGGGAAGACAGCGTGCTTGTGCTCGACGTGCTCGCAGAGGGCGTGCGTCAGCGCCGGGTGAAGCGGGCCGCTGAGATGGAATGAGCGCCGGGAGTGAGCACCAACTGAGGCCTGAATCGAAACGGGGACGATGCGTCCCCGTTTTTCATTGCAGGGTGCAATTCCTGCTCATGCAGCGGCGGGCTCAGTAGAACATTTTTTCCAGGTCGACCGAGGAGCGCCGCCCGAGTGCTGGGTAGTGCGCCGCCAGCCAGGTCTTGGTGCGGGCCCGGCCCTGGTCCCGGAGCATGTTCACGAAGGCCAGGCTTGGCGTCAGCCGCGTCACTGATGCGAGCTGGCTGAGCAGTTCGTCGGCCTCGATCAGATGGAAGTGGGTGCGTTGCAGGCGCCGTTCCAGCCGGCCCCTGGGCATCAGCCCGCCACCGGCAAATTCGCGGGCGTGGGCAAACATGCGCATCTCGCGCAAGAAGGTGGAGTTGAAGGCAAGGTCGAGCGAGCGTGCCCGGATCTCGTCCGCACTGCGGGGCGTTTCACCGTGCAGCAAGGGGCTGAGCAGCACCAGCATGATGTCGCGGGCAGCGCAGTCGTAGAACAGCGGGAACACTGCGGGATTGGCTGAGTAGGCGCCGTCCCAGTAGGGTTCGCCGTCGATCTCGATGGCGCGGTGCAGTGAAGGCAGGCAGGCCGAGGCAAGCACCGCCGCCGCGCTCATCTCGTTGGCGGTGAACAGCCTGAGTTTGCCGGTGTTGGCATGCGTGGCGGCGACGAAGAGCTTGACTGGACAGGCCGCGCGCAGCTGATCGAAATCGATCTGCGCCGTGAGGATGTCGCGCAGGGGATCGACGTCGAAAGGGTTGAGCTGTTCCGGCGAGAAGTTGCGCGCCCACTGCATCATCATGCGGATACCGGCAGACAGACCGGCGCCGGCTTCGTCGTCCGCGCCGAATGGCAGGTCCGCCGGCGCGCTTGCGGCGATCGCATGCCAGAACTGCTCAAGCGCGGCGCGCGCCCCGTCTCGCCCGCCCTGCAGCAGTCCGCTGGCCAGCACCACTGCATTCATTGCGCCCGCGCTGGTGCCACTGACACCGTCGAAGTGCAGGCGGCCGTCTTCCAGCAAGGCATCGAGCACGCCCCAGGTGAATGCGCCATGGGCGCCGCCGCCCTGCAGGGCGAGGCTGACGGTATGAGAGGGTTGGTGGCGAAACAGCATGGAATGGACTCCCTTGCCCGGTCGGCAGCCTCAAGCATGCGCGTACGCTCGCGCGCTGTCAGCCTGCATGTGAATGCTACTGCGGGCGTGTTTCGAGTTGAAGTGGTCCATGTTTCGCGTCGGACCGGCGACGGTGCTTGCGCCCGGCCGGACCTGGCCCGATCATCTCGCTTCAGCTGCACGGTGGGTTCGCCGGGTGGCCAGACAACAGGGGAAGGATTCAATTGCAGGAGGGAGAGGCTGACGCTTCGTCTGAAGCGGCCGAGGGTGCGGCGATTTCGCGCAAGATCATTCACTGCGATTGCGACTGCTTTTACGCTGCGGTGGAGATGCGTGACAACCCTGCGCTGGTCGGGTTGCCGGTGGCCGTCGGCGGGCGTGCGGAGACGCGCGGCGTGATCGCGACCTGCAACTACGAAGCCCGTGCCTTTGGCGTGCATTCGGCGATGTCGACCATGCGCGCGCTGAAGCTGTGTCCGCAGCTCATTCTGCTGCCGCCCGATTTCGAGCGCTACCGGGCGGCATCCCGCCACATCCTCGACATCTATCGCGACTACACGCCGCTGGTGGAGCCGCTGTCGCTGGATGAGGCCTATCTCGACGTCAGTGGCGTCGAGCGCTGCAAGGGGTCGGCCACGCTGATGGCGCAGGAAATCCGTGCCCGCATCCACGACGAGGTTGGCATCACCGCGTCGGCCGGCATTGCGCCGAACAAGTTCATTGCCAAGGTGGCGAGCGACTGGAACAAGCCGAATGGACAGTTCGTCGTGCGTCCGCAGGATGTGGACGCGTTCGTCGCGGCGCTGCCGGTGAAGAAGCTCTTTGGTGTAGGCAAGGTGACCGCGGCAAAGCTGAGCCGGCTGGGGGTTGAGACCTGTGCCGATCTGCGCAGCTGGCGTCTGGTCGATCTGTCGCGTGAGTTCGGCAGCTTCGGGGCGGCGCTCTACCGCCTGTGCCGGGGAATCGACGAGCGCCCCGTGCGCAGCGACCGTATCCGCAAGTCCCTATCGGTGGAGACGACGTATGTGACCGATCTGCCCGATCTGGCCGCCTGCCGCGGCGCGCTGCCTGCGCTGATCGACGAGTTTTTCCGCCGTTTCGATCGCGCACGCGAGCTGCGCCCGGTGCACAAGGCCGTCGTGAAGATCAAGTTTGCTGATTTCTCGCAGACGACCGTGGAGTGCGTGTCGGCAGCGCCGGATGCCGGGATCTGGATGGCGCTGCTTGACGAGGGTTACGTCCGCCGCGGCTTGCCTGTGCGCCTGCTCGGGGTCGGGGTGCGTTTCGCCGAAACCGGTCTTGAGCAGCGCGGCATGGAGCAGATCGCGTTGTTCGGCGACGACGGGATTTCCTGAGCTCAGGAGCTCCGGCCGCAACCGGGATCAGGCATTCTTGCGCTTCTGCCACAGCACATCGCCGCGACCGCCTGCGCGATTGAGCACGCGGCCAAGGACGAAGAGCAGGTCCGACAGGCGGTTCAGGTACTGGCGGGGGCCGTCATTCACCGCCTCTTCGAGCGCCAGTGCCACGAGTGCGCGTTCAGCGCGGCGGCACACCGTCCGGGCGTGGTGGGCAAGGGCTGCAGCACGGGTGCCGCCGGGCAGGATGAAGTCCTTGAGCGGTTCCAGCGGTTCGTTGAGGCGGTCGAGTTCGGCTTCGAGGTGGTCCACCTGTTTTCCGGTGATCATGCTCATGCCCGGGATGCACACTTCACCGCCAAGATCGAACAGGTCGTGCTGGACATTGGTCATCAGCAACTGCACATCGTCCGGAAGTTCCTCGCACAGCAGCAGGCCGATGATGGCATTCACCTCGTCCACCTCGCCAAGCGCGTGGATACGCAAGCTGTTCTTCGAGACCCGCTTGCCGTCGCCGAGGCCGGTGGTGCCGGCGTCGCCGGTGCGGGTGTAGATCTTGGAAAGTCGGTGTCCCATGCTTGTCTCTGTTATTGAGTTGACGTGAACGTAAATTATAGAGGACTGCGTCGGGTGCAGTGCGCTCGCAGACGGGCTTGGTGCTCATGATAAACTGATGCATTCGCCTGCTGCGCCGGGTAACTCGTCCTGTCTGAATGCCAACCCCATGAAATCTGCCGAAATTCGCGACAAGTTCCTCAAGTTCTTCGAATCCAAGGGCCACCAGATCGTGGCCTCTTCGTCGCTGGTGCCGCACGAAGACCCGACCCTGCTGTTTACCAACGCGGGCATGAACCAGTTCAAGGACGTCTTTCTCGGCTTCGACAAGCGGCCCTACACCCGCGCGACCACGTCGCAGAAGTGCGTCCGTGCCGGTGGCAAGCACAACGACCTCGAAAACGTCGGCTATACCGCGCGTCACCACACCTTCTTCGAGATGCTGGGCAACTTCAGCTTCGGCGACTACTTCAAGCGTGAAGCGATCACCTACGCCTGGGAGTTGCTGACCGAAGTGTTCAAGCTGCCCAAGGACAAGCTCTGGGTGACGGTGTATGCCGAGGACGACGAGGCTTACGATCTGTGGACCAAGGAAGTGGGCGTGCCTGCCGAGCGTGTCATCCGTATTGGTGACAACAAGGGCGGGCGTTACGCGTCGGACAACTTCTGGATGATGGGCGACACTGGCCCCTGCGGCCCGTGTACCGAGGTCTTCTACGATCACGGCGAGCACATCTGGGGCGGCCCCCCGGGATCGCCCGAGGAAGACGGCGACCGCTACATCGAGATCTGGAACAACGTGTTCATGCAGTTCAACCGCGATGAGGCCGGCGTGATGCATCCGCTGCCCAAACCGTCGGTGGATACCGGCATGGGTCTGGAGCGGGTGTCGGCTGTGCTTCAGGGTGTGCATGCCAACTACGAGATCGATCTGTTCCAGACGCTGATTGCCGCGGCTGCGCGCGAAACCAGCGCCGCAGACATGGATTCGCCCTCGCTCAAGGTGTTGGCAGACCATATCCGCGCCTGTTCCTTCCTGATTGCCGATGGCGTGATTCCGGGCAACGAAGGTCGCGGCTACGTGCTTCGCCGCATCATCCGTCGTGCCATCCGCCACGGCTACAAGCTCGGTGCGCGGGCTGCCTTTTTCAACCGTCTGGTGCCGGATCTGGTCGCCGAGATGGGGGTTGCCTATCCCGAGCTGAAAGAGGGCGAAAAGCGGGTGATGGACGTGCTGCGCCAGGAAGAGGAGCGCTTCTTCGCCACCATCGAGAACGGCATGGCGATTGTCGAGGCCGAGCTCGATGCGATGCAGAAGGCCGGCAAGGCGGTGTTCGACGGTGATACGGCGTTCAAACTGCACGATACCTACGGTTTTCCGCTCGACCTGACGGCCGACATCTGTCGCGAGCGTGAGGTGACGGTGGATGCTGCCGCCTTCGATGCGGCAATGGCACGCCAGAAAGAGCAGGCCCGTGCGGCCGGCAAGTTCAAGATGGCGGCAAACCTCGAATACGAGGGGCCGGCCACCACGTTCCACGGCTACGACCATCTAGAGGCGAAGGGCAACATTCTTGCGTTGTACAAGGATGGCGTCGCGGTCAATGAGCTGGTCGAGGGTGATCTCGGTGTGGTGGTGCTGGATGACACGCCCTTCTATGCGGAGTCCGGCGGTCAGGTGGGCGATCGCGGCGAGCTCAAGGGCGCTGCGGGCATCTTTGCGGTCGAGGACACGCTCAAGATTCAGGCGACGGTGTTCGGTCATCACGGTGTACTCAAGACCGGCAAGCTGTCGGTGGGGCAGGGTGTCACCGCGAAGGTCGATACCGAGGCCCGCGCGGCAACAGCGCGCAACCACTCGGTCACCCACCTGATGCACAAGGCGCTGCGCGAGGTTCTTGGTGCGCATGTGCAGCAGAAGGGTTCGCAGGTCGATCCGGACAAGACCCGTTTTGACTTTGCGCACTCGGCACCGATGACGGCGGAGGAGGTCCGCGAGGTTGAGGAGATCGTCAATCGTGAGATTCTGGCGAACTCGGCGACCGAGGCAGCGGTGATGGGCCTGGAGGATGCGCAGAAGTCGGGCGCGATGATGCTGTTCGGCGAAAAATACGGTGACGAGGTGCGGGTGCTCAGCATCGGTACGTCCAAGGAACTGTGCGGTGGTACGCACGTTGGCCGCACCGGTGACATCGGCCTGTTCAAGGTGGTGATGGAAGGTGGCGTGGCCGCCGGGGTCCGCCGTATCGAGGCGATCACCGGTGAGAACGCGCTGCGTTACCTGCAGGAGCAGGAGCGCCGCGTCCAGGGCGTCTCGGCCTTGCTCAAGGTGCAGCCGGATGAGGTCGCCGAGCGCGTGTCGGGCGTGCTCGACAACGTGCGCGCTTTGGAGAAGGAAGTGGCGCGCCTGAAGTCGAAGCTGGCCGCGAGCCAGGGCGACGATCTTGTGAATCAGGCGACAGACGTCAAGGGCGTCAAGGTGCTGGCTGCGGTGCTGGAAGGCGCGGACGTGCCGACGCTGCGCGAGACCATGGACAAGCTCAAGGACAAGCTGAAGTCGGCCGCGATCGTGCTGGCTTCGGTGGTCGATGGCAAGGTGTCGCTGATTGCCGGCGTGACTGCGGATCAGACCGCCAAGGTGAAGGCTGGCGAACTGGTGAACTTCGTTGCGCTGCAGGTTGGCGGCAAGGGTGGCGGCCGTCCCGACATGGCGCAGGCGGGCGGCACCGATCCTGAAAAACTGCCAGCGGCTTTGGCCGGCGTGCAGGGCTGGGTGGACGGCAAGCTGTAAGCTGCTGGCTGTTTCAGGACAGAAAACGGTTGTGTGGGCTTTGGCTCACGCAGCCGTTTTTTCTTGTGGTGGTCGAGGATCGTCGTCTGAGCGAAGGGCACTCCGTGGTCGGCAGTGGCGCCTTCCCGTGCCGGGCAGACGTTCGCGGCCTTCGGCTTCCCGTCGGTTGGGGCGCTGCGGCGGCGTCGGCGCAAACTCGGTCGCTGCGCGCCCTCAGACATGCGCCGCCTTGTTTCCGCCGCAGCCCCCCAACCGACGGCGCTCTCGACAGCCCGTCACGGGAAGGCGCCGCTGCCTTTTGTGTTGAGGCAGTTCTGAGGATCGGAGCGTTCTTGCTCCATCAGACTTTCGTTTCTCGCCCTTTTATACTGTGCATTGGCACCGGCGTTGGCATGTGGGTGGGGTGTTTGTGCTGCCGGCGAGGACTGTCCGAGCCCGCAGGGCGAGTTCCGCAGTCGGCGGAGCAAATACCCCGCCCGCTTGCCAGTGCTGCTCGAAAAAAGTGCAGCCGACTAAAGAGATGAGCAAAGAAAAAGGCGCCGGGATTCACCCCTGGCGCCTTGTCATCATTCAAGCCTCTTCAGAGATCAGAACGGCAGCTTGATGCCCGGCCACACCGCTTCGATGGCCTTGCGGAAATCTGCCTGGATGCGAGCGATGGCGTCCTCGCTGTCGGCTTCGAAGCGAAGCACGACGACCGGCGTGGTGTTGGACGGGCGGGCGAGGCCGAAGCCGTCTGCGTACTCGACGCGAACGCCATCGAGCGTGATGACTTCCTGCGCACCATCGAAAGCCGCGCCTTCCTTCAGGCGTTTTACCAGTTCGAAGGGCTCGCCTTCGTTCATCTTGATGTTCAGCTCAGGCGTGCTAACCGCATCCGGCAGGGCCTTGAGTACGGCATTGCCGTCCGGGTGGCGCGAAAGGATTTCGAGCAGACGCACGCCGGCATACAGGCCGTCGTCGAAGCCGTACCAGCGCTCCTTGAAGAACATGTGGCCGCTCATTTCGCCCGCGAGCGGGGCGCCGGTTTCCTTGAGCTTGGCTTTGACCAGCGCGTGGCCGGTGTTCCACATGGTGGCCTTGCCGCCGCGATCCTTGATCCAGCCTGCCAGATTACGGGTGCACTTCACGTCATAGATGATCTCGCCGCCAGGCACGCGGGTCAGCACGTCCTCGGCGAACAGCATCAGCTGGCGGTCGGGATAGATGATTTCGCCGTCCTTGGTGACCACGCCGAGGCGGTCGCCATCACCGTCGAAAGCCAGGCCGAGTTCAGCGTCGGTCTCCTGCAGGGCGCGGATCACATCCTGCAGGTTCTCCGGCTTGGACGGGTCCGGGTGGTGATTGGGGAAGTTGCCGTCGACCTCGCAGAACAGCTCGATGACTTCGCAGCCCAGGCGCTTGAACAGTTCGGGTGCGATGCCGCCGGCCACACCGTTACCGCAATCGACGACGATCTTCATCGGGCGGGCGAGCTTGACGTCGCTGACGATGCGCTCGAGATAGGCCTCATCCACGCTGGCCGTGGTGAGCTTTCCTGCACCGTGGCTCAGGTTGTTGTCCGCAATGCGCTGGCGCAGGGCCTGGATCTGGTCGCCGAACAGCGTCTGGCCGCCGAGCACCATCTTGAGCCCGTTGTAGTCGGGCGGGTTGTGGCTGCCGGTGACGGACACGCAGGAGTTGGTGCCGAGCTGGTAAGCAGCGAAGTAGCTCAGCGGGGTGGGGACGCAACCGATATCGACCACGTCGACACCCGCCGCACGGATGCCGTCGGCCAGCGCACCGGCCAGTTCGGGGCCAGACAGGCGGCCGTCGCGACCGATTGCCACCGTTTTCTGACCGCGTGCCACTGCTTCAGAGCCGAGGGCGTGGCCGATGGCGCGGACTGCATCGGCAGTCAGGGATTTGTCGACGATGCCGCGAATGTCGTAGGCCTTGAAGATTTCCGGGGCGGGCAGGGCGTGCGCAGTCTGGGTCATGTGGGCTTCCAGTTTGAAATGAGTGCAGTGCAGCATAGTATGCCAGAGGATTTTGGCGATTCTGTTGTGCCGATGCACATCGGTGTTTTATCCCCTGCATAGTACTGCATCGAAATGTTGCAACAGGCGTTGTGGCAACCAGCCGAGCGAACCGGGCCACGGTGCGTCGAGAAAGCCGACATGGCCGCCCTGGGCGGTGCACTCGAAGTGGACCGCTGCGCTCAGTTCGTGCGCAGCGGGCAGGGCGGCAGGGGGAACAAAGGGGTCGTTGGCCGCGCACAGGAGCAGCGTCGGGCAGCGGATTGCAGCCAGCCAGGGGCGGGAGGAGGCGCGTTGCCAGTAGTCGGCTGCACCGGAGAAGCCATGCACCGGACCGGTGTAGACATCATCGAAGTCGAATAGCGTGGCAGCCTGCCGAATTCGTCGCCCATCGAACAGGTCCGGATGCTGCGCAAGCTTGTGCAGAGCCTTGCCCTTCAGCGTATTCAGAAAGTGTCGGGTGTACACCGCATTGAAGCCCCGTGCGAGCGCATGACCGGAAACGGTCAGGTCGAGCGGCGGGCAGATGGCCGCCGCAGCACGGATTACATTTCCGGCATCCGCCTCCTGTTCGCCCAGCCATTTCAGCAGGGCATTGCCGCCCAGCGATACGCCGGCGGCAAACAGCGGCGCCTGTCCGGCGACGCCGTGAAGGCGGCGCAGAATCCAGTCGATCTCTGCGCTGTCGCCCGAGTGATAGGCGCGCGCCAGGCGGTTGGGCTCGCCCGAGCAGCCACGAAAGTGCGGGATCACGCCACGCCAGCCGCGTGCCGCGAGCGCGCGCATCAGGGCGCGGGCATAGTGCGAACGGCTCGAGCCCTCAAGTCCGTGGAAGAGGACGACGAGCGGCGCATCGGCGGGGGCGTCTGCGAGCCAGTCGAGATCGATGAAGTCGCCGTCGGGCGTGTCCCAGCGCTCGCGATGATAGGCGGGCGCCTTGCCCTTGCGGGCCACGGGCAGGATGGTCTGCAGATGCGCGCCTGGCAGCCACCATGGGGCTTCATAGGCCGCTACGCGCATCGCGCTCAATGCACCACGCGTGGCGTACCCTGGACCTGGATATCCATCAGGTTGGGAGTGGGCGAGGCGTGATGCATCACCATGCGCCAGCCCTTGGCGCCGCGTGAATAGATGTTGGTCGCTACGATTGGCGGGCCGCCAGGCTCACTGCCTGCCTCGGCGACTTCTTCGAGCACGTTGTGGACGACCAGCACCAGGGTTTCACTCACCACCGCTTGCGTGGTGCGGATGTTCAGGCGTACGCCGCTGGCGAAAATCTGGCGCCACAGTTCGCGTACGGATGCGAGACCGACGATGCGCGGGCCGTTCGGGTGCACGCAGACGACCTCATCCTCTTCGGACCAGACCGACATCATGGTGTCGAGGTCGGCACGCGCGAGGGCGTCGTAAAACGCGGCTTCCGCCTCTGCTGGGGTTGTGAACACGGTTTCGCTCACGATGTGTACCGGATGGGAGCAGGAAAGGCAGCCGCCCCGGCTGCCGCATGTCGTGGTGCAGGGGCGAGCGTGCCGATCCGGCTCAGTGGTGCCCCTTGGGGGCTTCGCCGGTGAAAACGTACTTGGTGCTGCAGTACGGGCAGGTGGCCGAGCCTTCCTTGAGGACGTCGAGGAAGACGCGGGGATGCTGCGCCCACAGTGGCGAGTCAGGGCGCGGACAATGCACCGGCAGGTCATGCGCGGTGACTTCGACGGTACGAGCCTTGTTGTCAGTCATGAAAACCTCCTCAGACCTTGGCCAGCCAGTGCTGGTATTCAGGGGCACGACCGTTGACGACGTCGAAGAAGCGGGCCTGGATTTTGGTGGTGAGCGGGCCGCGCTTGCCCTCGCCGATGGTACGGTCGTCGAGTTCGCGAATCGGGGTGACTTCGGCTGCAGTGCCGGTGAAGAAGGCTTCGTCGGCGATGTAGATGTCGTCACGGGTAATGCGCTTGGACTGCACTTCGAGGCCGAACTCGCGGGCGATGGTGATGATCGAGTCGCGGGTGATGCCGGTCAGTGCAGAGGCGATTTCGGGTTCGAAGATCTTGCCATCCTTGATCACGAAAAGGTTCTCGCCCGCGCCTTCGGCCACGAAGCCCTGGTTGTCGAGCAGCAGGGCTTCGTCGTAGCCCTGCTTGGTGACTTCGAGGTTGGCCAGGATCGAGTTCGGGTAGGTGCCGGCGAGCTTGGCGCGCGGCATCGTCGAGTTGACGTGATGGCGGGTATAGGACGAGGTCTTGACGCGAATGCCGCGCTCGAGACCGTCTTCGCCGAGGTAGGCGCCCCAGGGCCAGGCGGCGATGGCGACATGCACGGTGGAGCCGCGGGTGGAAATGCCCATCTTCTCCGAGCCGTAGAAGGCGATCGGGCGCAGATAGCAGGATTCGAGCTTGTTGGCGCGCACCACCTCTTTCTGCGCTTCCATGAGTTCATCCTTGGAGTAGGGGATGTCCATCATGTAGATCTTGGCCGAATTGATCAGGCGCTGGGTGTGCTCGGCGAGACGGAAGATCGCGGTACCGTTGGCGGTGTTATAGGCGCGTACCCCTTCGAAAACGGCCAGGCCGTAGTGCAGGGAATGGGTCAGCACGTGCGTGGTCGCGTCGCGCCACGGAACGAGCTTGCCATCTTGCCAAATAAAACCGTCGCGATCAGCCATGGACATATCAGGTTCTCCACCGATGAGAAGTGTTTGGATGCGCCCGGACGCTCCGGGCTTAACTTTCGAATTCTAGCGCAAACGCGGGGGTCAGATCTCGATCACAAGCAAACGCGCACAAGGGTAAAATGCCGCTCTTTGGATGCCGGACGTCTCATGGACCGCAGCTGGAAACCGAATGTCACTGTTGCAGCGCTGATCGAGCGCGATGGCCGCTTTCTGATGGTGGAGGAAGAGACTGAGGATGGGCTGCGCTTCAATCAGCCCGCGGGCCACCTCGAGGAAGGCGAATCCCTGGTTCAGGCCACGATACGGGAGACGCTCGAGGAAACCGCGCACCGCTTTGTGCCGGAGTATCTCGTCGGGGTGTATCAGTGGCCCCGTCCGCAAGGCGACATCACCTATCTGCGCTTCGCCTTCGGCGGGCGGGTCGGCGAGGAAGTGCCCGGGTTCGAACTGGACGATGGCATCGTGCGCGCGGTGTGGATGAGCCCGGAAGAGATCCGTGCAACGGCAGATCGGCACCGTAGTCCGCTGATCGTGCAGTGTGTTGACGACTGGCTCGGGGGGCGGCGCTACGACCTCGATCTGCTGCGGCATTACGACTGATGCGCAAGGTCTTCGCGCTGCTGCTGACACTGTTCAGCGCGGCGGTGCCTGCACAGGAGGTGCGGGTGCCCGTGTGTTTCAACTACAGTTGTGCTGCCACCGAGACGGTTGCGTTCGACGCTGCCCTGCTTGAGCAGGCACGTGGGCAGTTGCTTGCGGCGTCAGATCCGGCGACAGAGCGCGCCATGCTTGCTGCCGTGGTGGGCAGGCTTTATCGTGAGGCAGGTGTTCAGACGCCTGTCGGCGCCGATCGCGCCGGCAATTATTTCGATCAGGGTGTCGATGGCCGGATGGATTGCATTGACCATTCGACGAACACGACGCGGTTCCTGAAACTGATTGAGGCGCGTGGCATGTTGCGCTTTCACCGGGTGCTGGAGCCGGCAAGGCGCACCCGCTTCGTGCTCCAGCATTTCAGCGCGGTCGTCGAAGAGGTGGAGCCGCCCGTGAGCTTGCGACCGGCAGTCGTCGTGCCCGATCATGTGCCACTGATGCTGGCCCTGTGTGATTGTGCGGAGGTGCTGGACGACGTGCCCGCACCGGCGCCGATCCCCGACAGCAGGCCGGGCGAGCGTTTCGTAATCGACAGCTGGTTTGTCGACAATGGCGAGGCAGCGATCGTGCTGTCCTTGGCCGACTGGTTAGATGGAGACGGACCGAATGTCCAGTAAGCAGGATGCAGGTGGGATGAAGGTGGTGGTCGGCATGTCCGGCGGCGTGGATTCTGCCGTCACGGCGCTGCTGCTGAAGCGCCAGGGCTATGACGTGACCGGCCTGTTCATGAAGAACTGGGAGGACGACGACGATTCGGAGTTCTGCTCGACGCGGCAGGATCTGGTCGATGTGGCCTCGGTGTGTGACGTCATCGGCATCGACCTCGAGGTGGTGAACTTCAGTGCGGAGTACAAGGACCGGGTGTTCGCCGATTTTCTGCGTGAGTATGAAGCCGGTCGTACGCCGAACCCAGACATCCTGTGCAATTCCGAGATCAAGTTCCGCTGTTTTCTCGACCATGCGATGGCGCTCGGCGCCGACCGCATTGCCACCGGGCACTACGCCCAGGTGCGTGAGTGGGAGAACGACGGCCGGCGCGAGTTCCAGCTGCTGAAGGCTGAGGACGGCACCAAGGATCAGAGCTATTTTCTCTACCGTCTCAATCAGGCGCAGCTGTCCAAGACCCTGTTCCCGCTTGGTGCAATGTACAAGCGCGAAGTGCGCAAGATCGCAGAGGCCGCCGGCCTGCACGTAGCCACGAAGAAGGACTCGACCGGCATCTGCTTCATCGGTGAACGCCCCTTCCGTGAGTTCCTGATGCGTTATCTGCCGACCTCGCCGGGCGAGATCCGCGCACTCGACGACGATCGCGTCATTGGTGAGCACCAGGGGCTGATGTACCACACGATCGGCCAGCGCAAGGGCCTGCACATTGGCGGCATCAAGGGTAACCAGGATGAGGCCGGCGAGCACGACGCCTGGTATGTGGCGCGCAAGGACGTGAAGTCGAACGTGCTCTATGCGGTGCAGGGGCATGCACACCCCGCGCTGCTCAAGGAGCGGCTGACGGCGATCGACCTGAACTGGATTGCCGGGCGCGACCCCCATACGCACTGGGTGTACACCGCCAAGCCGCGTTACCGCACCCCCGACATGCCCTGCGAAATCGACAGCATTGCGGACGGTCGCGCGGAGATTGTCTTCGCCGAGGCGCAGTGGGCGCTGACGCCCGGCCAGAGCGTCGTCGTCTATGAGTCGAAGGTCTGCCTCGGCGGGGGCATCATCGCCTGAGCGTGTTCAGGGTGCCGACAGCCACTCAGGTGTCTGGGGGCTGTCGAGACCGGCAAAGATGCGGGCGTAATGCTCGCAGCGCTCGAAGTACTCGCGCCGGCTCTTGGGCATGGTCACGCGCGCCCGGCTGATGTAGTTGAGCAGATCGCGCCCCTGCAGGATCAGCCGCATCCCGTCGGCTGCACGGCGCAGGGTGGCCGGATCGGGATCGTCCGGCAGGTGCGGGGCGAACGCCGCCAGGCGCTCGGAAGACACCACGAACTCGGCCCACACGTCGAACAGGTTGCTGTCCGTGCGCAGGGTTTCGCATTTGTCCTTGGCGAGGTCGGTGAAGTGACGCACGAGTTCGTCGATGCCGACGAACAGCGGGTCGCTGGCAAAGGTGTCGACCATGACCGATGCGATCCTGTCGATATCGCGCAGGGTCTGGGCAATCTTGATGTAGCGGCTTTCATAGAAGGCCTCGACCGGAATCGAGAAGGCGCGGAAGGGCTCGCCCCATAGTTCGTCGATACCCTCTTCTCCGCTGCGATGCCGAACCATCCGCCCCAGCATCAGCGCTTCATGCAGACATACGCCGCACTCGCGCATCAGGGCGTTGTCGGATTCGATCTCGATCCCCAGTTCCTGCATTTCGACCAGCTTGGTGAAAATGTCGGTGGCGCGGTTGAACATCGCACCCGCGAGCATCGCGCCCTTCACACGCTTGCGTTCGGGGTCCTGCTCCTGCTCGTAGGCTTCCCGTGCTTCGTTGAGACGCTTGCCGGGAATGTTGATGCCGTGTTCAACATGGTTGAACAGTCTGCGGGTCAGGGCCTGGATCAGGGTCTTTTTTGCCTGCAGCGAATCGGCAGGAGGCTTGTAGGCCTTGATCCAGTAGCCGTCGTAGTAGACGCGATTGACGCCGTCGATGACGTCGGGGGTGCCGTTGGGGATTTCCGTGTTCATGACTGGGACGATAGGTATGGTTTGGGGGCCGGAGCCGCCAGCATACGCTGATCATGCACTGCAAAAAAGCACGACGCGCTGCGCGGTGAGGCCTCAGTGAGCCTGGCGCAGGACGCGTGCATGAAGCAGGCGACGACGCTTCGAAATGACCTTGTAGCGCCAGAACAGTCTTGCACCCCAGTAGCCGATGGTAGCGCCGCTGAGCGCCATCAGCAGCATGCCCAGTACCAGCGGCTGGCCAATGCCCGAGATCCAGGCCCACAGGTCGGTGATCTGACTGATCCATGCCTGGGAAACGGCATCGTGGCTCAGGTTCGCAGCATGTTGCGGGACCGGAGCGCCGATCAGGCTCGCGCCCAGACGGTAGGCAAAGTAGTAGATCGGCGCGTAGGTGAATGGGTTGCTGACCAGCGTCGACACGGCCGCAATCCACAGGTTGCCGCGCAGAAAGAGCGAGGCGATTGCAGCGGCCGGGATCTGCGCCACCGGTACCATCAGGCCGAAAAACGCGCCAATGGCAACGCCGCGCGCAACGGCCCGGCGGTTGATGTGCCAAAGCGAGGGGTCGTGCACACGCGGCCCAAGCCAGCTCAGCAGCCGGCTTTTCTTGATGCTGTCATGGGTGGGCAGAATACGTTTGAGCATGATCCGCTTTGCAGGAAAGACCCTATCTTACGCAATGTTGGCTGGCGCCTGAATGCACCCGCGAAACCGCCAAAACGATCCGGTATCGCGACAGCCTTGTAGTGTGCCAGATTAAGCTTAGGACAAGTCAGGCCTGCGAAAATTCCCGTCGTCGTCGAGCCCTGGAGGCGTCTGCGGGAATGCTTCCGTGCTCAGGCGAAATCGGCTGGAATGACCGCGCGCAGGACAGTCTGGGTTTCGTTGTCGCGGACCCGGTTGGTAAACCACCACAGCGCGCCTTTCTTGATCGTCCAGTCGGCCTCTGCGCCGGACAGCAGCAGCGCGGCCAGGCGACCAAGGCCGGGCTGATGACCGACGATCAGCGTGGCGCCGCTGGCGTCGGGCCAGCCGGACGCTGCCAGCATGTCGGACACGCCGGCATCGGGTCCAAGTGCAGGAACGATCTCGAAGTCGTCGGTGAATGCACTGGCTGTCTGCCGCGTACGCACGGTCGGGCTCGCCAGCACTCTGAGGCGTTTGGGCCGGTGCGCGTCAAGCCAGCCCGCCATCCGGCGAGCCTGCTTCAGCCCGCGCTCGGTGAGTTCGCGGGAGTGATCGGGCGTTCCATCCACCGCTTCAGCGTGGCGCCACAACAGCAAGTCCATTCCGTGCTCCATCTTGTCAGGGGCCGTTAGCGTAACCGGCACGTCTTGCACGGGTATGACAGCGGCGGAATTCAGGGGTTCACCATGGTGTCTTTCCCCACAGAAGGGGTTCGACCTCCTGCAGCACCCGGCGTCGAAGGCGGGCATAGCGCGGTCCGTGCCATCCGATGATGAATGACGCTGCTGCCAGCAGGTCGCTGCGCTTGCCGGCCCATGCATTGAGCCGGCCGCGGGCGACATCGACGTCATTCAGGAAGCCGAGTGTGCCCTGCGCTTCGGTGACGCCTGTCAGATAGCGCTCGACTGCGCGCGCGGGGAGCAGCGAGCCGAAGAACTCAAGCCCGTACCGCAGCTGCTTCATTGCGATGCGCAAGGTGTGGAGCTGAGTGGGAACGAGGGTGACCGACGCTTCGTAGCGGCGCCGTGCGCGCTTGCGCAGTCGATCGAGCTGAAGGCGGGCGAAGGTCTTGAGGTCAACCGCGGCGATCAGGTTGCTGACCGGGAGCCCCTGCAGTGCGGCGTTGAGTTCGAGCACGAGCCGCCCTTGCGCGGAGTGCGTGATGTTGTGCAAGGCGTCCTTGCGCGCCTGCTGGCGTGCGGTTTCGATGAGCTTCAGCAGCGGCGGCAGGCCGCTTTCGGCGCCGTCAGCGAGCCCTTCGGCCACCACGGGCGCGAGCAGCTCGGCGTGGAGCACGTCGAGGTCGCGCGTGTCGCCAAACCGGTTTGCGTTCTCGCGCAGGCGGTCATTCCATTCGGTGACAAACTCGGTGGGCAGGGCGGGGGCAAACAGCTTGATCAGTGAGCGCAGCCGCCGCAGCGAGACACGCAGCTGATGGATGAACTCGGGGCCGTCGTGCCCCTCGTTGATCGCCGACGCATTGGCCTGCCATTGACGGATGCAGCCGAAGGCGTGCCGGCGAAAGGCTTCGATAACGGTGTCGTCGGGGGAGAGTTCGATGGCTTCTGCCTTGGTCGGACGCGCGGGCAGGTCGAGGAAGAGCTGGTATCCGCGCTGCGCCTTCGACACGTCGCCCGGCATCAGCGGCAGGGTCCGGGCGAGTTCGCAGGCCAGTTCGAGCAGATCGAGCGGCTTGCCTTCCACCAGCTCGAGTTCGAGTTCGCAGATCGGCGCGCTGCGGCTGACCGCCTCGACGCTTCCGGTGTCGATCATGAGAAGAATGCAGACGCCTTCGCGCGGGCTGTAGCGCCGTGTTTCGCGGCGAAAGCGGGTGGTGAACACCGGAACCAGTTCGTCCTTGTGCCGCGAGAGCAGCTTTGCGACCTCGGGCACGTCGATGGCGGAAAAATTGAAGCGGTCGGTGTAGGGCTGCTCCCATTCCGGGCGCTGCGAAAGCCCACCGGTCGACACCGCCGCACACTTCACCGTCTGCAGCCACTGCCGGCCCTGGTGGCGGGTGCGCACGGCCACCTTGCGCGCCTTGAGGGCGAGCTCCGGGGTGTCGTAGTACGTATTGTCCAGCGTGCACGTCTTGCCTTCCCGCGGCGCACCGGCAACCAGGGGGTGGCGGCGCAGCGCGGGGAGCGAGCGGCTTGGCAGGCTCAGCTTGAGTTCGATTTCCTGACTCATCGGGGCGATGTCGCCGCGACGGGCGAGCATCCTCGAAATTGATATGAACGCATTCTATCTGCCGCAAAAATGGGCGTCATGTTCATTTCCATGACAGACCCCGGGGGAGTCATGTGGTGCCGAATACCTGCTGCCAGAGTGCGATCACGGGTGTGCGCGCGGACTCGGCCTCCTGCAGCGACACGCGCGACGCGAGGTCGTTGAGGCGCTGACGGTGCTGCAGGTGGCGCAGGCTGCGATAGCTGTCGCCGCAGGCGGCGGCGAGGTCGGCGGGGATGAGGCCGAGTTCGCCTGCCATGCGCAGCAGCGCGATGTTGCCCAGGTTGCCGGTCAGCTCCGGATAGGTCTGGGCATAGCCCAGCACCAGATACTGGATCAGGAACTCGACGTCGATGAGGCCGCCGTGGTCGTGCTTGAGGTCGAACTGGCTGCTCTTGCCGCTGTGTGCGCTGCGCATCTTCGCGCGCATCTCGAGCACGTCGGTGCGCAGCTTCTCGACATCGCGCGGCATGCGCAGCACTTCGCAGCGGATGCGTTCGAATGCGGCACCGAGCTCCGGGTCTCCCGCGGTGAAGCGGGCGCGGGTGAGTGCCTGGTGCTCCCACACCCATGCAGACTCGAGCTGGTATTTGCGGAACGCCTCGAGCGAGCACGCGATCAGGCCGGAGTCACCGTTGGGGCGCAGGCGGAGATCGGTCTCGAACAGTTTGCCTGCCGCAGTCTGGCTCGACAGCCAGGTATTGGTGCGCTGTGCGAGGCGGGTATAGACCTCGGCCGCTTCGGGTGCGTCGTCATCGTAGAGGAAGATGATGTCGAGGTCCGACGCGTAGCCAAGCTCCTTGCCGCCCAGCTTGCCGTAGCTGATGACGGCGAAAGCGGGGGATTCCCGGTGGCGGATCTTGATCTTGCGCCAGCACAGGGGGATGGTGAGCTCGACCATGGTGTCGGCCAGGGCTGACAGGTTGTCGGCAAGCTTTTCCACCGACAGCAGGCCGGCGATGTCCTGGGTCAGCAAGCGGAACGACTGGGCGTGGTGCTGCTCACGCATCAGGTCCATCTGACGTTCCATGTCCGGTTCGATGGCGTCGAGCTGGGCTTCGAGTTCGGCCCGGAAGCGCGCCCAGTCGGGCACGGCTTCCAGGTTGCGGTCGTCGAGCAGTTCGTCGAGCAGGATGGGATGGCGTCCCAGGTATTGCGCGGCCCAGCGCGATGCACTGATCAGATCGACCACCCTGCGCAGCGCCTGCGGATACTGTTGCAGGAGTGCGAGATAGGCGCCGCGACGGCTGATCCCTTCGAGCAGGTCGAGGCAGCGTGACAGGGTTTCATCGGCGCCCTGCGTGGCCGCAGCCGCCTCGATGACGCGGGGCATGAGGGCGTCGAGGCGGCCGCGGATCTTGTTTGTCAGCTGAATGTAGCGTGCGCTGCTGCGGATGGCGGCAAGCCTTGAGGCCGCCTTTCCTGGATCATGGTAGCCAAGGGCTGCCAGCGCCGGCGTGGTCAGCTCGACGTCCTCGGCACCCGACCATATCGAATCCAGTGAGTGGTCTTCCTGGTTGGGGTCGGCAAAGACCGAATCGAAATGCTGGCTGACATTGCTGCGGTGGGATTCGAGCACCTCGAGCATCGAGGGGTAATCGTCGAAGCCCATTGCGCGGGCGATGAGCGCACAGTCGGCGTCGCTCTGCGGCAGGTCGTGAGTCTGGGCGTCGTCCAGATACTGCAGGCGGTGTTCCAGTCGCCGCAGGAAGACATACGCTTCACTCAGGGCATTCACTGTGGTGTCGGCGAGAATGCCACGCTCGGCCAGGCCTGCCAGCACCTTGAGCGTGGGGCGGACCTGCAGTTCGGTGTCGCGGCCACCGCGAATCAGCTGAAAGACCTGGGCGATGAACTCGATCTCGCGGATGCCGCCGGGGCCGAGCTTGATGTTCTGTGCACGGTCGCGCCGCGCAACCTCGCGCCGGATCTGCGCGTGCAGTTCGCGCATGGCGTTGATGGCGCCAAAATCCAGGTACTTGCGAAAAACAAAGGGGCGCGAGATCTGCTCGAGCTCGGGCCAGCGCTCGCCTGCCAGCACTCTGGCCTTGATCCAGGCATAGCGCTCCCATTCACGTCCCTGGGTAATGAAATAGCTTTCCAGCATGTCGAAGCTCGCCACCAGCGGACCGGAGTCGCCGTTCGGGCGCAGGCGCATGTCGACCCGGAAGACCTGGCCGTGCTCGGTGACGTCGGCCAGCGCCTGGATCAGCTGCTTGCCGAGACGCTCGAAGAATTCGAAGTTGCTGATGACCTTCTTGCCGCCGGTGTCGCCGTCTTCCGGGTAGGTGAAGATGAGGTCGATGTCGGAGGACACGTTGAGCTCGCGGCCGCCGAGTTTGCCCATGCCGATGACCAGCAGCTCCTGCTCCCAGCCCGAGGATGACAGGGGCTGACCGTAGCGCTGCACAAGTGGTTCGCGCAGCACGTCGTGTGCATGGCGAACGGCGACTTCCGCAAGCACCGTCATGGTTTCCGTGACTTCGGGCAGATTGGCCCGGCCGCCGAGGTCGCGAACGATGAGGTGGCAGATCACCCAGGTGCGCAGATGACGCAGGGTCGGGCGCAGCTGCGCTTCATCGGCGCCGCGGGCGTCGATGAACGCGCGCATGTCGTCGCCCCCGATCGCGCGGTCGACGCTGGCCGTCAGGCTTTCTGCAAGCCAGGGACGGCTATCGAGCATGCGCTGCAGAAAGCGCGACAGGCCGGCCGCGTGACGGATTACATCTGGCAACATGGCAGATTCGAGTGACATGGGTGAAGCGCTCCGGAACATTGGTAGAATTCGCGCCTTCCTGTCCGGTGGTGCTAGCAGCAAGGGCAAGGCTCTAGGACGTGATTGTAGCCAAGCCACCCGATGCCGTCTGATCTCAAGGGAGTTTCCGGACGCCGTGCCGGTCCCATGCACATGAGCACGAAACCGCTTTCAGCCGATTCCTCCCCCGCTGCCGAGGGCGCGCGGGCGCGCAGCCGTCTTCCGCGCAGGTTTGGTGCAGCGCTGTTGCTGGTGTGGTTCCTGTTCGGTGGACTGTTTCTGGTGCTGCGCTGGGTGGTGGTGCCGCAGGTGGGCGCGTACCGGGCCGAGATCGCAAACGAGCTGTCGCGCGTCAGTGGTCTGCCGGTCGGTATCGAGGGGCTGAGCGCCGACTGGTCCGGTCTGCGCCCGCGCCTGCATCTTGCCGGGCTGTCAGTGAGCGATGCGGAAGGGCGTCCGGCCCTGCGCCTCGAACAGGTGGATGCCACGCTGGCATGGTCCTCCTTGCTGCGCCTGCGTCCCTACTTTCATCGCCTTGAAATCGTGGGGCCTTCGATCGAGGCGCGGCGCAACGCCGATGGCAGCGTCGTCATCGCCGGACTGCAGATCGAGGGCGAGGGCGGCGACGGCAGCTTCCTCGACTGGTTGCTCGCGCAGCGCAAGGTGGTTGTGCGCAATGCCCGGCTGTCGTGGACCGATGTGCTGCGCGAGGCGCCCGAGCTGCAGCTTGAGGATGTCGAATTCACGTTCGAGAAGGGCTTCAGCAAGCAGCGTTTCGCGCTCCATGCTCAGCCTCCAGGTGCGCTGGCGTCCGCGCTCGATGTGCGTGGCGAGCTGACGCATTTCTCCGCCGCGGATCTGACAGCGACGGTTGGGCGGCTGTATGTCGATCTCGAGCGTGCCGATCTCGGCGGATGGAAGTCCTGGGTGGACTATCCGGTCGAACTCAGTGGGCAAGGCGGCGTGCGCCTGTGGATCGATTTCGACGGCGCGGCCGCCACGGCAATGAATGCGGATGTGGCACTGAGCGCAGCTGCGATGCGACTGGCGCCGGCCTTGCCCGAACTGCAGCTGACTCAGCTGAGCGGACGCCTCTCAGCCCGCCGCTGGGGCAGCGGATTCGAGTTCGAGTCGCGTGGGCTTGCCTTGGCCACCGGCGATGGGGTGGAGATGGCGCCGACCGATTTCCGCCTTCGGGTGCATCACCCCGAGGGAAGCCGGGCGGGAGATGGCGCGGTGAGCGCCAATGCGCTCGATTTCGCCGTTCTGGCGCGACTTGCCGCACATCTGCCGCTGGGTGACAGCGTGCGTGAGCGTCTGGCAGCCTTCGATCCGCGCGGTCAGGTCACGGCGCTGAAGCTCGACTGGAAAGGGAGTGTCGAAAGCCCGCAGTCATGGACGCTCGCTGCCCGCTTCGAAGGCATGGGGCTCGCAGCGCGGGAGTCCTTGCCCGGCGTGGGGGGGCTGTCCGGCGAAGTGGAAGGCACCGAGCAGTCGGGGCGATTTCTGCTTGCCGGTCGCGACACGCATGTCGATTTGCCCGAGGTGTTCGTCAATCCGCGTCTGGTCTTTTCCACTTTCAGGGCGGACGGGGGCTGGGCCCGGCGTGACGGGCGGATCGAGATTGCACTGGATTCGGCAAGTTTCAACAATGAGGATGCGGAGGGCAGCGCTGCCGGCCGCTACTGGGTGGAGCCCGGCGGTGCGGGCGAGATCGACCTCTCCGCGCGGCTCACGCGGGCCGACGGCACGACCGTGTGGCGCTACCTGCCCCTGGTGATCAACCACGACACCCAAGAGTGGGTGCGCACTGCGATCAAGCGTGCCACCGTGCCCGATGCGAGGCTGCGGCTGAAGGGGCGCCTGGATGAGTTTCCCTTCCGCGATGGGCAGGGGCAGTTTCTGGTCTCCATCAAGGTGGCGGACGGGCGGCTTGAGTACGCGCCCGACTGGCCGCCAATCGAAGGCATTGACGGCGAGGTGCGGTTCGAAGGGCCGGGGATGAGCATCGAAGCCTCGCGTGGCCAGATTTTCGGGGTCAGGCTGAGCAATGTGGTGGCGAACGTGCCCGATCTGGACGTGATGCCGAGTGAAACCATGACGCTGACCGGTCGCGCAAATGGCACGACGGCCGATTTTCTGCGCTTCGTGAGCGAGAGCCCGGTGCGCAAGCAGATCGATGGCTTCACCGACCACATGCGTGCCGAGGGCAATGGCAGCCTCAGCCTCAAGCTGGTCATGCCCCTGCGTCACGTGGTCGATACCGCGGTGACCGGTGACTACCGTTTCAGTGGCAATCGCCTGTGGGTGGTGAAGGGGTTGCCGCCGATGGAAGAGGCCGCCGGCAACCTGCGCTTCACCGCGGCGCAGCTCAATATCCCGGAAGCGCGAGCCCGTCTTTTTGGCGAGCCCATGCAGTTGAGCGCTGCGACCCTGCCCGACGGACGGGTGCAGTTCAAGGTGCGTGGCGGTATCAATGCAAGTGCCGCGCAGGCCGAAATGGGGTGGGCTGCGCTGGACCACCTGTCGGGAACGAGCACCTGGCTCACCGACATTGCCATCGGGCGCGACGCCACGAAGGTTGCGGTGCGCTCGGAGCTTGAGGGCATCGGCTCGAGCCTGCCCTATCCGTTCAACAAACGTGCGGCAGAGCGCTGGCCGCTGACAGTTGATATCGTGTTTCCCACGGACGGAGTCAAGACCCTCGGCGCGAGTCTGGGCGACCGGCTGTCGCTGGCAGTGGAGCAGGGCTCCGACGGGGCCATCGTCCGCGGCGGCATCGGCGTTTTTCAGCCCGTGCGGATGGCCGCCAAGGGCGTGCAGGTTAACGCGAAACTTGAGCAACTGGATGTGGACGCGTGGCGTCGCGCGCTCGGCAGCAGCGAAGAGCCGGATGTGGAGGCGGAGGGCGCTTCCGCGTCGGCGGGGTCCGGCGACATGCCGTCGCTGGCCGGGCTGAACCTTGAGGCGGCCCGGGTGGAGGCCTTCGGGCAGCAGCTCAACAACCTCAGGCTGAAGGCGGTGGCCGACGACGGGGGCTGGAAAGCGCGTATCGACAGCACTGAAGCCGAGGGCGATTTCGACTGGCGCAAAGCGGGTGATGGCACGCTCGCCGCACGTTTCCGGCGCCTGGCGATCAGCAATAGCGAGAACACGGAAGATGCTGCGGCCACGCGCACGACCTTGCCGCGAAGTCTGCCCGGCCTGGATGTCCGGGTCGAGCGGTTCGCAGTCGGCGGCATTGAGCTCGGGCGGCTGGAAGTGCTTGCACGCAACCGGCGTGCGCAATGGTGGCTGGAGCGCTTCCTGCTGGTGCATCCCGATGGGCGCCTGAGCGGGAATGGCCTGTGGCAGCCCGGTGCCAGCGCGCGCACGCAACTGGACTTCGTGCTGGAGACGGCCGACATCGGGCGCTTTACCCGGGCGCTGGGTTACCCCGATGCCGTGCGCGGCGGGCGGGCGACCCTGGGCGGGCAGGTGAGCTGGCAGGGGGCGCCGACCCGCATCGACTATCCGACGCTGAACGGCAAGCTCGACCTCGATGCCGAGAAAGGGCAGTTCAACCAGCTGGAGCCCGGCGTTGGGCGACTGCTCGGCATTCTCAGCCTGCAGGCGCTGCCAAGGCGGATCTCGCTCGATTTCCGCGACGTCTTCTCCCAAGGATTCGCCTTTGATCGCATTTCCGGTAGCATCGATGTCGCTGCCGGGGTGATGCACTCGGAAGATCTCGAGATCCGGGGGCCGGCGGCGCGGGTGCTGATGCGTGGTGTGGCAGACATCGACAAGGAAACACAGGACCTGCGGGTCACCGTGCAACCGACGCTGTCGGAGTCGATTGCGATTGGCGCCGCTGCGGGACTGATCAATCCGGTAGCGGGGGTCGTGACCTATCTGGCGCAGAAGGCACTCAGCGACCCGATCGAGAAGCTCTTCGCTTTCGACTATTCGATTACCGGCAGCTGGAACGATCCCGTGGTCGAGAAGCTGGCTTCACCGGTGGGTGGCCTGATACCCGGGCGCTCGACGCCGGCGGCCAAACCCGCAGCGACCAAACCATGAGGAAACCGATTGATGTCCGAAGCTGATGCGCCCCTGTCCGGAACCGTAAGAATTGCTGCGATCCAGACCGTGTCAGGCCCGGACGTCGAGGCCAATCTGGCGGCAGCCGAAGTCCTGATCGCCAGGGCTGCTGCGGAGGGAGCGCGCCTTGTCGCGCTCCCGGAATACTTCCCCCTGATGTCGACCGACGAGATGGCCAAGGTCAGGGCGCGCGAGTCCGAGGGGAGCGGGCCGATACAGGATTTCCTGAGCGCGGCGGCAAGACGTCACCGCGTATGGCTGGTCGGCGGCACGCTGCCGCTGGTGGCGGAGGCCGACAACAAGGTGCGCAACACCACGCTGGTGTTCGACGACCGCGGCGAACGACGCGCCCGCTACGACAAGATTCACCTGTTCGGTTTTCAGCGCGGTGCCGAGCGTTACGACGAGTCGGTTACCATTGAGCCGGGACAGACGGTGAGCGCCTTCGATTCGCCCGTGGGCCGCACGGGCCTGTCTGTGTGCTACGACCTGCGTTTTCCGGAGCTGTTCCGGGCCATGGGGGTGGTGAATCTCATCATCCTGCCGGCGGCCTTCACCTACACGACGGGTCGTGCGCACTGGGAAGTCCTGCTGCGTGCCCGTGCGATCGAGAATCAGTGCTACGTCATGGCGCCCGCGCAGGGCGGCGAGCACCCCGGTGGCAGGGTGACCTGGGGGCATACGATGATCGTCGATCCCTGGGGCGAAGTGATGAATGTGCTCGAAACCGGGCCCGGTGTGGTGACGGCGGATGTGGACTTTGAGCGTCTTGCCTCGCTGCGGGACAGCCTGCCGGCCTTGCGCCACCGCTGTCTCGGTTAACCGGCAGCCCTTGCCTGAGTGGCAGAATGATCGAATTCGCGCGAGCCGGGTCAAAGCGGTAGCGCCTAAACTGGATACATGATGAGCAAGAACCCCCTGAAAGTTGCCGACAAATACCTGCTCTCGCCCTATGGGCTGGGAGAGGCCGAGCTGGAAAAGGTGTTCCGCAAGCTGATGCGGCATCAGATCGATTACGCCGACCTGTATTTTCAGTATCAGCGCTCCGAGGCCTGGAGCCTGGAGGAGGGCATCGTCAAGTCCGGCAGCTTCGACATCGAACAGGGCGTCGGTGTGCGTGCCATCAGTGGCGAGAAGACGGCCTTTGCCTATTCGGACGATATCTCGCTGGACGCGCTTGTCGGTGCCGCGACCGCAACCCGTGCGATCGCCGACGTCGGCGATCGGCGCAAGGCAGTGATCACGCCTTACAAGACGCGCAGCCGCCTGTATCGTGCGGACGATCCGCTCGATTCGCTCGACGACACCGCCAAGGTGAAGCTGCTGGAGCGGCTGGAGGGCTTTGCCCGCGCCGAAGACCCGCGCGTCACCCAGGTGATGGCGCACATCGCCGGCTCCTGGGAGGTCGTGCTGGTGGCGCGCAACGATGGCCACATGGCCGCCGATGTGCGCCCGCTGGTGCGGGTTTCGATCACGGTGATCATGGAGTCCAACGGACGGCGCGAGCAGGGCAGTGCCGGCGGCGGCGGACGTTACGATTACGGCTATTTCTGCGACGAACGCCTTCAGGACTTCGCCAGGGCCGCGGTGCATCAGGCCAGCGTCAACATCGATGCCGACCCGGCGCCGGCCGGCACCATGCCGGTCGTGCTCGGCCCCGGCTGGCCGGGCATCCTGCTGCACGAGGCAATCGGTCACGGGCTGGAGGGCGACTTCAACCGCAAGGGCAGTTCGGCATTTGCGGGCCGCATCGGTCAGCAGGTCGCAGCACGCGGCGTCACGGTGGTCGATGACGGCACCATCCCGGACCGTCGCGGCTCCCTGAGCATCGACGACGAAGGCAACCCGACCGAAAATACCGTGCTGATTGAGGATGGCATCCTCACCGGCTACATGCAGGACACGATGAATGCCCGCCTGATGGGCATGGCGCCGACCGGCAACGGTCGTCGCGAGTCCTATGCGCACCTGCCGCTGCCCCGCATGACCAATACCTACATGCTCAATGGCGACAAGGATCCGGCCGAGATCATCAAGTCGGTCAAGAAGGGTCTGTATGCGGTGAACTTCGGTGGCGGACAGGTCGACATCACGTCGGGCAAGTTCGTGTTTTCGACCGCCGAGGCCTATCTGATCGAGAACGGCAAGGTGACGCGTCCGGTGAAGGGCGCAACGCTGATCGGCAATGGCCCCGATGTACTGACACGGGTGAGCATGATCGGCAACGACATGGCACTCGACCCCGGTGTCGGTACCTGTGGCAAGGACGGTCAGAGCGTGCCGGTTGGCGTCGGTCAGCCCACCCTGCGTATCGATGGGCTTACCGTCGGCGGCACCGCCTGAGGGGTGCTCAGCCCGGCGCGCCGGGGGCTGGGTGGCACTTGCTGCGAAAGCGCTCCGGATCCAGTTCGTGGCGCTGCAGCAGGCGGTAGAGCTCGGTGCGATTGCGCTCGGCCAGTCTGGCCGCGTCGGACACGTTGCCGCCGGTCAGGGACAGCAACTGGGTCAGGTAGTCCCGTTCAAAGCGTGCTTTCGCTTCGGCATAGCTCAGGCGCGTGCACGAGCTCCCGTGCAGTGCGCGCTCGACCTGCGCGAGTGAAATCTGTGTGCCGGTACTGAGGGCGCACACCTGCTCGATCACGTTCTGCAACTCACGGATGTTTCCCGGCCAGTCGGCCAGGCACAAGGCCTGCAGTGCCCGCGCCGAGAATCCGCGCACACGCTTGCCGTCGCGCCGGGCAATGTTCTCCAGGAAGTGCGTGGCGAGCAGGGGAATGTCCTCGCGCCGTTCATCGAGCGAGGGCAGGTGCAGGCCGACGACCTTGATCCGGTAGTAGAGATCCTCCCGAAAGCGTCCCTCTGCCCGCGCGCTGCGCAGGTCGCAATGCGTCGCAGACAGAATGCGCACGTCGACCGGCCGACTGTGCATGGCGCCGACGGCCCGCACTGATCGCTCCTGCAGCACCCGCAGCAGCTTGGTCTGCAGCGTCAGCGGCATGTCTCCGATCTCATCGAGCAGCAAGGTGCCCCCATTGGCGGCCTCGAACAGGCCTGGATGGGCGTTGATGGCGCCGCTGAATGCGCCGCGGACATGACCGAACAGCTCGGATTCGAGCAGATGCTCGGGAATCGCACTGCAGTTGATCGCGATGAAGGGGGCGGCGGCGCGCGGACTGGACTGGTGGATGAAGCGCGCCAGCAGCTCCTTGCCACTGCCGCTCTCTCCCTGTATCAGCACGCTCGCATCGGTATTGGCAAGCATCCGCGCTTCATCCAGCAAAGTCTGCATGCGCTCGCTGCGGCTGATGATGGCCGGTCCGGCGCTGCTGCCGGTCGCGCGCGTGGCCGGCTGCGGCAGATGCGCGCGACGGCTTGGGCGGTCGGAAGACGGTTGGAGGAGCATTGGGTGATGGTGTCGTCTATGCTTGAATGGTAAAGCGCAATGAACCGAGTGTAGGCGGGGCGAGCGGCTGCCTCCGGTAAGCAAGTGCAAGATGATGTTTCAATGCCGGGGCGTCGCCGTTTCACGACATCGGGAAGTGCATTTGCAGCAAGCAATTCGGTCTTTGGCGCCGGCCTCTGTCGCCTGATGGCGACACATTTCGATGTGTCGCGCGGGTGGGCGGAGAGATTCCGCACGTCGCCATTCTTCAGGTTATTGTCGTGTAAGGCTTTTTCCTGTCGGGTACGGTGCTTGCATTACGCTGCCTTGATGCTCCATTCCGGAGCGTCGCCTCAATCAGGAGATGCCATGTTCAACAAGCCCAGCATGTTCCCCAAATCATCCGAACCCGCTGTAGGTCGCAGTTCGAGGCCTGTCGGCAGTACTTCGCCGGCGCTCACGACGAGCACGACGTCTTCCGGCGCGAGCACATCGCCGAGTACGGTGTCGCCTGCACCCGACAGTGTGTCGAAGCCTGTGGATCAGGACGTAAACCGGGCCGATGGGGGCGCAAGCGCGGCGGAAGCGACGGGCAGTGGCAGCCGTTTGATCGTCGGTCCTGACGTCAAGCTCAAGGGCGCCGAGATTCTCGATTGCGATACGCTGGTGGTCGAGGGCCGCGTCGAGGCAACGATGGACAGCCGGGTAATCCGCATCGCCGAAGCGGGTGCCTTCAGTGGCAAGGTTGGAATCGACATCGCCGAGATTCACGGCGTGTTCGACGGTGAGCTGACCGCACGCGAGCAGTTGTTCATTCATTCCACCGGCCGTGTCAGCGGCAAGATCCGCTATGGCCGGATCCTGATCGAAGAAGGCGGTGAAGTGTCGGGCGATGTTCAGCCGCTGGCAGCCGCAGCGAAGTCCGAGCAGCGTCCGCAGGACAAATATTCAAGCTCGACCTCGACCTCGAGTCCCGAGGTGAAGTCGCTGACGGCCGTGGCTGGCTGACTGCGCGCCGTCGGGCGCGGTAGTCAGTTGGGCTTTACCGCGCCCTCGCCGGCCGCAAGGCGTGTGGGTGTCCACGACCAGTGGCGCTCCCAGGCGGTGCGCACCAGGTTGGGGTAGGTCGGTTTGCCCAGGCTGCCGTTGTACCGCCCCAAGGCGCGGTAGAGGTCGCCTTTCTCGATGTCGAGATAGTGGCGAAGAATGGTGCAGCCGTAGCGCAGGTTCGTGCGCAGGTGGAACAGGTTGTCATCTTCGCGCCCGATGACCTTCAGCCAGAACGGCATGACCTGCATGAACCCCCTCGCACCCGCAGACGAGATCGCGTATTTGCGGAAGTTGCTTTCGACCTGAATCAGACCGAGCACCATCTGCGGGTCAAGCCCTGCTCGCGTCGCCTCGTAATGAATCGAAGTGAGCAGTTCGGTGCGGTAGTTCTCGTCGGGGATGCGCTTTTCCAGTCTGCGCGACATGTCGCTCAGCCAACGCGCGCGCTCGCCTGCGTCGCCGATCGGCAGGGTGGGCGGGGCGGCGTCACTGACCGCTTCATGCAGGGCTGCGCGCACGCTCGCCGCGAGCGGTTCGTACTGCTGCGCGCCAGCAAACGCCTGGCTCGCAGCAAGCGACAGTAGCACAGCCCCCAGCAGGCGGCGCGTGTTCCGGAACGGGCGGGGAGCTGTCATGAGCTAGCGTGCTGGCCTGCTCAGGCGCGCAGCTGAGCGATGACGTGGGCGGCGATGTCTGCAGGCGCGAGCTTGTGTTGCTCGCCGTCGCGGCGGGTCTGGTACTCGACCATGCCTTCCTTCAGCCCGCGGTCGCCGATCGTGACCCGGTGCGGCACACCGATCAGTTCCCAGTCGGCAAACATGACGCCTGGACGTTCGTCGCGGTCGTCGAGGATGACGTCGATGCCTGCACTCTTCAGCGTTTCGTAGAGCCGGGTCGCTTCGTCGCGCACGAGTTCGGACTTGCCCCAGCCGACGCCGCAGATCACCACCTCGAACGGTGCGATGGCGGCTGGCCAGATGATTCCGCGCTCATCGTGATTCTGCTCGATGGCAGCGCCGACAATGCGGGTCACCCCGATGCCGTAGCAGCCCATCTCGAAGTGCTTCGGCTTGCCGTCGATATCGAGGAAGCTCGCATTCATGGCCTTCGAATACTTGTTGCCGAGATAGAACACGTGGCCCACCTCGATGCCGCGCTGGATGGCGAGCACACCCTTGCCGTCGGGTGAGGGGTCGCCCTCGACCACGTCGCGGATGTCGGCAACGAAATCGGGTTCGGGCAGGTCCCGCCCCCAATTCACGCCGGTGTAGTGGAAGTCTTCCTCGTTGGCACCGCAGATGAAGTCGGCCATGTTGGCAACGCTGCGGTCGGCAACAACGCGGACAGGCTTCCTGAGCCCGATCGGGCCGAGGTAGCCGGGCTTGCAGCCGAAGTGCTCGATGATCTCGGTCTCGGTTGCGAAGCGGAAATCGCTCCCCAGTCCTTCGATCTTGCCGGCCTTCACCTCATTGAGCGAGTGGTCTCCGCGAACCAGCAGCAGCCACACGGTGGTCTTGACCAGTTCGCCCTTGTCGTCGGTTTCATCGCTTGCCAGTACGAGCGACTTGACCGTTGTGTCGAGCCCAACCTGCAGCAGGTCGGCGACATCGGCACAGGTCGCCTTGCCCGGCGTCGGCGTCTTCTCGAGCGAGACCCGCGCCTCGCCGCGAACAGCCTGCAGCGCGAGCGCCTCGGCAAGTTCGATGTTGGCCGCGTAGTCGGAGTCCGGGCAATAGACGATGGCGTCTTCGCCGGTATCTGCAATCACCTGGAACTCGTGCGAGCGATCGCCGCCGATGGCGCCGGTGTCGGCCGCAACGGCACGGTACTCGAGGCCGATGCGGTCGAAGATGCGGCAGTACGTCGCGTACATGTTGTCGTAACTGCGGCCGGCTGCTTCCGCATCGCGGTCGAAGGAGTAGGCGTCCTTCATCACGAATTCGCGCCCACGCATCACGCCGAAGCGGGGACGGCGCTCGTCGCGGAACTTGGTCTGGATCTGGTAGAAGTTCTTCGGCAGCTGACGGTAGCTCTTCAGTTCCTGGCGGGCGATATCGGTCACGACCTCTTCCGAAGTCGGCTGCATGGCGAAGTCGCGATCGTGACGATCCTTGAAGCGCAGCATCTCCGGACCCATCTTGTCCCAGCGACCTGTCTCCTGCCACAGTTCGGCAGGCTGCACGATCGGCATCACCACTTCCATTGCCCCTGCGCGATCAAGTTCGTCGCGGATGATGGCCTCCACCTTGCGAATCGAACGCAGGCCCATCGGCATGTAGTTGTAGATGCCCGCGGCGACCTTGCGGATCATGCCTGCGCGCAGCATCAGCTTCTGGCTGACAACTTCGGCGTCTGAAGGGGCTTCCTTGAGGGTGAACAGATGAAACTGGCTGGCGCGCATGGGAATTTCGTCGGATTGTAGTGTCGAATCTGCGAATTCTAGCGTATGCCGGCACCGGGGTGCGGAGGTCCCGCCAAGTCGATTGGCGGGAACGACGGATGGGGCGTGCTTTCAAAGTGGTCGCAAGTGTGGAAAAATCCGTGTCAACTAAGCCAAATTGAAGGTTTGATCATGCTCGATCGTGAAGGCTATCGCCCGAACGTCGGCATCATCCTGGTCAACACGCGTAATGAGGTGTTTTGGGGCAAGCGCATTCGTGAGCACTCGTGGCAGTTCCCTCAAGGTGGCATCAAGCACGGCGAAACGCCGGAGCAGGCCATGTATCGGGAATTGTTCGAGGAGGTCGGCTTGCGCCCCGAGCACGTCAAGATCCTCGGCCGCACGCGCGGCTGGTTGCGCTATGACGTTCCCAAGCACTGGATAAAGCGGGAATGGCGCAACACCTATCGCGGACAGAAACAGATCTGGTTTCTGTTGCGACTGGTTGGGCGTGATACGGATGTATGCCTGCGCGCCAGTACTCACCCGGAGTTCGATGCCTGGCGTTGGAACGACTTCTGGGTTCCGCTCGATGCGGTCATCGAGTTCAAGCGTCAAGTGTACCAACTGGCGCTGACGGAACTGTCCAGAGTGCTGTTTCGCGCCCGCTCTTTCGAACTGCCCGATGCCTACCGGCTTGACGAAGGACCTTCCGCCTGAGGCGGAGGTGCTCGTCGTTCATCTTGCAGATCGGGGCCACCGGCCTCGTAACGGGAGCTATTGTCTTGAATCTCCGTAATGTGCGTCGCATCCTGAACAGGCTGGTGACGCCAGTGATGTTGTCTGTGCTGGCCTCCTCGAGCGCATTTGCTCAGGAATCGTTCGAGGATCGGGTCGCCAGCTGGAAGGAAGGTGATGTCGTCATGCCGGCTGCGCCTGCCGAGGCCAGCCTGCAGGAGTTCTTCGTCAGTGCGTCGTCGCCGAATCGCTTCATGTTCGACCGCGACACACTCACCGTCGGGGCCGATCAGATCGTGCGCTATGTGCTGGTGATTCGCACGCCGGGTGGTGCCGAGAACGTCACGTTCGAGGGTATCCGCTGCAACACCAACGAGCGCCGGATCTATGCCAGTGCCAGCAAGAGTGGCGAGTGGGTGCCGGTCAAGGGGAGCGAATGGGCTCCGATCCTCGACAACACCTACAACCGTCCGCGTGCTGCGCTGGCCTACGAGCTGTTCTGCGACGGGCCCGCTCCCCCGCGCAGTGTCGATGAAGTGCTGCGCCGCCTGAAATCCGGCTACGGGACGGTGGCGAGTCCGATGCAGGGAGGCAGGTAATGCTCGATCAGGCCATCATTCATTTCGACAAGGCGCTGCGGACGGTCTTCGCGCCGGCAATGACCGTCAGGCCGGTGCCGGGCAATGATTTGCCCGATGCGCCGCTTGACGAAGACGAGAAGCGTCATGCCGCCGCGCTGATGCGTGTCAATCACTGCGGCGAGATCTGCGCGCAGGCCCTCTACCAGGGGCAGGCACTGATGTCCAAGGACGAATCGATCCGGAAGGCGCTTGAGCAGGCCTCCCAGGAAGAGACCGAGCACCTCGCCTGGACCGAACAGCGCATCGCCGAACTCGGCGGGCGCAAGAGTCTGCTCAACCCCCTTTGGTATGGCAGCTCGCTTGCTGTCGGCATGCTGGCGGGGCGTTTTGGCGATCGCTGGAATCTCGGCTTCCTGGCGGAGACCGAGCGCCAGGTCGAGTCTCACCTCCACGGACACCTGGAGCGTCTCCCCGCCGAAGATCGCAAGTCACGCGCGATCGTCGAGCAGATGAAGGCGGATGAAATCAGTCATGCCAACACGGCAGTCCGGCTTGGGGCTAATGAGCTCCCGGCGCCCGTCAAGGGGCTGATGAGGCTGTTCTCGCGGGTGATGACCGAAACGGTCTACCGCGTTTGAGAGGAGGGCGCCTGGCGCCCTCCGTGCGTCGAATCATTCTGCTTCGACGATCGTCCATTCGTGCGTGATCTCGGCGGTCTTGCCGAGCATGATCGATGCCGAGCAGTATTTTTCTGCCGAAAGGTGGATTGCGCGCTCGACGCTTTCGGGCTTCAGGTTCTTGCCGGTCACCGTGTAATGAAAGCGGATGCGGGTAAAGACCTTGGGGTCGGTATCGGCACGATCGGCTTCCAGCCGGACAGCGCAGTCGCGAATGTCCTGACGGCCGCGCTTGAGAATCAGCACGACGTCAAAGGCGGTACATCCGCCTGCGCCGGCGAGCATCAATTCCATCGGGCGTGGTGCAAGATTACGTCCCCCTGCGTCCGGTGCGCCGTCCATGTTGATCAGGTGGCCGCTGCCGGTTTCGGCTCTGAAGCTCATGCCATCGACCCATTTGATGGTGCATTCCATTGTTGAAGCTCTCCTTGGGAGGTTGAAGGTTGGGCGGGGATGCAAAGTTTGCAGGATTCTACCGAAGAGCAGGGGTGGCGCTGTATAGCTTGATGTGCATGTATTGTGCAATGCACAATGACGGTGGTTTGATGTTTATTTGAATGGAATAAATGGAGCCTCCGGGTTGCTCAGTTGTGTGAAAAATCTGTTTGAAAACATATGCTAGAGTCCGCATAGAGTAAATTTATAAATCAATCAAAACATTTGTAGTGCGGCGCACAAATAATACTTGCCCGCGTGTAGGTCTTTCTGGATAATTCTCCCCAGTCGGGTCGGAAACGTGTTGCGAACAGCAGCCAACGATCCAAATCAGTGTCTCCTCCACCCTCCTCCTTTGGTGTGGATTTAACGCAGTCCCGCAGGGGCTGCGTTTTTTTTTCTACGCTCGGTCCTGGATGTTGTGCCGGATTTCTTTCGCGTGTTCTCATTGACATGAGGTACGGGAAGGGTCTATGATTTCGAGCTTTCCGTTTGGTGGCCGGCACGCCAGGCCTGACAAGATCGAGGTTTCAAATGAAAACGTTTTCTGCCAAGCCGCACGAAGTACAGCGCGACTGGTTCGTTGTCGACGGCACGGACAAGGTGCTTGGCCGTCTTGCTTCCGAAGTGGCCCGCCGCCTGCGTGGCAAGCACAAGTCCATTTACACGCCGCACATCGATACCGGTGACTTCATTGTCGTCGTGAACGTCGAGAAGCTGCGCGTGACCGGCAACAAGGCGCTGGACAAGAAGTATTATCGCCACTCCGGCTACCCGGGCGGTATCTACGAGACCAACTTCACCAAGCTGCAGCAGCGCTTCCCCGAGCGCGTGCTGGAAAAAGCCGTGAAAGGCATGCTGCCGAAGGGTCCGCTGGGTTATGCCATGCTGAAGAAGCTGAAGTGCTATGCCGGTGCCGAGCACCCGCATGCCGCCCAGCAGCCGAAAGTTCTCGAGATCTGAAGGAGCCATAAATGGCTGTGACTTACAACTACGGTACCGGTCGCCGCAAGACCGCGGTCGCCCGTGTATTCATCAAGCCGGGCTCCGGCAACATCGTCGTCAATGGCAAGCCCGTTGATGAGTTCTTTTCCCGTGAAACCGGCCGCATGATCGTGCGTCAGCCGCTGGTGCTTACCGGCAACGAAGATCGCTTTGACATCATGGTCAACGTGGTTGGCGGCGGTGAGTCCGGTCAGGCTGGTGCCGTGCGTCACGGCATCACCCGTGCGCTGATCGATTACAGTGCCGACCTGAAGCCGGATCTGCGTACCGCAGGCCTGGTGACTCGCGATGCACGTGAAGTCGAGCGTAAGAAAGTCGGCCTGCGTAAAGCACGTCGCGCCAAGCAGTTCTCGAAGCGCTAATCGCGTTTTGTGCTGCACGAGAAGCCGTCCCCTGGGGCGGCTTTTTGCGTTTCCGGGCTTTCCGGACGGAGAGTTGTCAGGGCTGCGCGCATCGAGTCGGAGTCGGCTGGCGGCTCAGTATGCGCAGAGCGGACGTGCGTGTGCTAGTGTCGGTGATCGACAGCCCTGAGAAGTGGCTGTGGTCGGGAATTGGGCGCACATGCATCATGTCCGCAATGCCCGCTCCAGACACGGTTTGCGTCGGCCCATCTGGGAACTTGTACGGTCGGAGATGATCCGACTTTGACGTGGGAGGGCGGATGGCGCATCATCGCCCCCTGCCCTTGACAGAGGAGAGAACATGAACGCTGAAGTTGAAACCCCGGACATCCTGGTATTTACCGATAACGCAGCCGGCAAGGTGCGCGAACTGATCGAAGAAGAAGGCAACCCTTCGCTCAAGCTTCGCGTGTTTGTCAGCGGTGGTGGTTGCTCCGGCTTCCAGTACGGTTTCACTTTCGATGAGGAAGTGAATGAGGATGACACGACGTTCGAGAAGAATGGCGTGATGCTGCTGGTTGACCCGATGAGTTACCAGTACCTTGTCGGTGCTGAAATCGATTACACGGAAGGCCTCGAAGGGTCGCAGTTTGTCATTCGTAACCCGAATGCAACCAGCACCTGCGGTTGTGGGTCTTCGTTCTCGGCCTGATTGATCTGGTCGGGATGAAACAAAAATGGGGCGCCTTGGCGCCCCATTTTTTTGACTGCGTGCCGGCTTTCAGCGGCTTGCGACCGTTGCCTTGTAGTTGAGCAGTGCGATGCGCTGCAGCAGAGGCTCGGCATTGCGCTTGAAGCGAGCGAGTTCTTTTCCTTCCAGTGCGTCCGCGGCCGGGAGGGCGATCTTCATGGGGTCGTGTGCGACATTGTCCACGCGCACTTCGTAGTGCAGGTGGGGGCCGGTCGCCCATCCGGTGGAGCCGACGAAGCCGATGACGTCACCCTGGTCGACTGCCATTCCCGGCTTCAGGTTGCGGCTGAAGTTGTTGAGGTGGGCGTAGGCAGTGGTGAGCTTGCCGCGGTGGCGGAGAATCACGATGTTGCCGTAGCCACCCTGCTTGCCGGCAAAGGCGACGACGCCGTCAGATGTGGCCTTGACCGGGGTGCCTCGCGGTGCGCCGAAATCGACGCCCTTGTGCGCGCGCCAGCTCTTGTGAATCGGATGCAGGCGGCGGCCGAAGCCCGAGGTGACGCGGGAGAACTCAAGGGGCGAGCGCAGGAAGCCCTGCCGCAGGCTGTGCCCGTCACCCGAGTAGTACTGTTCCTTGCCGTTCGCGGTGTCATGCAGCACCACGACGTGGCGCTTGCCCTGATTGATGAACTCGGCCGCAAGCACGCGGCCCGAACGGATGCTCGAGCCTTCGTCGTAGATGGTTTCGTACACCACGCTGAAGCTGTCGCCCTTGCGCAGATCGGTATGGAAGTCGATCTCCGTGCCGAACAGGTCCACCAGCTTGCTGGCGACGCTGTCCGGAAGGCCGGCTTCATCGGTAGCACCGAAAAGCGAGTGGCGAATGGTGCCGGTACGCATTTCGACAATCGTCTCGACCGCAGTGCTTTCTTCGCTGCGGACCTGGAAGTCCTGGCCCGCCTGATCGCGTTCGATGGTGTAGCGGCCGCCGCTCAGCGGCAGGCTGATGGACAGCACCCTGCCATCGGGCGTGACCATGGCGGTCATCGAGCGGCCTGCGCGCAGCTGGCGCAGTGCCTGGGAGCCTGCCTCGTCGTTCTGGATGAAGGAGAGCGCTTCGCTGTCGTCGATGCCAAGGCGTCGGAAGATTGCGGGAAGCGTGTCGCCTGGCTGAATTCTGTCGTCGTGAACGTAGGGCAGCGTGTGTGCGGCAGCGACGCTTACCGGCGCGATCGCAATGTCCTCGACCACAGTGCTGGCGATGAATGGCGCAGCGGGGGAGGTTTGCGGGACGACTGCGGTGGCTGCCACGACGCCGAGGAGCGAGACGCCAGCGACGCCTGCGATGAGCCACGGACGTTTACGGCTGAGGAGCTTGGACGGCAGTTCGGCTAGAATCGTGGTTTTTCTGACCTGCATGATTTGACCCGGGCAAAAACTTTTTCGAGTTTAACAAAGATTTGCAGCAGGCCGGTGAACGAATGACTGGAGATACATGATGAGTGATGTGCAGGCCGCGATCGAGCTGATCAAGCGGGGAGTCGACGAGTTGCTGATTGAAAGCGAACTCGTTGAGAAGCTCAAAAGCGGACGGCCTTTGCGGGTCAAGGCAGGTTTCGATCCGACCGCGCCTGACTTGCACCTTGGGCATACGGTGCTGATCAACAAGCTGAGGCACTTTCAGGAGCTCGGGCATCAAGTCATGTTCCTGATTGGTGACTTCACTGGAATGATCGGTGACCCCAGCGGCAAGAACAGCACGCGGCCGCCGCTGTCGCGGGAACAGATCCTGGAGAATGCCAAGACCTATCAGGAGCAGGTCTTCAAGATTCTGGATCCGGAACGGACCGAGATCTGCTTTAACTCTGCATGGATGGAAGGTCTCGGTTCGGCCGGGATGATTCGCCTCGCTGCGCAGCAGACGGTTGCGCGCATGCTTGAGCGAGAAGACTTTTCCAAGCGCTACGCGAACAATCAGCCGATTGCGATTCACGAATTCCTGTACCCCTTGTGTCAGGGTTACGACTCCGTGGCCATGAAGGCCGATGTGGAGCTAGGCGGTACGGACCAGCGCTTCAACCTGCTGATGGGGCGTGAGTTGCAGAAGAGTCACGGGCAGTCGCCGCAGTGCGTCGTGATGATGCCGCTGCTCGAGGGCCTGGACGGTGTGAACAAGATGTCGAAGTCGCTCGGCAACTACATCGGCATTGCCGAGGCGCCGAAGGAAATCTTCGGCAAGACAATGTCGGTGTCGGACACCTTGATGTGGCGTTACTTCGACCTGTTGTCCTTCCGCTCCACTGCCGATATCGCAGGCCTTCGGCGTTCGATCGACGAGGGCCGGAACCCGCGCGACGTGAAAGTGATGCTGGCGCAGGAGCTGGTCGCCCGCTTCCATGGCCAGCAGGCCGCCGAAGATGCGCTGAGCGACTTCGAGGCACGCTTCCAGCGCAATGCGATTCCCGACGATCTTCCGGAGGTCAGGGTGGTCGTGGGAGAGGGCCTGCCGGTGTTCCAGGTGGTCAAGCAGGCGGGCCTGACCGGAACGACGTCCGAGGCAATGCGGATGATCGACCAGGGGGCAGTGCGGCTCAACGGCGAACGCGTCGCCGACAAGGGGCTGGTGCTGCTCGCGGGCGAAACCGTGGTGCTGCAGGTCGGCAAGCGCAAGTTTGCTGCCGTAGTGCTCGAATGAAGGATCCGGGTCGGGCAGACATGCACGCCCTGGCGGGGGCCGCATGAGGGCGGATGCAACGCGGCCCATCGGCGTGTTCGACTCCGGCGTGGGTGGGCTGACCGTGGTGCGGGCGCTGATGGAGCGCCTGCCGCTGGAGAGCATCGTCTATTTCGGCGATACCGCCCGGGTACCCTACGGGGTCAAGTCGGTGGCGACGATCGAGCACTTCACCGGACAGATCACCGACTTTCTGCTTCAGCAGGATGTGAAGATGCTGATCGTCGCGTGCAACACGATGGCCGCCGTGGCGGCACACGTGGTGGCCGAGCGTGCCGGCGGCATTCCGGTCATCAACGTCATCGAGGCCGGGGCGCAGGCCGCGGTCGCAGCCTCGCCCGCCGGCAGGATCGGCGTGATCGGTACGCCGACGACGATCAACAGCAACGCCTACGCGGTGCGGATGCACGCGCTCGACTCCGGGGTGCGGGTGTATTCGCAAGCCTGTCCGCTGTTCGTGCCGCTGGTGGAGGAGGGCTGGCTGGAGCACCCGGTCACGCGCATGACGGCGCAGGAGTATCTGCGTCCGGTGCTGGCGGAAGAGGTGGACAGCCTCGTTCTCGGCTGCACGCACTATCCCCTGCTCAAGCCCTTGCTGCGCGATGTGGTCGGGGAGGGGGTGCGTCTGATCGATTCCGCGGTCACGACGGCCGAGCTTGCAGCCCGCTGCCTGCATGCCGAAGGGCTGGCTCATGTGGGCAGGCGGCCGGCCAGCTACCGCTACGTGGTGACCGATGTGCCCTTGCGCTTTCAGACTATCGGCGAACGCTTTCTCGGGCGTTCGCTCGGGCTGGTGGAGCGTATTGACTGGTAGGCGGGCTCAGGCCGGCCCGGTTGCGAACGGACGTTTCGGATCGGCGCACCATTCGCTCCACGAACCGGCGTAAAGGCGCGAGCCGGACAGGCCCGCAGCTTCCATGGCGAGCAGATTGTGGCAGCCGGTGACGCCGGAGCCGCACTGATGAACGACTTCGGAAGGGTCGCGGCCATCGAGCAGCGCTTCGAACTCCGCTCTCAGCGTCTGCGAATCCCTGAAGCAGCCCCGGGTGTCGAGGTTGTCGCCGAAGAAACGGTTGATCGCGCCGGGGATATGTCCGCCGACAGGATCGCGGGTTTCGTTTTCGCCGCGGAAGCGGTCCGGACTGCGCGCGTCGATCAGCAGCATGTCTGGCTGGCCGAGATGCGCCAGAACCGTGTCGACGTCGATGCGGCAGGGCTGCAGGCACAGGGAGTAGGACGGTGTCGCGTGCGCTTCCGGAATTGCAGCGCTCAACGCCTGGGATTCGCTGCACCACGCCTGCAGACCACCGTCGAGCACGGCAACACGGTGGTGTCCAAGCCAGCGCAGCATCCACCACAGGCGTGCGGCATACATGCCGCCAGCGTCGTCGTAAGCCACGACCTGGGTATGGTTGCCTACGCCGCAGGCCTCGAGGCGGGCGGCAAGGGCTGCGGGATCGGGCAGGGGGTGGCGTCCGTTGGTACCCGTCTTGGGGCCGCTGAGATCTTCATCGAGATCCATGAAGAAAGCCCCCGGAATATGGCCGCTTGCATAGGAGTCGCGGCCGAAATCCGGGTTGGCAAGGTCGGACCGGCAGTCGAAGATGACCCAGTCCGGGTCGTGAATGCGTTCAGCCAGATCCCGTGCGCCGATCAGGGCCGAATAGGAGGCACTCACGGGGTGGCCTCAGCCGCAACGCCGAGCCAGGCGCGTGCGTCCTCGTCCGAACTGAAGACCTGCACTTCGGCATCGACGAAGAGCTGGGAAATCCATGCACTCCAGGTCACCCACTGGTCGTCGGTGAGAATCGCGATGCGGCGGAAATCGTGCGCATGCTCGCGCGAAAACTTGATCTCCTCCCAAGCCAGATCAAGCGTGAAGCCCGCCATCTCCCGCAGGTCGAACAGCAGATCCACCGTTCCGACAAACTGGATCTTGTAGTTCACCAGTTCCTCGAACTCGCGATAGTCGGCCAGGGTAAATTCGCCGAATACGGTCACTGCTACCAGATTGCCCTTGTGGTCGGTGCTGATCATGACGGCCTCCGTGCTGTTGTGCTTGTGTGCCTACTATAGCCCTCGCCGCTGTCGGGCTCAATCGTCGGCCCTGCGCCGCGATGCGAAGGAAACCATGAGACCGCTGACGATGATCAGTGCGATCGCGAGCCAGGCCGAAGGGGGATGCGTCTCGTCCCAGATCACCATGCCGAAAAGGCTCGCGAAAATGACCGTGCTGTAGCTGAGCGCGGCCGAGACGACCGTCTTGCCGAAGCGGTAGGAGCGCGTCATCGCCAGCTGGGCGAGTCCGCCAAACAGGCCGATGCCGAGCAGAATGGCGAGCCCGCCCGCATCAGGTCGATGCAGTTCGCCGGTCAGGGCCCAGACCCCGCCAAGCACCGTGGTCACGCAGGAAAACCAGAATACCGTGCGGATCTCGGGCTCGCCGGCCTTGCCCAGCTCACGCACGCTGATGTAAGCCAGACTGGAAATCATCCCCGCGCCCAGGCCCGTAATCGCGCCAAGCCACTGACCCGGTTGCAGGGTGGGGCGCAGCAGCAGGACGACGCCCGCGAAGCCTGCCAGCAGCGCGACCGCGACCGCAAACCGGAGTCGTTCGCCGAAAAGCAGGATCAGCAGGATGGCGACGAACATCGGCGACGTGTAGCTCAGGGTGGCCGCGGTTGCCAGAGGCAGGACGCCGATGGTGAAGAAGTAGCACATCAGCGCGAGCGAGCCCGACAGGCTGCGTGACAGCTGCATGCGCCAGTGCGGGGTGCTGAGCGCGATGTGGGTCATGCGCGAGGCAATGGTCATCATCACGATGTTCAGCGCCCCACGGTAGAAAACCAGCTCTCCGGTGGAGAACTGATCGGCACCCAGCTTTACGCAAACGCCCATGCAGGCGAAGAGAAAGCTGGCGATGATCATCCAGATGGCGGGCATGGCCTTGATGCTGCATTGCAATGTATGAGGGCCGCATTGAACCACACCTGCGCGTGCCCACGGGCGCGGATTGCGCCGGGCGCTGGTCAGTTTGGCCCTGAGGGGCTACGCTTTGTCTGAATTCTGCCCGGGAGTCGCCAATGGCACATGTTCTTGCCCTGGATCAGGGAACGACCAGTTCGCGCGCGATGGTCTTCGATGCGGAGGGACGGGTGTGCGGTCATGCCCAGCTGGAGTTTGCTCAGCATTTTCCGCAACCGGGCTGGGTTGAGCATGACGCGCACGAGATCCTGCAATCCCAGTTTGACTGCGCACGAGCTGCGCTCGAGAGCGCGAAACTGACGGCGAGCGAGATTGCCGCGATCGGGATCGCGAATCAGCGCGAGACCACGGTGCTGTGGTCGCGCAGCGACGGACGGGCGGTCGCGCCTGCGATCGTATGGCAGGACAGGCGCACGGCCGATCGCTGCGAGACCTTGCGCGCACGCGGCTGGAGCGAGGATGTTCGCGCCCGTACCGGGCTTGAGCTTGACCCCTATTTTTCAGCGACCAAACTGGCCTGGCTCCTGGATCATGTGCCGGGTGCCCGCGAACGGGCCGAGCGCGGCGAACTCGCGTTCGGAACCATCGACAGCTGGCTGATCTGGCATCTCACCGGTGGAAGGCTGCATCTGACGGATCCGGGCAACGCCGCACGCACCCTGTTGTTCGACATCCATTCCCGGACCTGGGACGAAAGCCTGCTTGAAGGCTTCGGGATTCCGGCGTCGGTGTTGCCACGCGTCGTGGACAGTATCGGTGTGTGCGGCGAGACCGATCCCGATGTGTTCGGCGCTTCGATCCCGATTGCCGGAATCGGCGGCGACCAGCAGGCCGCGACCTTCGGCCAGTGCTGCTTTGCACCGGGCATGGCCAAGAATACCTACGGCACGGGCTGTTTCCTGCTGATGAACACGGGCACCGAGGCAGTGGTTTCCACCCATCGCCTGCTGACCACGATTGGCTGGTCGGGCGACGGGCCGCCGATCTATGCGCTCGAGGGCAGCGTGTTCATGGGCGGCGCCATCGTGCAATGGCTGCGCGACTCGCTTGGCCTGATCAAGGACTCGGCGGACATCGAAACCCTGGCCGGCAGTGTGCCGGACAGCGGTGGCGTCGTCATGATTCCGGGGTTTACCGGTCTTGGCGCGCCTTACTGGGATCCGAACGCCCGTGGCACCTTGCTCGGGCTCACGCGCGGAACGGGGGCCGCGCACGTGGCACGCGCCGCGCTGGAGGCGATCGCGATGCAGACACTGGATCTGGTTGAAGCGATGCAGCTCGACGGTGCAAGCCCGCTGCGCGAACTGCGGGTCGATGGTGGCGCGGCCGCCAACGACTTGCTGATGCAGATGCAGGCCGACCTCCTGGGGGTGCCGGTCGTGCGCCCGAAAATGCTCGAGACCACGACGCTGGGCGCGGCCTATCTCGCCGGACTCGGTGTGGGCGTCTGGCCTGACACCGATGCGCTTAGCCGGCAGTGGCAGGTCGACCGGGTGTTCGAGCCAGGCCTTGCCGAGGATCGGCGGCTTGCACGACGCACCGCATGGGCGCGAGGCATCGCGTGCGTCCGCAGTTGGGGGCATTCATGACGGCGACGGCGAAGAGCGGTCTGGCCGAACGTGCGCGACAGGCCTTGCTGGTCCGTCTGTCGGAGCCAAGAGTATGGGACGTGGTCGTGATTGGCGGCGGGGCAACCGGGCTGGGCTGCGCAGTCGACGCTGCCGCGCGCGGATATTCGGTGCTGGTCGTGGATGCAGAGGATTTTGCCAAGGGTACGAGCTCGCGTGCGACCAAGCTGATTCACGGCGGAGTGCGCTATCTCGCGCAGGGCAACCTGCCGCTGGTGCGGGAAGCATTGGCCGAACGCGCCCGTCTGCTCGAGAACGCCCCCCATCTGGTCCATCCTCTGCGCTTTGTCGTGCCTGCATACCGGCTGCACGACAAACCGATGCTCGCGGCCGGGCTCGGCCTGTACGACCTGCTGGCCGGCCGCCGCGGCATTGCCCGCAGCAAGGTGCTGAACGTCGACGACACGCTTGCCGCGCTGGTCACTGTAAAGCGTGATGGTTTGCGCGGCGGAATCGCCTACTGGGATGCCCAGTTCGACGATGCGCGACTGGCCCTGACGCTGGCGCGCACCGTTGGCGATTTCGGCGGTCTGGCAGTGAATTACTGCGCCGCGACGGGGCTTGCAATCGAAGGCGGGAAGGTCTGCGGGGTGGATCTGCGCGATGTCGAGAGCGGGCAGGCATATCGCGTTGGTGCCAAGGTGGTGATCAATGCGTCCGGGGTGTGGGCCGACAGCGTGCGCCGCCTGGCGCGGGCTGACGCCCATGACATGCTCAGCCCCAGTCAGGGTGTGCATCTGGTCGTGGATCGCGCGTTCCTGCCTGGTGAGGACGCGCTGCTGGTGCCGCATACCGACGATGGCCGCGTGCTGTTCATGATTCCCTGGCAGGGGAAGGTGCTGCTGGGCACCACCGACTCGCCGCGCAGCGATCTGCCACTCGAGCCACGGCCCCTGCCGGGCGAGATCGGCTTCATCCTTGAGACCGCAGCACGCTATCTTGAACGGCCTCCATCCCGAGCGGATGTACGCGCGGTCTTCGTCGGCCTGAGGCCGCTCATCGGAGGGGGGCGCGACTCACCCACGCGACAGTTGTCACGTGAGCATCTTGTGGATGTCTCGGCCGAGGGGCTGGTCAGTATCACCGGTGGCAAATGGACGACTTATCGAGTGATGGCCGAGGATGCAATCGATGCCGCACAGCCGGTTGGCGGGCTGCCGCTGCGTTCTTCGGCGACTGCCCGTCTGCGTTTGCATGGTGCGCCGGAGAAGAGTGATGGCGATGTCTATGGGCTCGATCGCAAGGAGGTGCTGCGCCTGCCCGGCGCGGACAACATCCTCGCAGAAGGGCTGACGCTGACCGAAGCCGAGGTCCGATATGCCGCGCGCGCCGAACTCGCGCGCACGGTTGAAGATGTCCTTGCCCGTCGCCATCGGGCGCTGTTCTTCGATGCCGCGGCGGCCGTGAGCGCCGCACCTGCGGTTGCAGCGATTCTGGCCGAAGAGCTTGGAAGGGCGCCGGACTGGGCCGCGGCAGAAGTCGATCGCTTCAGGGCGCTGGCTGCGCAGTATCAGGTCGGCCCGTGACGCACCAGCCGATGTGCGCACGGCGACCTGGCTTCGCCTTCAGGCCTGCGTCCCGGACAGCGTGACCGTCGCCTCCAGTCCGCCTTCCGGGTGGTTTGCAAGGCTCACCTCACCGTGCTGGGTGCGCAGCAGGTTGCGTGCAATCGCAAGGCCCAGCCCGGTGCCGCCGGTTTCACGGTTGCGTGAGGATTCCGTGCGGTAGAAGGGCTCGAATACTTTCTCGAGTTCGGCTTTTTCCAGTCCGGGGCCATGATCGCGGATGCGGATTTCGACATGATCGGGCTGCCCGCTCAGCGTGATATCGACCTGTCCGCCGAATTTCACACCGTTCTCGATCAGATTCCACAGTGCGCGCCGCAGCGCCGTGACCTGCCCGTTGAAGGGGCGGTCCGCGCGGCCTTTCAGAGTGACCGTCCACCCCATGTCCTGAGCGTCGTCGCACAGGGCTTCGAGCAGGCGGGTCAGATCGATGGGCTGCCTGTCCTTGCTGCCCTCCATGCTGCGGGCGTAGTCCAGTCCTTCCCTGATCAGGCTCTGCATCGCATCGAGGTCGGACTGTACCTTTGCGCGCAAGGCATCGTCATCGACCATTTCGGCACGCAGGCGCAGTCGCGTGATCGGGGTCTGCAGATCATGCGAGATCGCGGCCAGGATGCGGGTGCGCTCACGCACGTGTTCGCCGATGCGCTGCTGCATCTGGTTGAAGGCTGCGGCCGCACTGGCCACTTCCGTCGGTCCGCGAACGTCCATGGGGGCGCGTTCGGGATCCTCTCCGAGCGCGCGCGCAGCGTCGGCCATGCGCGACAGCGGTCGGGTTGCAATGCGGACGCTGAACCATGTGAGGAGGCTGACACCCACGATCAGTGCGAGCAGGGCGGAGATCAGTTGTCCGGGGTGCGGGGTGCGCAGGTCGGGTGCAAAGGGAATGCCGGGCATTCGGATGCTGAGTGGCGATCCGTCGCTCAAGCGCAGCGCAATAAAAAGGGATGGGCGCCCTTCGTGTCCGTGTCTGCTGGCAAAGAGAGCGACTTCGCGCTCAGGCATGGCTTCCTTGAGGGCAGGGAGGAGCGGATGGTCGATCGGCAGCGGGGGCAGGTCGTCCGGCAAGGGGCGCAGGCTCAGTCGCAGACGTCTGCGCCCAAGTTGATCCACCCAGCGCTCACGCTCGTTCTCTGGCATGCGGTCGAGGACGTCGGCGGTGGCGGCAACTTCCTGTGCGATGCCATGGAACAGCGCATTGCGACCAACCCGATCGCGCTCGCCGACAAACAGAATGAAGCTCACTGCGAGCACCAGCGTGATACCGGCGAGCCAGATCAGCATCAGGCGCGAGAACAGGCTCCTGGGCCAGGGCAGTTTCATTGCGGTGCTTTCCCGCGATCGCCCGGGGTGACTTCGCAGGCCAGCACGTAACCTTCATTGCGCACCGTCTTGATGATTGCAGGCTCGCGCGCATTGTCACCGAGGCGCTGGCGCAGGCGGCTGATCAGGAGGTCGATGGAGCGGTCGAACACTTCGGCTTCGCGCCCCTGGGTGAGCTCCATCAACTGGTCACGTGACAGCACGCGCTGGGGGTGGGCGAGGAAGACGCCAAGCATGCGATATTCGGCACCCGACAATGCAACCACGGTGCCATCCTCGTCGACGAGGTGGCGATTCACGGTATCGAGCCGCCAGTGTGCGAAACGCAGTTCGCGTGCGCTGGCAGATGCAGTAGCTTCGAGATTGGGCGGCAGCGCGCGTGCGCGGCGGAGAATGGCCCGGATGCGCGCATAGAGCTCACGCGGCACAAAGGGCTTGGGCAGATAGTCGTCGGCGCCCATCTCGAGCCCCAGGATGCGGTCCATGTCTTCTCCGCGCGCAGTGAGCATCAGGATCGGGGTGGCCGCATTCGGCCCGTTCCCGGCGCGCAGGTTGCGGCACAGGGTGAGCCCGTCTTCGCCTGGCATCATCACGTCGAGTACGATCAGGTCGATCCTGTGGCTTTCAAGGGCAGCCTTCATCTCGCGCCCGTCTGCAGCCGTCGTGCAGCGCAGGCCCTGCTTCTCAAGGTAGTCTGCGAGCAGTCCGCGGATATCACGGTCGTCGTCAACAATCAGGATATGGTCTTGCTGGTTTGACATTCAGGTTCTCCTCAGCCCGAATCTTAAGCTGCCGCGCCAGCATTCTTGTATCCCAGCGTATCAAGTGCACCCTCAGAGACATCAGCGTGCAATTCCGCCCGATCCTGACACTTGCCATTTACATCGTGGTGGTCAAATGAACCCGTCGCCCGATGACAGGAATTCAATGGGCGGGAGATCAACCGAGAAACTCGAGGAGCATCATCATGAAAAACTGGATCAAGACTTCGATCGCCGCAGCAATCATCGCTACTTCTGCAATTGGCGCTTCGGCCATTGCGCGTGGAGGCGACTGCGATGGCATGGGCATGCGGGACGGCAGGCAGGGCATGCAGCAAATGAGTCCCGAAAAGATGAAGGAACGGATGGCGCAGCGTGGTGAAGTCCAGGCCGCCAAGCTCGAACTGGCGCTGGCGCTGACACCCGCCCAGAAGCCGGCATGGAATGACTTCAAGGCTGCGATGAAGGATCGTGGCGAGCGCATGGCGTCGCAAATGATGGCCCGCAACGCCGAGGATCGCCCGGTGACCGTCCTTGATCGCATGGCGAAAATGGAGGAAATGAGCAAGCTGCGTCAAACCGAGATGGCCGAGATGCGCAAGGCGGTGGAAGTCTTCTATGCGCAGCTCTCCGATGCGCAGAAAACCGTCTTCGACGCCGAGTTTGACCGTATGGGAGGCCGCCACGGTGGTGGGCACCACAAGATGGGGTCGGGCAAGGCTGACGGCAGGGGCGCCGGCCGCGACTGAGCGTCGCCGGGCTTGAGTGAGGCCCGTGGAAGCACATGAAAAAACCGCCCGGTGCATTTGCACCGGGCGGTTTTTCTTGCGACTGAATCCGGGTGCGGAAAAAAACGCCCCCGAAATCGTTCGGCTTAGTGGAACTGCTCTTCTTCGGTGGAGCCCGTCAGTGCGGTCACGCTGGACTTGCCGCCCTGAATGACGGTGGTCACTTCGTCGAAGTAGCCGGTGCCGACTTCCTGCTGGTGCGACACGAAGGTGTAACCACGCTCGCGAGCAGCGAATTCCGGTTCCTGAACCTTCTCGACGTAGGCCGACATGCCGCGTGCGACGTAGTCCTGGGCGAGGTCGAACATGTTGTACCACATGTTGTGAATACCAGCCAAAGTGATGAACTGGTACTTGTAGCCCATGGCGCCGAGTTCGCGCTGGAACTTGGCGATGGTGGCATCGTCCAGGTTCTTCTTCCAGTTGAAGGACGGCGAGCAGTTGTAGGCCAGCATCTTGCCCGGGTGGACCTTATGCACGGCTTCAGCGAACTTGCGGGCAAATTCCAGATCCGGCGTGCCCGTCTCGCACCACACCAGGTCGGCGTAGTGAGCGTAGGCGATGGCGCGGGAGATGGCCTGGTCAAGACCCTTCTTGGTCTTGTAGAAGCCTTCGGCAGTGCGCTCACCGGTCAGGAAGGGCTTGTCGTTCTCGTCGTAGTCGGACGTCAGCAGGTCGGCTGCTTCAGCATCGGTACGAGCGATCACCAGTGTCGGCACGCCATAGACGTCCGCAGCCATACGGGCAGCGATCAGCTTCTGTACGGCTTCCTGGGTCGGGACCAGCACCTTGCCACCCATGTGGCCGCACTTCTTCACGGAAGCCAGCTGGTCTTCCCAATGCACGCCGGCAGCGCCGGAGCGGATCATGGCCTTCATCAGTTCGAAGGCGTTCAGCACGCCGCCGAAACCTGCTTCGGCGTCAGCCACGATAGGAGCGTGGTAGTCGATGTAGCCGGTGTCGCCCGGGTTTACACCCTTGGACCACTGGATTTCATCGGCGCGGGTGAAGGCGTTGTTGATGCGCTCCACGACTTTCGGCACCGAATCAACCGGGTACAGGGACTGGTCCGGGTACATGGCTGCGTATTCGTTGTTGTCGGCGGCAACCTGCCAGCCGGACAGATAGATCGCCTTGATGCCGGCCTTGACCTGCTGCATGGCCTGACCGCCGGTCAGTGCGCCGAGGCAGTTTACGTAGGGCTCGTTGTTCACCAGGCTCCACAGCTTTTCGGCGCCGCGGCGGGCCAGCGTATTCTCGACCTGGAAGGAACCACGTAGGCGGACGACATCAGCAGCGGTATAGCCGCGCTTGATGCCTTTCCAGCGGGGATTTTCGGCCCAGTCTTTTTCGAGGGCGGCAATTTGCTGTTCGCGAGTCAGGTTCATCATGCTTCCTTGTCTGTTTGATAAGGGGGGACAACCAGGGTTTGCCGGGATCAGGAACCGGCTCAACCGATCGATTTCTGCCAGCGCATATTCGAGGGAGAAATCAGCGCCGGTTGCAAAACAGTATAGGTTGCATTCTGCTTAGCAGCAATATGTCTTATATAAGACATAAGAAAAAAAGTTATTTAATTAAAACAGTAACTTGTTTTCAATATTTTGTATCGTGGAACGCGAATCAGGCTGGTGAAATGAAAAGTCGGGCATGTCCTGTTGCGGCGCACAGAACATGCCCGACGATCGAGGGCCTGGAAGTGGTCCGGTGTTCAGATCAACGGCGTGGCCGAGACGATCACGCCGTCCTCGTCAGCATAGACATAGTGTCCGGGCGTGAAGGTGACGCCACCGAAGGTCACCGGTAGCTCAGGCTCGCCCGTATTGCGCTTGACGGTCTTGCGTGGATGGGTGCCGAGTGCGAATACGCCCAGATCCATTTCGCCGATGGCTTTCGAGTCACGGATGCAGCCATAGACGAGAATGCCCGCCCAGCCGTTCTTCACGCCGAGCTCGGCGAGCTGATCGCCGACCAGTGCGCAACGCATTGAGCCGCCGCCGTCGACGACCAGCACACGACCATTGCCTGCCGACTCAAGTGTCTTGCGTACAAGCGCGTTGTCCTCGAACAGCTTGAGTGTACTGATGGCGCCGCCGAAGGCGCTGCGGCCACCGAAACTGCGGAACATCGGTGCAACCACGCTGACCTTGTCTTCGTGGGCGTCGCAAAGATCGGCTGTCTGAATAGGCATGAGAGCTCCCTGTGTGATTGGGTTCGGATCGGGTTCAGGCAGTGATCATAACGGAGGGGCCGTGCCGGCGAACAGCCGGGCAGGGGCGAAAAAAAAGCGCGACCATCTTGGTCGCGCTTTCCTGAGCCCACACCCGGAGGGTCAGGCGGTTGCAACTTCCGGCTGATCGAACACCAGCTTGACCTTGTCGTCTTCGTCGAGATCGATCGTGACCTTGCCGCCGCTGGCGAGCCGTCCGAACAGGAGCTCGTCCGCCAGTGCCGAGCGGATGGTGTCCTGGATCAGTCGCGCCATCGGCCGCGCACCCATCAGCGGATCGAAACCCTGCTCGGCCAGCCAGGCCTTGAGTTGATCGGTGAAGTGGGCCTCCACCTTCTTCTCGTGCAGTTGGGCTTCGAGCTGCATCAGGAACTTGTCGACAACGCGCAGGATGATCTCGCTGTCGAGCGCCTTGAACGAGATCGTCGCGTCGAGCCGGTTGCGGAACTCGGGCGAGAACATGCGCTTGATGTCGGCGAGTTCGTCGCCTGCTTCGCGCTTGGCGGAGAAACCGATCACCGACTTCTGCATCGTCTCGGCGCCCGCGTTTGTGGTCATGATGATGATCACGTTGCGGAAGTCCGCCTGTCTGCCGTTGTTGTCGGTCAGGGCGCCATGATCCATGACCTGCAGCAGGATGTTGTAGATGTCGGGATGCGCCTTCTCGATCTCGTCGAGCAGGAGCACGCAGTGCGGCTTCTTGGTGATCTGCTCGGTGAGCAGGCCGCCCTGGTCGAAGCCGACGTAACCCGGTGGCGCGCCAATCAGACGGCTGACCGCGTGACGCTCCATGTACTCCGACATGTCGAAGCGAACCAGGTCGATGCCGAGCGTGTAGGCCAGCTGACGGGCGACCTCGGTCTTGCCCACCCCGGTCGGGCCGGAGAACAGGAAAGAGCCAATGGGCTTCGCCGGATTGCCCAGGCCGGAGCGCGACATCTTGATGGCCTTCGCAAGCGCATCGATGGCAGCGTTCTGACCGAACACGACGTTCTTGAGATCGCGCTCGAGCGTCTTGAGTGCGGTCTTGTCGTCGTTGGACACCGAGCGCGGCGGAATGCGGGCGATCTTGGCAACCGTTTCCTCGATCTCGTTTTTGCCGACGGTCTTCTTCTGCTTCGACTTGGGCAGAATGCGCTGTGCGGCGCCGGCCTCGTCGATGACGTCGATCGCCTTGTCCGGGAGGTGACGGTCATTGATGTACTTGGCCGACAGCTCCGCTGCGCTGGCAAGGGCCGATGCCGAGTACTTGATGCCGTGGTGCTCCTCGAAGCGCGACTTCAGCCCCTTGAGGATCTCCACCGTTTCGGCCACCGAGGGTTCCACCACGTCCACTTTCTGGAAGCGCCGCGACAGGGCGTGATCCTTCTCGAAGATCTGACGGAACTCGTTGTAGGTGGTCGCGCCGATGCACTTCAGCTGTCCGGAGGACAACGCCGGCTTGAGCAGGTTGGAGGCGTCGAGCGTGCCGCCCGATGCTGCGCCTGCACCGATCAGCGTGTGGATCTCGTCGATGAACAGGACGGCATCCTTGTTCTCTACAAGCTGCTTGAGCACCGCCTTGAGGCGCTGTTCGAAGTCGCCGCGGTACTTGGTGCCCGCGAGCAGGGCACCCATGTCCAGCGAGAAGACCTGAGCGTTCTCGAGGATCTCGGGCACGCGTCCTTCCACGATGCGATGAGCGAGGCCTTCGGCGATGGCGGTCTTGCCGACACCCGCCTCACCAACCAGCAGCGGATTGTTCTTGCGCCGACGGCACAGGGTCTGGATGACGCGCTCGACTTCCTTGTCGCGTCCGATGAGCGGATCGATCTTGCCCATCAGGACCTGCTGGTTGAGATTCTGGGTGTAGTTCTCGAGCGCGCCACCGGCGCCTTTCTCTTCCTGCTCCTGCTCGCCCTGTTCGGGTTCGCTGCGGTTCTGCGGGGATGCACCACCCTGGGGCGTTTTTGCAATGCCGTGGGAGATGAAATTCACCACATCAAGGCGCGAGATGTTCTGCCGCTGGAGGAAATAGACGGCATGAGAATCCTTCTCGCCGAAGATTGCCACCAGGACGTTGGCGCCGGTCACTTCCTTTTTTCCCGACGACTGGACGTGCAGGATGGCGCGCTGAATGACGCGCTGGAAGCCGAGCGTCGGCTGGGTGTCGATCTCGTCACTTCCTTCAACCTTGGGCGTGTGCTCGTTGATGAAGTTGGTCAGTTCCCGACGGAGTTCGTCGGTATTGGCGGCGCAGGCGCGAAGCACCTCGGCGGCAGAGGGGTTGTCGAGCAGTGCGAGCAGCAGGTGCTCCACCGTGATGAACTCATGACGCTTCTGCCGGGCTTCGACAAAGGCCATGTGCAGGCTGACTTCAAGTTCTTGCGCGATCATTCAATTTTCCTCCATCACGCATACCAACGGATGCTGGTGCTGACGAGCATGGGAAACGACCTGTTCCACCTTGGTTGATGCGATGTCCCGTGGAAAAACACCACACACGCCCATGCCCTCTCTGTGGACTTGGAGCATGACCCGCGTGGCGCGTTCGCGGTCCATGGCAAAAAATTTCTGCAGAACTTCGATAACGAAATCCATTGGTGTGAAATCGTCGTTCAGCAGAAGCACCTTGAAGAGCGGGGGCGGACGAGTACTTGTCCGCTTTGCTTCCAGTACGAATCCGTCTTGTTTCTGAGTGGCCATGCGACTCATTCTAATCAACTCGATGCAGAGTGCAACTGAGCGTTTGCCAGAATATCTGGGGTTGGAAAAAGGGATATCAAGGTCTTCCCTGCGCCGCGTCGTCACATGAATCGCACTGGAATTCAAGCCAGAAACGTGCCATGAAGGGGCGGAAAGTGCAGGATGTTGTTGCGATGCAGCAGCTCAGTGCCTGCATTTATCCGTTGACGCTATGCGGACAAGTGCGTAAAAACCGAGACGTGTGTTGATCGCGTGTTGCAAGCGTTGAGTCGGTCGTCGGCTTGTCGGTTAATCGACAAAGGCGTCAGGTGAAATGTTCGAATGCCTGATTGACGCGCCGTCCGGGAGGGCCCCGGGCTGTACTAAGTCACTTTGAAGGATTAAGGCAATATGGCAACTGGCACTGTTAAGTGGTTCAACGATTCCAAAGGTTTTGGTTTTATTACGCCTGATGATGGTAGTGACGATCTGTTCGCACACTTCTCCGCCATCACCATGAGCGGTTTCAAGACCCTGAAGGAAGGTGAAAAGGTTTCGTTCGACGTGACCCAGGGTCCGAAGGGCAAGCAGGCTTCGAATATCCAGAGCGCCTGATTATGCTTAGGCTGCGCCCCGGTGGCGCAGCCAAAAGAGAAAGGCCACCTGCAAAGGTGGCCTTTCTCTTTTGGAGCATGTAACGCGCGGCGTCTGACGCCGAACGTAGCAGGCCGTAGCCCGCTGCATCCTTACTTCAGCTTGATTTCCTTGTACGGGACGTGCTTGCGCGCGACCGGGTCGTACTTGTTGAATTCGAGCTTCTGCGGGGTGGTGCGCTTGTTCTTCGACGTGGTGTAGAAATGACCCGTGCCGGCGGTTGATTCCAGCTTGATCTTTTCGCGGATGCCTTTTGCCATGGCGTTCTCCGTTCAGTTCGCGCGGCGCTGGGCCGCAGGGTTAACGCCAGGGCTTAAAGCTTTTCGCCGCGGGCACGAAGTTCGGCAACGACGATGTCGATGCCCTTCTTGTCGATCGTCCGCAGACCGGCATTGGATACGCGCAAGCGGATCCAGCGGTTCTCGGATTCGCTCCAGAACCGACGGTTTTGCAGGTTGGGGAGAAAACGACGCTTGGTTTTGTTGTTTGCGTGGGAAACGTTGTTTCCCACCATCGGTGCTTTACCGGTCACTTGGCAGACGCGAGCCATACGATGCTCCAGGGAATTCGGATTGCGAAAACGATGGAGGATAGCGTAAGAGCAGGGGTTAAGGCAAGTGCATTATCAGGATTTGCATCCTTCGATTGTTGCAGGCGACTACAGCAGTCCGCGTTCGGCAAAAGACAGCGGCCGGCCGTGGGCCGGGACGATGAAATGATCGAGGACCCGGATGTCTACGAGGTCGAGCGCATTGCGCAGCGTGCGGGTCAGCAACTCGTCTGCGGTGCTGGGCTCGGCCGCGCCGGACGGGTGGTTGTGGGCGAGAATCACGGCGGCGGCGTTGTGTTCGAGCGCGAGCTTGACGACCTCGCGCGGGTAGACGCTGGTCTGGGTCAGCGTGCCCCGGAACAGGTCGACGGCTTCGATGAGGCGGTTGCGGGCATCGAGGAGGAGAATGCAGAAGGTTTCATGCGGCAGGTGGCCAAGGTGAAGTTGCAGCCAGTCCCGCACGGCGGTGGGTGAGTCGAACAGGCTGCGTTCGCTCATCTGCTCGGCCAGGGCGCGTCGGGCCAGTTCCATCACCGCCTGCAGTTGGGCATACTTCGCCAGCCCCATGCCGGGAACGGCGGAGAACTCTTCCGCGCTGGCATTGCACAGGCGTGTGAGTGAGCCGAAGCGGGACAGCAGATTGCGCGCGAGGTCGACGGCGGTCTGTCCGCGGATGCCGACGCGCAGAAACAGGGCGAGCAGTTCCGAGTCGGTAAGGGCGTGCGCGCCGCTACCAAGCAGCTTTTCTCGAGGACGTTCGCATTCGGGCCAGTCGGTGATTGCCATGGCGATCCCGTTTATACCAATGTACTGATAGTTTAACCTGAATGTCATGAATGAACTGCAGGGCAGGAAACTCGTTCTCGGCGTTACCGGAGGCGTCGCGGCCTACAAGGCGGCGGAGCTGGTCCGCCTTCTGGTCAAGGCGGGCGCCGATGTGCACGTGGTACTCACCGAGGGGGGCGCGCGTTTCGTCACCGCCGTGACCTACCAGGCGCTGTCGGGCAATCCGGTGTGGACGGATCTGTGGGATGCGCGCATGGATAACAACATGGCCCACATCGACCTCAGCCGCGATGCGGACGCAGTGCTGGTCGCGCCTGCCACAGCCGACTGTCTTGCGCGGCTTGCGCAGGGCCGCGCCGACGACCTGCTGACGACCCTGTGCCTTGCGCGCGACATCCCGCTGCTGGTGGCGCCTGCGATGAATCGCCAGATGTGGGAGCATCCCGCGACGCAACGCAACGCGGCAACACTGGCTGGCGACGGGGTGACGATCATCGGGCCGGCTGCAGGTGAGCAGGCGTGCGGCGAGGTCGGGATGGGGCGGATGCTTGAGCCGGAAGAGATCCTGGAGGCGGTGCTTGCCTTCTTCACGCCGAAGCGCCTTGCCGGGCGCAAGGTGGTGCTGACGGCGGGCCCGACCTTCGAGGCCGTGGATCCGGTGCGCGCGATCACCAATACCAGTTCGGGCAAAATGGGCTATGCCCTCGCCACGGCATGTGCGCGGGCCGGCGCCGAGGTGGTGCTGGTGAGTGGCCCGGTTGCGCTGGCTACGCCTGCCGGGGTGCTTCGGGTCGATGTGCGCAGTGCGCTCGAGATGCGTGCCGCGGTATTTGATGCCTTGCCTGCGGCCGACGTCTTTATCGGCGTGGCGGCAGTGGCGGACTACCGGCCGCTGCAGCCTGCAGAGCACAAGATCAAGAAGTCGGGCGATACAATGCGCATCGAGTTGACGCCCAATCCCGACATTCTCGCTGAGGTGGCGTCACGTCCCGATGCGCCGTTCTGTGTCGGTTTTGCGGCTGAAAGCCGTGATCTCGATGCCTACGCCGAAGGCAAGCGCAAGAACAAGAAGCTGCCGATGCTGGTGGGCAATCTGGTATCAGACGGCATGGGCGGCGACGACAACACCATCGTTCTCTATGATGAGCGTGGCCGCCACCCGCTGCCGCGCGCGGCCAAGTCGGCGCTGGCACAAGAGATTGTCGAACATCTGGCGAATCTGCTCGCGCCCGCAGGGCGAGAGCACAACTGACAAGGAAGAGTCATGCAACGCATTGATGTGAAGTTGCTCGATGCCCGCCTCAAGGGCCATCCCCCTGCGTACGCCACCGAGGGTGCGGCCGGTCTTGATCTGCGCGCCTGCCTCGACGCGCCGATCCTGCTGCATCCGGGCGAAACGACGCTGGTGCCCAGTGGTCTCGCCATTCACCTCGCCGATCCCGGGCTCGCAGCGATGGTGCTGCCGCGTTCGGGTCTCGGGCACAAGCATGGCATCGTGCTGGGCAACCTTGTGGGTCTGATCGACTCCGACTACCAGGGGCAGATTTTCGTCTCCGTGTGGAACCGGGGCCGCGACGTGTTCACCATTCAGCCGATGGAGCGCATCGCGCAACTGGTGGTCGTGCCTGTGGTGCAGGTGGGCTTCAACGTCGTTGACGATTTTGCGTCCAGCGAACGCGGGGCGGGTGGTTTCGGCAGTACCGGAAAGCATTGAGCAGGCATGACGCATCCAGGTATTCCAACCGGTGTGCATGTGCTGTGCGAGACAGCGGGCCGCATTCTGCTGATGCGGCGCTCGGGCACCGGTTTCTTTGACGGCCAGTACAGTCTCCCCGGCGGGCATATCGAGCCCGGTGAGTCCGTGCATCAGGCGGCAGTGCGTGAAATGCGCGAGGAAACCGGGTTGCGGCTGCGTGAGGCAGACCTCCAGTTCCTCGGTGTCGTGCACCGCCTGTCCGACACCAACCGCATCGATTTCTTCATGCTCGCCCGCGACTGGACGGGGGATCCCGTCATCTGCGAGCCGACAAAGTGCGACCACCTGGCGTGGTTTGATCGCGACGCCTTGCCCGAACCGGTCGTGCCTTACGTCCTGGCTGCGCTCGATGCCGGCACGGGGCCGTGGGTGATGGAGCTGGGATGGGCTGCCGAGGGCTGAATGCCCCGTGTGGCACGCGCTTGATGTATTAGCGAGTTCTGATAGTCTTTCCTGTCCAGACACAAGAATAGGCGGGAGACGATGATGAGTCACTGGAAATATGCGGTAGTTTCGAGCTTACTGGCGCTGTGCGTGTCGTCTGCAGCCGGGGCGGCGGATTTTCCCGAGGTCGACCTTGCACGCGCAGAAGAGATCAACATGGGGCGCTGCTTTCTTTGCCACGGTGTAGAAGGCGAGAGCACAACCGCGCTGTATCCGCGCCTGGCCGGGCAGCACTATCAGTACATCGCCAAGCAGCTGGCTGACTTCAAGGCCGGCCGGCGTCAGAGCGACACCATGGTGAACATGGCAGCCGACCTCTCTCCTGAGGAGATGCTGGCCCTCGGCGTCTATTTCGAGAAGAAGCCGACGCGTGCGCAGGACGTGCAGGATGGCGAACTGGCGGCGATCGGTCGTTTCATCTTCCGCCGCGGAAACGAGTATTCAGGCGTGGCCGCCTGTGCGTCCTGCCATGGAGAGCGGGGGCTCGGAACGTCGCAACTGCCCAGGCTCGCGGGGCAGGTGCCGCAGTACATCGAAAGACAGCTGCGCTCGTTCAATACGCGCAACCGCACCAACGACAACGCGGTGATGCATTCGATTGCCTCCAGGCTGACCGAGCTTGAGATCAGGTCTGTTGCACTCTACATCAGTTCCTTGAACTGAGTCGGCAGTGCAAAAAGGAAGGGGCCCGTCCGGGCCCCTTCGTCATGCATGCATCAGGTGTGCCGCAGCGGCGCTGGCCTCAGGTCAGCATGTCGGCCCAGATGTTCTGTGCCCAGGCATGGGCGAACTTGCCCTCGATCTCATTTGCCGCAACCGACACGCCGCCCGCACCCGAAACCGGCATCGGCTGCTTTTTCACGTCGTCGTACTGGTGCACCGACGCGACGTGCACGGCGTTCTTTTCGTCGACAAAGCTGTAGCAGGTGTTCATGACCACCGGAGTGGGGTTCGGTGCCTGTCCCGCGAGCAGGTTGATGATGGCGGCCGCCACGACCTTGGCCTGCTGATTGGCCATGTGCCCCGACTTCGGCATTGTCGGCGCCGGGAACAGCGCATCGCCGATGACATGCACCCCTGGCACACCACGGGCTTCGTAGCCAAGCCACTCGACATCAACCCAGCGGTCGTTGATCAGCGGCAGACCCGACTGCGTGGCGATGTTGCCCGCACGCATCGGCGGGATGACGTTGAGCACGTCGGCCTTGACCTTCTCGAAGTCGAGCTCGGCGGTGCGCGTGGCTGCATTCACGCTGCGCAACTCGTTGTTGGGCATGTACTCGATCATGCCCTTGTAGCCCTCGAAGGCCTTGGTGAAGAGGGCCTTCTTCGACTGGATCTCACCGTTTGAGTCGAGCACGAGCACCTTGGATTTCGGCTTTTCCTTGCGCAGATAATTGGCCACCACGCAGGCGCGCTCGTAGGGGCCGGGCGGGCAACGGTAGGGGGCCTTGGGGATGTGCATGGCGAACACGCCGCCATCCTTCATGTCCTGCAGTTGCTGGCGCAGCACGACCGTCTGCGGACCGGCCTTCCAGGCATGCGGGATATGCTCTTCATTGCCGGCGAGGCCGCCGATGCGCTCGGACATGAAATCGATGCCGGGCGAGAGGACGACACGGTCGTAGGCGATGACGCCGTTGCGTGCGGTACTGATGGTGCGTTTGCTTGCATCGAGCGCGAGCACTTCATCGGTGATGACTTTCACACCCCAGCGCGTGCGCAGATTGTCATAGCTGATGGTGATGTCGGCCATGTTCTTCAGTCCGCCGATGACGAGGTTCGACATCGGGCAGGAGACGAACTCGGTGTTGCGCTCGATCAGCGTGACGCTGACCCGGCCTTCGCTCCACATGCGAAGATATTTGGCGACCGTGGCGCCGCCATAGCCACCGCCCACCACCACCACATGTCCGCCCGAAGCGCGTGCCATGCCCGCACAGCCGGCGAGCCCAAGCAGGGTGGAGCCGGCACCGAGCACGCCGGCTGATTTCAGGAAATCGCGTCTGTTCTGCATTGTTTTCTCCCCCGGTTCTTACTTCATCGCTGCGTAGTACGCGGCGATCATGTCGAGTTGCTCGTCGGTGTAACCCTTCGAGATCTGGTGCATGATCGAGGCCGGTTTTGCGCCAGAGCGGAAGTCGGCGAGTTTCTGCAGGAGCTTTTCCTTGGGCTCGCCCGCGAGGCTTTCCATGCCTCCGAGGCTCTTGCCGCTGGTGCCGTGGCAGTTGGCGCAGGTTGCAGCCAGGTTGCGCGCCAGATTGGGATCCTGGTCTTTCGCATGCGCGAGCCCGGCGAGGCTCGCCAGGCACAGCGTGGTGAGTGCGAGTTTGGCGTTCACGTCTTCCTCCTCTTGATTTCTTGATGTGTGCGAACGCCATCGACCGGCGCTGCGACCACGTGCGGGCGCGTCTCTTGCGCTCGAAAGGCACTTCGCCAAATCAGTATATCCCAGCTGTTTTGCATTCAAAGCACCGTTTTTCGCGCATTCCTTTGGAATTTTCCGGCGAGATGATTTTTGCGCAATGCACAAATATTAGTAGTTGACCATATACGTGTATGGTTATAGATTGATCTAATCAGTGCATAAGGCCGAGCGCGTCATGAACGAGTTGAACAAGGTCTTCGAAAGCGTGGCTGAGTACTTTGGACTGCTGGCGGAGCCCACTCGACTCAAGATTCTTCACTGTCTGTGCAGTGAGGAGCGTGCGGTCAATGAGGTCGTGGAGGCGATCGGGCTGACGCAGGCAAATGCCTCGCGCCACCTGAATCTGCTGTATCGCGCCGGGGTGCTGGATCGTCGTCGGGATGGCGCTCAGGTCATCTACCGGATCGTCGATCCGAACTTCGCCGATCTGTGTCGCACGGTGTGCGTGAGCATTGCCTCGCGTGGCGACATGTCGGCACCACAGCGTGAGGAGTTGCTCAGGCTCGAGCAGGATCTCGGCGCCGGGCATTGAACGATGCGCAACATCAAAAATACGAGTGATCGAATGCAGAGGGGGAGCGTAGGCATGGATAACAGTGAGTTCCGGCTCGGTCGGGTGAGGCCCGCGCCAGAAAACTTCCTGACCGACGAGGACATTCAGTCGGTAAAGGAAGGGCGGCGTGACTTTTTGCGCAAGGCGTTCATCGGCGCCAGCGCAGCGATGATGGCGCCTGCCGTGGCGCGCGCGGCAGGCGAGGGGGATCCGGCGATCCTGAATCTGCCGCCGTGGTCTACAAGCCTCGGGCTGCCGGTGGCAGCAAACCCCTATGGCCTGCCGTCGAAGTACGAGCGTGGTCTGGTGCGGCGCGAAAGCCCGGGCCTGACCCGCGTCGGTGGCTCATCGGTCGCCTTCACGCCGCTGCAGGGGCTGTTCGGAATCATTACCCCGTCAGGGCTGCATTTCGAGCGTCACCATCAGGGCTGGCACGACATCGATCCGTCAAAGCACCGCTTGATGATCAACGGGCTGGTGAAGTCCAGTTCGGTGTTCACCATGGACGACATCATGCGCTTGCCGTCGGTGTCGAGGGTTCATTTCATCGAGTGCGGTGCGAACACCGGCATGGAGTGGGGCAATGTCGCGGTGCCGACGGTGCAGTACAGCCATGGCATGCTGTCCTGTTCGGAATTTACCGGTGTGCCGCTGAAGGCCATTCTCGACATGTGCGGCGCCGACTACAAGAAGGGGCGCTTCATCCTCGCCGAGGGGGCCGACGGCTCATCGATGACCCGCACCATTCCGATGGAGCTGGTCGAGTCGGGCGAGGTGCTGGTGGCCTACGGCATGAACGGCGAAATGCTGCGCCCGGAGAACGGCTACCCCTTGCGTCTGGTGGTGCCCGGCGTGCAGGGCGTGAGCTGGGTCAAGTGGCTGCGCCGCGTCGAAGTGGGTGACATGCCTTGGGCGACAAAGGACGAGGCAGTGCACTACATGGACCTGATGCCCGACGGCCAGCACCGGCAATACACCTCGGTGCAGGAGTGCAAGTCCGTCATCACGACGCCTTCCGGCGGTCAGCTTCTGCTCGACAAGGGTTTCTACAACATTTCGGGCATGGCATGGTCCGGCCGCGGCAAGGTCACCCGCGTCGACGTGTCGACCGATGGTGGCATCAACTGGCGCCAGGCGCGCCTGGAGACGCCGGTACTGTCGAAGGCGGTCACCCGCTTCAATATCGACTGGGTGTGGGACGGCAAGCCCGCCATCCTGCAATCGCGCGCGGTAGACGAAACCGGCTTCGTGCAGCCGGGCTACGGGCAGCTGCGCGCTGCACGCGGCACCAAGTCCATCTATCACAACAATGCCATCCAGTCGTGGAAAGTGGTTGAATCGGGGGAGGTGAGCAATGTCCAGGTTCTCTAAGACTTTGTCAGTGCTCGTCGTTGTCGCTGCGACCGCCGGGCTGGTCGCGCCTGCTGCGGCCTTCGATCGTTATCAGGGCATTGGCCGCGCAGCGACGCCAGCTGAGCTCAAGGCGTGGGATATCGATGTCCGCCCCGACTTCACCGGCTTGCCGAAGGGCAAGGGCACGGTTGATCAGGGCATCGAGGTGTGGGAAGCGCACTGCGCCAGTTGCCATGGGGCGTTCGGCGAGTCGAACGAGGTGTTCACGCCGCTTGTGGGCGGAACGACACGCGATGACATCAAGACGGGCCACGTAAAGTCGCTCGTTACCGGGTCGTTTCCGCAACGCACCACGCTGATGAAGGTGCCCACGGTATCGACGCTGTTCGATTACATTCAGCGGGCGATGCCCTGGACCGCGCCAAAGTCGCTCAAGCCCGACGAGGTGTACGCGGTTGTGGCCTACCTGCTCAACCTTGCCGAAGTGGTGCCTGCAGACTTTGAGCTCAGCGACCAGAACATCGCCGAGGTTCAGCAGCGCATGCCCAATCGCAACGGGATGACGACCGATCATGGGATGTGGCCGGGCGCGTCGGCGGCCAAGGGCGGGATCGGAAACGGTGGCAAGCCGGACACGAAGAACGTTGCATGCATGAAGGACTGCAAGAAAGAGGTGCAGGTCGTGTCGTCACTGCCTGAATATGCGCAGGACGCACACGGCAACCTCGCCGAGCAGAATCGTTCCGTGGGTCAGACCCGTGGCAAGCCGACCGGTGAGCCGAGTGCAGCCGCCGAGGCAGCCGCGCCTTCTGGAGCGGCGGCAGCGCTGGCGCTGGCCAGCGAGAAGGGATGCATGGCATGTCACGGCGTCGCAAACAAGATTGTGGGCCCGGCCTACGTCGAAATTGCGGCAAAATACAAGGATCAGGACGACGCTGGCGCGAAGCTGATGGCCAAGGTCAAGGCGGGCGGTCAGGGTGTCTGGGGGGCGGTGCCAATGCCGCCGCAAGGCCACGTGAAGGACGAGGAAATCAAACAGCTCGTCCAGTGGATTCTGGAGGGCGCGAAAGCGCAGTAATAAATCAATGAGGAGAGACGGGATGAACAATCAACGCAGGGAGACCCTGAAGGCGGGCGGCGGTCTGGGCGTGCTCGGTCTGCTGGCTGCGGCCGGTCTGATCAAGCCCGAACTTGCCGAGGCTGCCTGGAACAAGAGCGCTTTCGATGCCAAGACGCTTGATACTGCAATGTCGGCCATGGGTGCGGGCAAGCCGGCGGAAAGCGCCGATGTCCAGATCACCGCGCCCGATATCGCAGAGAACGGCGCCGTGGTGCCGGTCGGGGTGGTGAGCAACCTTCCCAATACCGAGCAGATCTCGATCATGATCGAGAAGAATCCGAACATGCTGGCTGCGACTTTCGATATTCCGGCAGGTACGCTTCCCGATGTCCAGACCCGGGTCAAGATGGGTCAGACGTCGGATGTGTACGCGGTGGTCAAGGCCGACGGCAAGTACTACATGGCCAAGAAAGAAATCAAGGTCACGCTCGGCGGCTGTGGCGGCTGAGCACGGTCACGAAATCAAGGAGATATATCGATGGCAAATCCGATGCGTATTCGCGCAGCAGCCAAGGAAGGCGTGACTGAAGTACGCGTGCTGATGTCGCACGTCATGGAAACCGGCCAGCGCAAGGACTCGTCCGGCGCGGTGATTCCGGCACACTTCATCACCGAACTGACTGCCAAGCACAACGACAAGGTGGTGCTCTCGGCCCAGTTCGGCGCCTCGGTGTCCACCAACCCCTATCTGGCGTTCAAGTTCAACGGCGGCGCCAAGGGTGACAAGGTCGCGGTGAGCTGGGTGGACAACAAGGGCGACAGCCGCACTGACGAAGTGCAGATTTCCTGATCGTTCGCCTGGGGCCGCGCGCGGTGTGCGGACCCAGGCAGTGCCGGCGATCACGCCGGTGCGCCCACAAGCAGGGGTCTTAACGAAAGGTCCCAGGAGGAGAGACGATGAGAAAACAATTCATGTTCACCGCGCTCGGCGCTGCCGTGATGCTGACCAGCCCGCTGGCGTCGGCGAACGAGGAGCTGAACTTCGACGCCTATCGTGAAATGCTCGCCGACGGTAATCCGGCCGAGCTTTACGAAATGGAGGGCGAAGAGCTCTGGCGCACCGCACGCGGGCCCAAGAACGCGACGCTCGAGCAGTGTAACCTCGGCCTCGGGCCGGGTGTGGTCGAGGGCGCCGCGGCGCAGTTGCCGCGCTACTTCGATGACACCGGCAAGGTGCAGGATCTCGAGTCGCGGCTGATGCACTGCATGGAAACCCAGCAGGGCATCCCGTCGGCCGAGATCATCAACGGCAAGTTCCTGCAAGGTGAGCGCGGCAAGCTTGCAGCGCTGGTGGCCTACGTTGTCACGCACTCGAAGGGCAAGCCGATCGCGGTCGACCTGTCGCATCCCAAGATGAAAGCGATGTACGACATGGGCGAGCGTGCCTTCTTCTACCGCACCGGTTCGATGGATTTTGCCTGCTCCACCTGCCATAGCCAGGACGACAAGCGCATCCGTGCGACGTCGCTGCCCAACATCACCAAACCCGAGGGCGCAGCGGCGGGCTGGGGCTCGTGGCCGGCCTATCGTGTGTCCAACTCGCAGTTCTGGACCATGCAGCACCGCCTGTGGGACTGCTTCCGCCAGCAACGCACGGCCGAGCCGGTGTTCGCTTCGGATGTGACGATTGCCCTGTCGGTGTTCATGGCGGGCAAGGGTAACGGTGCCGCGGCCCAGTGGCCCGGTGTGAAGCGCTAAGGAGGACATGACATGAAGAAACTGATCTGTGCGCTCCCGCTCGTGCTTGCCGCATCGTTCGCCCACGCCGACGAGATTCAAGGCAAGGTCGAGCAGATGATGGTGAGCTCGTTCAAGGCCAGCGGCATCGCTTCACTCGATCGCCAGAAGCAGGATGCGATCCAGAAGGCTTGCTCCAGCCTGACGCCGCTCGACGCGGAGACCATGAAGCGGCTCGAAGCCGCCGAGATGAAGACGATCAAGTGGCCGTCCGACGGTAACTACACGGGTGGCGACTGGAAGGAAGGGCAGAAGATTGCGGCCAGCGGTCGCGGCCTCACGTGGACCGACAAGACGCCCGACAACAACGGTGGTGGCTGCTACAACTGTCACGCGATGGACCCGAAAGAGGTGTCCGAAGGCACCATCGGCGTCAGTCTCGAGGGCTACGCCAAAATCCGCGGCAACTCGGAAGAGATCGTCAAGTACACCTGGGGCAAGCTGTGGAACTCCAAGGCCTACAACGCGTGCAGCGACATGCCGCGTAACGGCTACGGCGGCATCCTGACCGAAGAGCAGATTCGCCACGTGATGGCCTACCTTTTCGATCCGGCCTCACCGGTCAACCAGTAAGCACCGGTCACGAGCGGTACGGAGCAGGGCCCGCGGCCTCGGCCCCGGGCCCTTATTTTATCTCGAGCAAGGCTTGCGCCCGGGCCTGCGCGGTCGGCTCGAACCCTCTCAAAGGAATCATCCATGTCGATGAATCGTCGTGAATTCATGCAGGTGCTCGCCGTGGCGGCGGCCGGGGGCATGACGCTGCACTCGAACTTTGCGCGTGCCGAGAAGGCGGCCGAAGCGCTCTACGACCTGCCGCCCTTCGGCAACGTCAGCCTGCTGCACATGACAGACTGTCACGCGCAACTGCTGCCGATCTACTTCCGCGAGCCCAACGTCAATCTTGGCGTGGGCAGCATGCACGGCCAGGCGCCGCATGTCGTCGGCAACGGTTTTCTAAAGAACTTCGGCATCAAGCCGGGCAGCATCGAGGCGCATGCCTTCACCTACATCGACTTCGTCGAGGCCGCGAAGACCTACGGCAAGGTCGGTGGTTTTGCCCACCTGTCCACGCTGGTCAAGAAGATGAAAGCCAGCCGTCCCGGTGCCTTGCTGCTCGACGGCGGCGACACCTGGCAGGGTTCGGGCACGGCCTTGTGGACCAATGCTCAGGACATGGTCGATGCGTGCAAGCTGCTCGGTGTGGACGTGATGACGCTGCACTGGGAGTCCACGTACGGTGCCGACCGGGTGAAGGAAATCGAGGAGAAGGACTTCGCCGGCAAGATCGACATCGTGGCGCAGAACGTGCGCACCACCGACTTCGAAGACCCGGTGTTCAAGCCCTACGTGATCAAGAACATCAACGGCGTTCCGGTGGCCATCGTCGGGCAGGCCTTCCCCTACACGCCGATCGCGAATCCGCGCTGGATGACACCGAACTGGAGCTTCGGCATCCAGGAGCAGGGCATGCAGGAGGCGGTCGATGCCGCCCGCGCAGAAGGCGCGCAGGTGGTCGTCGTGCTCTCGCACAATGGCATGGACGTCGACCTCAAGCTCGCTGGCCGCGTGACCGGGATCGATGCGATCTTCGGCGGACACACGCACGATGGCATGCCGGCGCCGACCGTGGTGACCAACCCCGGTGGCAAGACCCTGGTGACCAATGCGGGCTCCAACGGCAAGTTCCTCGGGGTGATGGATTTCGACGTCCGGGGCGGCAAGGTGGTGGATTTCCGCTACAAGCTGCTCCCTGTGTTCGCGAACATGCTGCCCGCCGACAAGGAGATGGCCGGCTTCATCGACAAGGTGCGCGCACCGTTCATCGAGAAGCTCTCGGAAAAGCTCGCGGTGACCGAAGGCATGCTCTATCGGCGGGGCAATTTCAACGGTTCCTGGGACCAGTTGCTGGTCGATGCGCTGATCGCGGAAAAAGACGCCGAGATCGCGTTTTCGCCCGGGTTCCGCTGGGGCACCTCGCTGCTGCCGGGCGACACCATCACCATGGAACACCTGCTCGACCAGACCGCGATCACCTATCCGTGGACGACGGTGACCGACATGAGCGGCGAGATGATCAAGACCGTGCTCGAGGACGTGGCCGACAACCTGTTCAACCCCGATCCCTACTATCAGCAAGGGGGCGACATGGTGCGCGTCGGCGGCCTGCAGTACAGCTGCGATCCGAACGCCGGGATGGGCAAGCGCATCGACAACATGATGCTCAAGGGCAAGCGCATCGAGCCCGGCAAGACCTACAAGGTGGCGGGCTGGGCGCCGGTGTCGGAGGCCGCAAAGGATTCCGGGCCTGCGGTATGGGATGTGGTGGCCAACTACCTGCGGGCGCAGAAGGTCATTTCGCAGCGCCCGCTGAACCTGCCCTCGCTCAAGGGCATGGACGACAATCCGGGCGTGGCGGTCTGAGCCTCGGGAGGACGGGCGGCGCGCTGCCGTCCGTCGGGCGTGTGGCAAGCGGTGCATTACGCCGACCGAGCTGAACCGGATACCGGGCAGGGCAGTGCGTCTGCCCGGTATTGCCATGCTCAGTCGGTGTGCGTTTCCGGGGCCTGTTCTGCCTGCGCCGGGTAGAGATTGCAGAAGCGCAACTCCTGCGGGTAGGGGAAGAAGTCTTCCACATGGCCGCTGCGAATGCTGTCCTGTGCCTTGCGCCAGAAGTCCGGCGCCAGCAGGTCGCGGTGATGCTTCAGAAAGGCTTTCCGAATGCGGGGCGTACCGAGCAGGAAGGTGGCGAACTCCTCGGGGAATACATCCATGGGGGCGGTCGAGTACCAGGGCTCGGCCGCCATCTCCATTTCCTCATAGGGGGCTGGCGGGATGGCGCGGAAGTTCATGTCCGTCATGTACTCGATCTCGTCGTAGTCATAGAAGACCACGCGGCCGTAGCGCGTGACGCCGAAGTTCTTCCACAGCATGTCGCCCGGGAAAATGTTGGCGATCGCCATCTCGCGAATCGCGTTGCCGTACTCGCGCACCGCGTGTTCCACGCCTTCGTCGCTGGCATGCTCGAGATGGATGTTGAGCGGTGTCATCCGGCGTTCGATGTAAAGGTGCTTGATGACCACCGAATCGCCATCGAGCTCGAACGAGGTCGGTGCCAGACGGCTTAGCTCTTCGAGCAGGTCTGGATGGAAGCGCGACAGCGGCAGTGCGGCGTAGGAAAACTCCAGCGTGTCGGCCATGCGACCAACCCGGTCGACATGCTTCACCATCAGGTACTTGCGCTTGACGGTGGCGCGGTCCATGTTTTTCGACGCCCCGAACACGTCCTTGATGATCTTGAACACGTAAGGGTAGGACGGCAGCGTAAACACCAGCATCACCAGGCCGCGAATGCCTGGCGCGATGCTGAACTGGTCGTTCGAGTGGCGCAGGTGCGAGACGAGATCGCGGAAGAACATCGTCTTGCCCTGCTTGCCGAGGCCAAGCATGGTGTAGATCTCGCTGCGCGGCTTGTTGGGCATGATCGAGCGCAGAAACTGGACGTAACCCGAGGGCACTTCCATTTCGACCATGAAGTAGGCGCGCGACAGCGAAAAAAGCACCGAGATGCGCCACGGATCGAGCAGCAGGGTGTCGATGAAAAGCTTTCCCGACGGCGTATGGCGCACCGCCAGCGTAAACGGGTATTCCTGATAGCCGTTGATGGCCTTGCCGATGATGTAGGCCGTCTTGTTGCGATAGAAGGCCGAGTACAGGACCTGGATCTGGCAGTTGACCTCCATCTCGGGCCAGGACGCCAGATGCGCTTGCGTGGTGCGCACGATGAAGTCGACATCGCGTTCGAGATCCTCGAACGGGCGCTGCCAGTCGAAGTCTTCGATGATGTTCCTTACCGTAGCGCGCAGCCCGGCTTCCTGCGGGTAGTAACTGGAGTACACCGGCGGGTAGGAGTCGATGTATTCGGTCGAACTTGCGGGTCGCGCGAAGATGTAATCGTTGTTGAAGTAGGTGCGATGCAGGATCTTGCAGCACACCGAGTTGAAAAAGGTTTCGGCGAGCTCGGGCTGCTTGTGCCGGATCAGCATGCCGATGAAGTGGAGTTTGACCTGCTGCCAGGTGGTGTCGTCCAGCGAGTCGGCGTCGAACTCCCCGTGCAGGCGGGCAACGGTTTCGTTCACCCGGTCGTCGTAAAACTGCACGCGCTCGCGCACCGCGTCGAGCTGTGCCTGCCATTCGCCCGACTCGAAGTACTCTTTTGCGCGTCGGGATGTGTCGCGAAAGATCCGGTAGTGCTTGTTGAAGCCTTCGATCAGGGTCTGCGCAATCGCCTGAGCAACCGGATTCTCTCCCATGGGTGCATCCATCCTCTCGCGCCTCCGTCAGGACTCGTTTGCGATTGCCCGGATGGTGCTCGGGGCTGGTCGGGATTTTATCATTTGCGCCCCTGTGCGAGCGGGATGCCTTGTTTCGGACGCGCCGGATATGGGCGATAATCATTTTCCGGTGGCGTGGCGATCTGGCTCCAGAGACAAGCCTCTTCGTCCCGGCTGTCGATGACAGTCGCACCCTTCTAAAGGTCAATCAGAATCCAGTGAGGGAGCAGCAATGAGTGAATCCAAAATCACGGTACCCACCGGTGGCCAGAAAATCGTACCGGGGCAGCCGGTCCCGGACAATCCGATCATCCCGTTCATCGAAGGTGATGGCATTGGCGTGGACATCACGCCAGTCATGATCAAGGTGATCGACGCCGCCGTCGACAAGGCCTACGGCGGCAAGAAGAAGATTCACTGGATGGAGGTCTTCGCCGGCGAGAAGTCCACCCAGATCTACGGTCCCGACGAATGGCTGTCGAAGGAAACCTTCGATGCGCTCAAGGAATTCTCGGTGTCGATCAAGGGGCCGATGACGACGCCCGTCGGTGGCGGCATCCGCTCGCTGAACGTGGCGCTGCGCCAGGAGCTTGACCTGTACCAGTGCGTGCGCCCGGTGCGCTACTTCAAGGGCGTCCCCTCGCCGCTGAAGGACCCCACCAAGACCGACATGGTGATCTTCCGCGAGAACACCGAGGACATCTATGCCGGCATCGAGTGGCAGGCCGAGTCCGAAGGGGCGAAGAAGGTCATCAAGTTCCTGACCGAAGAGATGGGCGTGACCAAGATCCGCTTCCCGAATACCTCGGGCATCGGCATCAAGCCGGTCTCGAAGGAGGGGACGACCCGACTGGTGCGCGCAGCGATCAAGTACGCGATCGACAACGACCGCAGAAGCGTCACCATCGTGCACAAGGGCAACATCATGAAGTACACCGAGGGTGGCTTCCGTGACTGGGCCTACGAGCTGGCAAAGACCGAGTTCGGTGCGGCGCCGATCGACGGTGGTCCGTGGTGCAGTTTCAAGAACCCGAAAACGGGCCGCGAGATCATCGTGAAGGACGCGATCGCGGACGCCTTCCTGCAGCAGATTCTGCTGCGTCCGGGCGAATACGACGTGATTGCCTGCTGCAACCTCAACGGCGACTACATCTCCGATGCGCTCGCAGCACAGGTGGGTGGCATCGGCATTGCGCCGGGGGCGAACATCTCGGACCAGTACGCCTGCTTCGAGGCAACCCACGGCACCGCGCCCAAGTATGCCGGCCTGGACAAGGTGAACCCCGGTTCGCTGATCCTGTCCGCCGAAATGATGCTGCGCCATCTGGGCTGGACTGAAGCGGCTGATCTGGTGATCAAGTCGATGGAAGCAGCGATTGGCGACAAGGTCGTAACCTACGACTTTGCGCGTCTGATGGACGGTGCAACCGAAGTCAGCTGCTCTGCTTTTGGCGACGCAATGATCGAACGCATGTAATTCTGCGCCGGCCTGTCGTGGCCGGGATAAGGCGTGCTGCAAAGTAAAAAAACCCCGCATCCTTTCGGATGGCGGGGGTTTTTTATGCCGGATGGGGGCAGGGGTCAGTGTTCGCCGCGCACGATCAGCACCGACACGTGAACCTTGCGCACCAGGTTTTCGGCCACGCTGCCGAGCAGCATGCGACGGAAGCCGCGGCGGCCGTGCGAGCCCACGACCAGCAGGTCGGCGCCGGATTTTTCGACCGCCTGTGCGATCTGGTCCGCAGCATGCAGGTCTTCTGCGGCGAGAAAGCGCTCGCGCGGCGTCAGACCGGCCGCACGTGCCGCCTCCATCGCAGCCTTCAGGGTCTCGCGTCCGCCTTCGAGCAGGGCGTCCTGCATCTTGCCGTGGTCCACCAGCGTCACGCCGTGATTCGAAAACGCCTGCAGCATGGACTCATCCACAGCGTGCGCAATCTCCAGTATCGCGTCGTGCAGTCGCGCCAGCGCGATGGCTTCATCGAGGGCTTTGGCCGAGGTCTCGCTATCGTCGATTGCAACCAGAATATGTTTGTACATCATGGCTCCCGAGCCGGAAAAATATTGCCGCAAGCCTAGCACCGGAGGGGGCGTCAGTGCATCGGCGTTTTCCTGTAAGCGCCGTGGCCGGCGTGATTGAATATTACGCGGCAATCAGGGCGCAGGGCGCAGGGATTTCGCCCTTTTCAGCCTTGGCTGGATGGCGATTTGCGAATGGCAGTTCGCCAAAACTGACTAAGAAGTGTCACTTTGTAAGCCAGAAGTAAGATCCGCATTCATATAATCCCCCTGCAGTTTTGTCGGCTGGCCTGATTTCGGCCGCTCCGGTCGCAAGGCAGGCAACAATCATCGAGAGGAGACAGTATGGAAAACAACAGTTCAGCCTATTGGAAGGCTACGCTGGCGCTGTTAACCAAGATCCTGATCATCTGGTTCTTGGTTTCGTTCGGCGCCGGCATTCTCTTCGCGCCGATGCTCAACAACATCCACCTTGGTGGCTACCCGTTGGGATTCTGGTTCGCGCAGCAAGGGTCGATTTATGTGTTCGTCGTCCTCATTTTCTACTATGCGAAGAAGATGGGTGACCTCGACAAGCAATTTGACGTTCACGAAGACTGAGGGGCGGACACATGGATCTTCAAACAATTACCTACGTGGTGGTCGGCGCAAGCTTTGCGCTGTACATCGGTATCGCCATCTGGGCGCGTGCCGGTAGCACCAGCGAGTTCTATGTCGCGGGCGGCGGTGTTCACCCGATTGCAAACGGCATGGCAACCGGCGCTGACTGGATGTCTGCAGCGTCCTTCATCTCAATGGCCGGCCTCATCTCCAACATGGGCTACGGCGGCGGTCTGTTCCTGATGGGATGGACCGGCGGCTACGTTCTGCTGGCGATGCTGCTTGCTCCGTACCTGCGCAAGTTCGGCAAATTCACCGTGCCCCAGTTCATTGGCGATCGCTTCTACTCGAAGTCTGCCAGTACTGTTGCGGTGGTCTGCCTGCTGACCGCTTCCATCACCTACGTTATCGGTCAGATGACGGGTGTGGGTGTGGCCTTCTCGCGCTTCCTCGGCGTGACCAACGACACCGGTATCTACATCGGTATGGGCATTGTGTTCATGTATGCCGTGTTCGGCGGCATGAAAGGCATTACCTACACCCAGGTAGCCCAGTACGTTGTTCTGATCCTGGCCTACACGGTTCCGGCGCTGTTCATCTCGCTGCAGCTGACGGGCAACATTCTGCCGCAACTTGGCCTGGGTGGCACGCTGGTCGGTACCGACACGACCCTGCTGGCACGTCTTGACCAAGTGGTAACGGATCTCGGCTTCGGTGAATACACGACCTCTGTTCCGGGCAGCACGCTGAACATGTTTGTCTACACCGTGTCGCTGATGATCGGTACCGCAGGCCTGCCGCACGTGATCGTTCGCTTCTTCACCGTGCCGAAGGTCAAGGATGCACGTTCGTCTGCTGGTTGGGCGCTGGTCTTCATTGCCCTGCTGTACACGACTGCACCTGGCGTTGCCGCCATGGCCAAGTACAACCTCCACGCCACGGTGAACTCCGCTGTTGCGACGGGTGGTGATCTGTACGCTGCCGAAGCCAGCCTCGAAGCTGAAAAGCGTCCGGCCTGGATGAAGCGTTGGGAGCAAACCGGTCTGCTGGCCTTCGAAGACAAGAACGGCGACGGTCGCATCCAGTACTACAACGACAAGCCGACTGCCAACGCCGAATCCAAGGCCAAGGCTGAAGCTGCAGGCTGGAAGGGCAACGAGCTGACGGTCAACCCCGACATCATCGTGCTGGCCAACCCGGAAATCGCACTGCTGCCCAACTGGGTGATCGCACTGATCGCTGCCGGTGGTCTGGCTGCTGCGCTCTCCACGGCTGCCGGTCTGCTGATGGCCATCTCGTCCGCCGTGTCGCATGACCTGGTGAAGAACGTGATCAATCCGGATATCTCGGACAAGAACGAACTGCTCGTGGGCAAGATCGCCATGGCTTTCGCGATTGTTCTGGCCGGTTATCTCGGTCTGAACCCCCCGGGCTTCGCCGCCGGTACCGTGGCTCTGGCCTTCGGTATTGCTGGTAGCTCGCTGTTCCCGGCCATCATGATGGGTATCTTCTCGAAGAAGATGAACAAGGAAGGCGCCATTGCCGGCATGCTTTCCGGTCTGCTCGTCACCCTGTTCTACGTGTTCGCTCACAAGGGTATCTTCTTCATCAAGGGTACTGAATTCACCGACATGATCGGCGGCCCGAACTCCTTCTTCGGCATCACGCCGGAAGCGTTCGGTGCAATCGGCGCACTGGTGAACTTCGCAGTTGCCTTCATGGTCGATAAGGTTACGAAAGAGCCGCCCGAGCACATCCAGGCTCTGGTCGAAAGCGTTCGTATCCCCCGCGGTTCCAAGGCGGTCGACGGCGCGCACTAAGCACGCATGTAGTTAGTCTGCATCGCGTGGCTCCCAGCGAGGCGCGCGATGCAGGTAAAACCCTGCCGGATTCAATGGTAGGGTTTTTTGTTTTGTGGCACCTTGCAGGCAATTTCGGTGTGTCTGCAAGCCTGTATAAGAGGAGTGCCTGATGACTATTAGTGTTGCCATTACCTGGATTCTTTTCCTGGCCTTGTTTCCTATCACTTTCTTCTGGATGAGACGTGCGTGGCGCATCGTCTTCAAGCGGGATTTTTCCGAGGTTGCGCTCAAGCGTGGCGAGGCACCACCCAATCCTGAAAAGTACGCACCCTATGCAGCAGCGATCAACCTGATTGGCGCCGGCGTCATCATTTTCATCGTCGGCTGGGTTGTTTTGTATGTCGCGTTTGGCGTTGGCGGAACTGCGCCTGACTACGAGACCTGGAGCGCAGTTGCTGGCAGCACGATCTGGTGCAAGTTCTTCGCCGACTTCATCCTCAGCCGGCAAGCGCATCCGATGGTGATCAAGAAGCGCGGCAAGCCTGCATCCGCCGCAGAAAAGCCGGGGCAGTAAGCACCTGCCGCAATGTTTCGGGCTTGAGATTCATGTCTTGCGGAGGCAGGTTCGTGGCTCGGCAAGCAGGCCGGCCGGGGCGGGCTCAGGAGCGGCGTTCGGACACGCCGTAGCGGCGGTCCATCCGGTTCATGACCCGCACGTAGATGCCGATGATCACGAGATAGGCGATCAGCGAGCCCTGTGCGAAGACGTAGAATCCGAGCGGAAAACCCATAAAGCTCAGGGTGTTGAGTTCTTCAGCGTAGTAGCCGGCGACGAAGGTGCCGACGAACCAGATGGCCAGCAGGGTGCCGGTCAGCATCAGGTTGCGCCGCCAGTAGGTGAGGTGACGTTCGGACAGTTCCATTGCGTTTCGGGTCGCGACTCAGGTTTTTTCTGGCAACCAGGCATGCCGGGTCAATGAATTCGCCGGCGTGACCCGCAAGCCGCGCCGGCCTTGCATCGGGACTACTGCGCGCTGTGTTCCCGGCGCAATTGTGCCTGTGTTTCGGCCGCGGCAGGCTCGTAGCCGCCGGCTTCGATCATGAATTCGCTCTCGCCTGCGCAAATTGCTTTCAGCCGCGCTTCAAACCCATCCATGCTGGCCATCGGCACACGTGCCGAGATCATGGTCCAGCCGCTCGCGGGACTGTCGGTGGCGGTGAGGTGGCCGCGACGCCCGGCAAGCTCGGCGCTGACCTCGCCAAAACGGTCGTCAGCCACCTTCACCGTGATCTCGAGCATGGGCTCGAGGATCTGCGGGCGGGCGGCGAGCACGGCTTCGGTCAGGGCGTGACGCGCCGCGGTGGAAAACGAGATCTCGTTCGAATCCACCGCATGGTGCTTGCCGTCGGTCACGATTACGCGCAGGTCGTGGATCGGGAAGCCTGCCACGGCACCTTCGGCCAGCGCCTGACGGACGCCCTTTTCGACCGCGGGCATGAAATGCGTCGGAATGGCGCCGCCCTTTACTTCGTCGGCCAGCTGCAGGCCCTCGCCGCGGGACAGCGGCTCGACGCGCAGGGCAACTTCGCCGAACTGCCCCGAACCGCCGCTCTGCTTCTTGTGACGGTAACGCGCCTCTGCCTTCGCGGAGATGGTTTCGCGGTACGGAATTGCCGGCGGGGCGGTGTCGAGCTGCAGGTTCCAGCGACTGGCGAGCTGATCGAGCACGATCTTGAGGTGCTGCTCGCCCAGCCCGCGCACGACCGTGTGGTGTCCGCGCGCGTCGTAGCTCACCTCCAGGCAGGGATCCTCGTCGGTCAGGCGCACCAGGGCCTCGGCCAGCTTGTGTTCGTCAGCCGGTTTGCGTGCGATCAGCGCCAGGCCGAACACGGGTTGCGGATAGGCCGGCAGTTCGAGGTGGAACTGGTCCTCGTCGTGCGAGTCGTGCAGGACGGCATCGCGATGGAGGTCGTCGACGCGCGAGACGGCGCACAGGTCGCCCGGTACTGCGTGCGCGGTTTCGGTTACGTTGCGTCCCTGCAGGCGCAGGAGGTGGGCGACCTTGAAGGGTTTGCGCGCATCGCCGATGAACAGCGCGCTGCCGGGCTCGACCGTTCCCTGATGAACGCGGAAAAGTGCGATCTTGCCGCGGTAGGGGTCGTTACTGATCTGAAATACATGGGCCAGGACGTGTCGTGCCGGATCGGGCTCGGTGCTGACGGCGATGGCCGCCGGCCCTTCGCCCTTGATGAAGCGGGGCGGGTTGCCCTCGGTCGGGTCGGGCATCAGCCGCCCCAGGATATCGAGGAGCTCGCTGACCCCGGCGCCCGTTCGGGCCGACACGAAACAGACCGGAATCAGATGGCCTTCGCGCAATGCCTGTTCGAAGGGGGCGTGCAGCTGCTCGGGGTCGAGTGCTTCGCCCTGTTCGAGATAGCGCGCCATAAGCGCTTCGTCGAGCTCAATGACCTGATCGACGATTGCGTCGTGCGCGGCTGCGGGCGTCGAGAATGCGGTCGCAAGCGAAGCGTCGGGCGCGAAAAAGCAATCGACAACGGAACTGCCGTCGGCCGAGGGCAGGTTGATCGGCAGGCACTCGCTGCCGAATTCGTCGGCGATGGAAGCGGTGAGCGCTGCAAAGTCGGCGCCGGCCGCGTCGATGGCGTTCACCACGATCATGCGACATTTTCCCGCTGCAGCCGCCATCATGCGGCGCGTTCCACTTTCGATCCCGGTCGCCGCATGAACCACGATTGCCGCCGTTTCGACCGCAGGCAGGGTGGCGAGTGCGCGTCCGGCAAGATCGGGCAGCCCCGGCGTGTCGAGCAGGTTGATCCAGTGGCTCGACCATTCGAGATGGGTCAGGCTTGCGGCCAGCGAATGCCCCATGGCCTTTTCCTGCGGGTCGTGGTCGGAAACGGTGTCGCCACGTGCCACACTGCCACCGCTCGGAACTGCGCCGGACGCTGCGAGCAGCGCTTCGAGCAATGAGGTCTTGCCGCAGCCGGCGTGGCCGAGCAGGCTGAGGTTGCGGATGTCGTGAACCGACTCTGGCGTCATGGCACATCCCTCCGGAAAACGAATGACTCAAGTTTCCGCCAGTGTCGAAGCGATGGCAATGCGCTATATCAAGCCGGATGATCCGGGCGCACTCCCCAACGCCCATTTGCACGTCAGCACGTGTTTCAAGGGAACCAAAGCCGTCATTGCATGTAGATATGTGCAAGCATGTATGCAGTGTTTCCGAACCTGATCCAGGTGTCCGCAAATGAATGCCAGATTTGAACATGAACCGGGTGGCGCGCAGGCTGAATGGCACGCCAGTTCGGCCTCCGATGCAATTGAGCGACTGAAAGCGTGCCGGCGCACCGGTCTGAGCGCTGCCGAACTTGAAGTGCGCCGGTCCCGCTTCGGGCCGAATGCACTGCCACCACCGCAGCGACGCGGTCCGTGGCTGCGTTTTCTGCTCCAGTTCCACAATGTGCTGATCTATGTGTTGCTTGCAGCCGGCGTCGTTACCGCGACGCTGGGGCATGCGGTCGACGCCGGGGTGATCTTCGGCGTGGTGGTGATCAATGCCATCATCGGTTTCATTCAGGAGGGCAAGGCCGAGCGCGCGCTGGATGCGATTCGCAACATGCTCTCGCTGCATGCTCAGGTGCTGCGCGACGGGCACCGGCAGGAAGTGATGGCAGACACACTGGTCCCGGGAGACATCGTCTTTCTGGTGTCGGGTGACAAGGTGCCGGCCGACCTGCGCCTGCTTGAGGTACGCAGCCTGCGGATTGAGGAGGCTGCGCTGACCGGCGAGTCGCTGGCGGTCGAGAAACGCACCGAGGCGGTGACTGCGGACGCCGCGCTCGGTGATCGCGCGTGCATGGCCTATTCCGGTACGCTGGTGATCTACGGCCAGGCGGTCGGGCTGGTGGTGGAGACCGCGAGCCGAACCGAGATCGGCCGCATCAGCGCGATGCTCAACGAGGTGGAGTCGCTCAGCACGCCGCTGCTGCGGCAGCTGGCCGGCTTCGGGCGTGTGCTGACGTGGGCCATCCTGGCCATCGCAAGCGTCACCTACGCCTTTGGTGTTCTGGTGCGGGGTTATCCGTCGGGGGAGATGTTTCTTGCGGCGGTCGGCCTTGCCGTCGCGGCAATCCCGGAAGGACTGCCGGCAATCATGACGATCACGCTGGCAATTGGTGTGCAGGCGATGGCTCGGCGCAATGCCATCATCCGGCGCCTGCCCGCGGTCGAGGCCCTGGGCTCGGTCACGGTAATCTGCACCGACAAGACCGGCACCCTGACGCGCAACGAGATGACTGTGCAGCAGGTGCTGATCGCGGACGGGGCGCTGGCCGTTTCCGGGGCGGGCTATGCGCCCCACGGCGGCTTCAGCCGCGGTGCCGAGGAGATCGACGCGCTTGCGTCTCCGGCGTTGCAGCGTATTGGCCGCGCGTCGTTGCTGTGCAATGACGCCACGCTGGCGCTGGATGGCGAGGTGTGGAGTCTGGTTGGCGATCCGACCGAGGGGGCCCTGCTGACGCTCGCCGCCAAGGCCGGTCTTGATGCGGCGTTCGAGAACGAGGCCATGCCGCGGGTCGATGCGATCCCCTTCGAGTCCGAGCACCGCTTCATGGCGACCCTGCACCACGATCATCGTGGCGGCGGACTGATCCTGCTCAAGGGGGCGCCAGAGCGCGTGCTGTCATTGTGTTCAACGCAGCGCGAAGGCGAACTCGACGCCCCCTTGCAGCCCGAGTACTGGCATGCCGGCATGGAGCGGGCTGCGGCCCAGGGCATGCGCCTGCTGGCAATCGCTGAACGCCATGACACGGAGCGTCGGACTGCGCTCGACTTCGACGATGTTGAGCCCGGTGGTTTCACCCTGCTCGCAATCCTTGGCCTGACCGACCCGCCGCGCGAAGAGGCGGTGCAGGCAGTCGCGCATTGCCTGTCGGCCGGTATCCGCGTGAAGATGATCACCGGGGATCATGCTGTCACCGCACGCGCGATCGGTCAGCAGCTCGGTCTGGCGTCGGCGCAACGGGCCATCACCGGGGCCGAAATCGAAGCGCTCGACGATGCGCAGCTTGCAGGCGTGGTTGGCGACGTCGATATCTTTGCCCGCGCCAGCCCCGAGCACAAGTTGCGGCTGGTGAAGGCACTGCAGGCGCAGGGCGAGGTGGTCTCGATGACCGGGGACGGCGTCAACGATGCGCCCGCGCTCAAGCGCGCCGACGTGGGTGTGGCAATGGGGCGCAAGGGCACGGAGGCGGCCAAGGAGGCGGCCGAGATGGTCCTTGCCGATGATAACTTTGCGTCGGTGGCCGCGGCGGTGGAGGAGGGGCGGCGGGTATACGACAACCTCAAGAAGGCCATCGTGTTCATCCTGCCCACCAATATCGGCCAGGGCGCGATGGTGCTCGCTGCCGTGCTGTTCGGACTGACAATGCCGATCACGCCGGCGCAGATCCTGTGGGTCAACATGATTACGGCGGTGACGCTCTCGCTTGCGCTCGCCTTCGAGGCGCCCGAGCGCGACATCATGCAGCGCCCGCCGCGCAATCCGATGGAACCCCTGCTGACCCGCTTCCTGGTATGGCGTATCGTGTTCGTTGGCGTATTGCTGGTCGCGGGCGGGATGGGGCTGTTCCTGTGGGAGCTGAACCGTGGTGCCGGGCTGGAGGCGGCACGAACGGTGACCGTCAATGCGATCCTGATCGGCGAAGTGTTCTATCTGTTCAATGTGCGCAGCTTTTACGGATCCATCCTCAATCGCGAGGGATTCTTCGGTAATCGCTACGTGCTGTATGCCATTGCCTTGCTGCTGATTTGCCAGGCGCTGTTCACTTACCTGCCGGCGATGCAGGTCCTTTTTGGTACCGAGGCGCTGGGGATGGATGAGTGGGTCAGAATCCTGCTGTTCGGCGTGCTTGTGCTGCTGTTGGTCGAGGCAGAGAAAGTCCTGTTGCGCAGGCTCTGAGCCGGTGAAGCCCGCGCGGGGCGCAATTCGATAACGGACCGGGGTCGGCAGCGATTCCGGATGAGATGAGGGAGGGTGATCCATGCAACCGATTCGTACGCTGCTTGCGGCAAGTGATCTTTCCGCCTTTGCGCGGCACGCTGCGGAGCGGGCTGCAATGGTGGCAACCGACGTCGGCGCGCGGCTGTCGATTGCGCATGTGGTGAATGGCGGCGGGCTCAATGCCTTGCGGCATCTGGTCGATGTCGGTACTGGTGACGTGGCGGCGCGTCTGCTCGACGAGGTGCGCGGCGAAGTCCGCGAACTGGTCGACGATATCGGCCAGCGCTTCGGCGCCAAGGTCGACATGCATCTGGCCACCGGTGCGGTACTGTCGGAACTGAGCATGTACGCGGAAGTGATCGATGCGGATCTGCTGGTGCTGGGCGCGCGCGGGTCGAGTGTGGTGCGCGAGTGGCTGCTCGGGACGACGACCGAGCGCATTCTGAGCAAGACCACACGGGCCGTGCTGGTGGTGAAGCAGATGCCGCATGAGAACTATCAGCGCGTGCTGGTTCCGGTCGATTTCTCCCCGCGCTCCGCAGATGCGCTGCGTTTCGCCCGCTCAGTGGCGCCAAAGGCGGACCTGATTCTGCTGCACGCCTTCGAAGTGCCTTTCGAAGGCAAGCTGCGTTACGCCGGCGTCGAGAGCGACGCGCTGGCAGCCTTGCGGGTCACCGCCAAGCGCGAGGCCGTGGAGAAGATGAATGCCCTCGTGGCGGCCGCGGGGCTTGGGGACGCAGGGGTTCGTCGCATCGTGCTGCACGGGGATCCTGCGGCCACGATTCTGGCGCAGGAACAGGAGCAGGACTGCGACCTGATCGTGATCGGCAAGCGCGGCCTGGGGCTGCTGGAAGAGTTGCTGCTGGGAAGCGTGACCAAACACATTCTCGCCCAGTCCAACGGCGACGTCATGGTGACCGACCGCGTGTTCCGCTGACGCCGGCGACTGACTCCAGCGACTGACTCCAGCGACCGACGCCGGAGACTGAGTCCGGAGACGCACGCCTGCAGCCGGGCTCGCCTGTGCAGGCGGTACCGGCGATTCGACCCTGCCTCAGTACGCACGTTCGTCTTGTGGTTGGGCATGTGGCCCCGGGCGCCTTACACTTCCGGTTTCGCCGCAAGTCGCTGCCAAAGCCGGAGTCAGAATGAGAACCGAACAAGCCCCCACCATTCAACGGGTCGATTACCAGCCGCTGGCCTGGAGCGTCGAGCGCATCGACCTCCATTTCCGGCTCGAGCCCACGGCCACGATCGTCACCAATCGCATGGTTTGCGTGCGCAACCCTGCGGCAGCTGCCGCAGGGCCGATCCGCCTGTGGGGCGAGGCGCTGGAGCGCATCTCGCTGAGCATCGACGGTGTGGAGCCGGCGGCCGGCGCCTTGCGTGAGAATGGCAGCCTGCTCGAAATCGACGTGGCCGGCCCCGAGCAATCGGTGACGCTCGAAGTGGTCACCCGGGTCAATCCAAAAGCCAATACCACGCTCTCCGGGCTCTACCTGTCGAATGGCGGTTTCTTCACCCAGTGCGAGGCGGAGGGCTTCCGCCGCATCACCTGCTTCCCCGATCGTCCGGATGTGATGGCGCGCTTTACCGTCACCCTCGATGCCGACCGTGAAGCCTGCCCGGTCCTGTTGTCGAACGGCAACCTGCTTGAACAGGGCGATCTGCCCGAAGGGCGTCACTACGCGAAGTGGGAAGATCCCTTCCTCAAACCGTCTTATCTGTTTGCGCTGGTGGCGGCAAAGCTGGTCGCGCTCAAGCGTGAGGTGGAAACCGCGTCCGGACGCAAGGTGCTGCTCCAGGTGTGGGTGGAGGAAGGCAACCTCGACCGTTGCGAGCATGCGATGGATTCGCTCATCCACTCGATGCGCTGGGACGAGACCACCTTCGGCCTCGAGCTTGATCTCGACCGCTTCATGATCGTTGCAGTGGCCGATTTCAACATGGGGGCGATGGAGAACAAGGGCCTCAACATCTTCAACACCAAGTTCGTGCTGGCCAAGCCGGACACCGCAACCGACATCGACTACGAGAACGTCGAGAGTGTGGTGGCGCATGAGTACTTCCATAACTGGACGGGTAACCGCGTGACCTGCCGCGACTGGTTCCAGCTCACGCTCAAGGAAGGCCTCACCGTGTTCCGCGACCAGCAGTTCTCGGCCGACATGCTCGCCCGCGCAGCCGGCCCCGAAGGCGCGGCCTCGGCGCGGGCGGTGAAGCGCATCGACGATGTCCGGGTGCTGCGTGCGGCACAGTTCCCGGAAGACGGCGGGCCGATGGCGCACCCGATCCGCCCCGACAGCTATCAGGAAATCAACAACTTCTACACCGCCACGGTGTACGAGAAGGGGGCGGAAGTGATCCGCATGCTGCACACCCTGCTCGGGCCCGAGGGTTTCCGCAACGGCATGGATCTGTACTTCAGCTATCACGACGGCTGCGCCGTGACCTGCGACGATTTCGTCGATGCGATGGCCGAGGCCAATGGCCGCGATCTCGACCAGTTCATGCACTGGTACAGCCAGTCTGGCACGCCACGCCTGCGGGCCGCTGGTGCGTGGGATGCGGCCAGCGGCAGCTACACGCTGAGCCTGAGTCAGCATACGCCGCCGACCCCGGGCGAGGCCGAGAAGCAGCCGCTGGTGATTCCGGTGGCGCTCGGCCTGATCGGACCGGACGGGCGTGACTGCGCACTGCAGCTGGAGGGTGAGGCTCAGCCGGGTGCAACGACGCGGGTGCTGGCGCTGAACTCGGCCGAGCAGCACTTCCGTTTCATCGGCCTCGCGGCCGAGCCCGTGCCCTCGCTGCTGCGGGGCTTCTCGGCGCCAGTGATTCTGGAGCTGGAAGAAGACGATGCACGGCTGGCCTTCCGCATGGCTCACGACAGCGATCCCTTCAATCGCTGGGATGCCGCGCAGCGTTACAGCGAGCGCATCATCCTGGCCTCAGCCGGCGGTGCCATGCAGGCCGTGCCCGAGGCCTTCGTCGCGGCTTTCCGCACGCTGCTCGAAGACACGGCGCTCGATCCGGCCTTCCGTGCCCAAGCGCTGGCCATGCCGGCCGAAGGCTTCCTGCTCGAGCGCATGAGCGTTGCCGATCCGCAGGCCTTGCGTGCTGCGCTGGTGGGGCTCACGCGCCACCTGGGCTCGGTTCTGGCGGGTGAGTGGAGAGCACTGTTCGCGGCAATGCAGGTGCCCGGCGAATATCGCTACCACCCGGCTGACGCCGGTCGCCGTGCGCTGGCCAATCTCGCCCTGCGCTATCTGGCCGCCGCGGGCGATGCTGAGGGCCTGGCGCTGGCACAGGCACGTTTCGATGCCGCCACCAACATGACCGAGCGTTTCGGCGCCCTGGCTGCGCTCGCGCAGGTGTCAGGTGCTGCACGCGAGACCGCGCTGCAGGCCTTCCATCAGCGCTATCTCAAGGACCCGCTGGTGCTCGACAAGTGGTTTGCCCTGCAGGCTGGGACGTGGCGCTGGAGCGATGCGGCAGAACCGACCGTGGACCGGGTGCGCGCGCTGATGGCCGATCCGGCTTTCAGCCTGTCGAATCCGAACAAGGTCTATGCCTTGCTCGGCACCTTCTTCCGTGCCAACGCGGGGGAGTTCCACGCCGCGGACGGCAGCGGGCACGTGTTCTGGGCCGATCAGGTCATTGCGCTCAATGCGACCAATCCGCAGGTGGCTTCGCGGATGGCACGGGCGCTGGAAAACTGGCGGCGTTACACCCCCGAGCTGCAGGCCAGCATCCGGCCGCAGCTTGAGCGCGTGCTGGCCTCGGAAGGGCTGTCGCCGGATGTGGCGGAGGTCGTGGGCAAGGCCCTGAGCTGAGCCTGCGGGCCTGTCTGCTGGCGGATGAGCCCCTCTTGGGGGGCCTCCGCCAGAAGAGGTTCAGGTCGCCAGGTCGCCGGCGATGTAGTTCGACAACTGCTCAATGGTGGCCTGTTGCTGGCTGACGATGCACTTCACCATGTCGCCGATGGTCACGATGCCGGAAATCTTGCCGTCTTCGACAACCGGCAGGTGCCGAAAGCGGTTTTCCGTCATGGTCTGCATGACCTCATCGACCGTGCACGACGGCGTGACCGTGCGCGGGTTGGCCGTCATCAGCTCGCGGATTTTTACATCGCGCGACACCAGCCCCTTGAGCACGACCTTGCGTGCGTAGTCGCGCTCGGTGAAGATGCCCACAAGGCGCTCGCCCTCGACAACGAGTACTGCGCCGATATCGTGTTCCGCCATGATCCGCAAAGCGTCGAGCACGGAGCTTTCGGGTAGCACTGCCATGGCCTTGTTGCCCTTCTGGGCAAGAATCTGTCCTACGGTAGTCGTCATCTCCGGGTTTCCTCCTTTGGGTCCGTACAGCTACTCGCCTTCATGGGCGATTCTTTCTAATTCGTCATAGCTTGAGATGTTACGCGCAAGCTTGCAAGGCAGGGCGAACCCTGATGCGACACCGCAGCTCAGATCTCGAGGTTGTCGATCAGTCGGGTCACCCCCAGCCTGGCTGCCGCAAGCACGACCAGCGGGTCGTCGGCATGTACCGGTGGCTGAAGGTCTGCGCGGTGGCGAATGGCAACGTAGTCGGGCTTCCAGCCACGTGCTGCGAGCTCGCTCATCGCCTCTGTTTCGAGCTTCAGGAAGTCGTGGTCGCCGCTGCGCACCGCGGCGCTGATGCGTGTCAGCAGCCGGTGAAGGGCAGGCGCCTCGGCACGCTGCTCTGCCGTCAGGTAAGCATTGCGCGAAGACAGCGCGAGGCCGTCGTCTGCACGCACCGTCTCACCGGGCACGACCTCGACCGGCAGCGCCAGTTCGCGCACCATGTTGGACAGCACCATCAGCTGCTGGTAGTCCTTCTTGCCGAACAGCGCCACGTCGGGCTGCACGATATTGAGCAGCTTCAGCACCACGGTGGCGACGCCGCGGAAGTGGCCCGGACGGAATTCTCCGTCGAGAATCGAGACCTGGGCCGGCGCGGGATCAACGTGATAGTGCTGCACCTGCGGATACATCACCTTTTCGTCGGGCGCGAACAGGTGCCTGACCCCTGCAGCCTCCAGCTTTTCGCAGTCGGACTCGAGCGTGCGCGGGTACTTGTCGAAGTCCTCGCTGGGGCCGAACTGCAGTCGATTGACGAAGATGCTGGCGATCACGCAGTCGGCTCGTGTGCCGGCCTGACGCATCAGCGCGATGTGTCCCTCGTGCAGGTTGCCCATGGTGGGTACAAGGGCGACACGGCCGGCTTTGGCGCGCGCCGCGCGCAGCGACTCGATCGTGGTGTGAATCTGCATGTTGTTAACCTCTTGATGTCCGCGGGCGGAGTGCTTCAGTAGCAATGCTCTGCTGCGGGGAAGCTGCCATCCTTGACTGCAGCGACGTAGCCGGTGACGGCCTCGTCGATGCTGCCTGCACCGTTCATGAAGTTGCGCACGAAGCGGGCCGTCTTGCCGGGATAGACACCGAGCAGGTCATGCAGCACGAGGACCTGGCCATCGCATGACGGGCCGGCACCAATGCCGATGGTGGCCATCGACTTGAGAATGGAGGTGATCTCGGTGGCCACCGTTGCCGGCACCATTTCCATGACCATCAGGCCTGCACCGGCATCCTCGAGCGCGAGTGCGTCGGCCTTGAGGCGTTCGGCGCCGGCTTCATTGCGGCCCTGAACCCGGTAACCACCCAGCTGATGGACCGATTGCGGGGTCAGGCCGATGTGAGCGCAGACCGGTACGCCGCGTTCGACCAGGAAATGCACGGTTTCGGCCATGAACTCGCCGCCTTCGAGCTTGACCATCTGCGCGCCGGCGGCCATCAGCCGTGCGGCATTGCGCATGGCCTGTGCCGGGCTCTCGTGGTAACTGCCAAAGGGCATGTCGGCGACGATGAACGGGCGGTTGCATCCGCGTGCGACGCATTCGGTGTGATACACCATGTGCTCCATGGTGACCGGGAGCGTGGACTTCTGGCCCTGGAGCACGTTGCCGAGGGAGTCCCCAACCAGCACCACGTCCACGCCACAACGCTCCACCAGGGTGGCGAAGCTCGCGTCATAACAGGTGAGCATGGCGATTTTGCGGCCTTCGGCGCGCATCTTGCCCAGCTCGAACAGGGTGATCGGTTTGTTGTCCTGGAGGTAGCTCATCGTTCGCTCCTGAAAGGAGGGCGCAGTTTTCACCAAACTGGTGCAATGCACAAGCAGGAATTGAACGTGCGGTGCGTCCGTTCAGCCCGCGTAGGCGAAAAACTCACGGTAACTGCGCATGTTGCGCAGGCGGTCGACCAGCAGTTCGAAGTCAGCCTCGTTATCAACCGGATTGAGTATGCCAGCATCGACGACGAACAAGGGCGCGTCTTCGTACTGGTAGAAGAAGCGCGCGTAATGGTCGGCCACGCGTTCGAGGTAGGCTTCGGTGATGCGCCGCTCGGCCTCCATGCCGCGCTTGCGGATGCGCTCGACCAGGGTATCCGCGCGTGCCTGCAGGTAGATCACCAGATCCGGCTTGGGCGGTGCGGCCGGTTTCATCGCGTCGAACACGCGCTGATACAGCGCACGCTCTTCGTCGGTGAGGTTCAGGCTGGCAAAGAGGGGGTCTTTCTCGAGCAGGAAGTCGGAGACGATGCGCGGGGCTTCGGCGTCGTCCTGGGGCAGCGCGGCGAGCTGGTCGATGCGCTGGAACAGGAATGACAGCTGGGTCGACATCGCCCAGCGCTCGGCATTCTGGTAGAAGCGCGCCAGGAAGGGGTTGGCTTCGGGCTGCTCGAACAGGGTGTTGGCCTGCAGATGCTCCGCCAGGCGGATGGCAAGCGAGGTCTTGCCCGCGCCGATCGGCCCTTCAACGACGATATAGCGTGCCTTGTCGAGCATCGTGGATTTGTCTGCCTGTTGCATGGAAGTGAAGTTTCAAGCCCGGACCCGCAGCGATCCTAACAAAAAAGCTGACCCGATAGAAAACGGGCGAACTCCACGTCGGCCATCGGTGCGCCAAACAGCGGTCCCTGCTGCAGTTCGCAGCCGAGCGCGAGGAGGAAGGACTGTTGCGCCTCGTTCTCCACGCCGCGAGCGAGAACCTTGAGGCCCAGCGGTGCGGCCATGCACACGATGGCCTCGACCAGGGCGTTGCTGTCGTCGTCCTTGCCCACGCCGCTCACCAGTTCCGGCGCAAGTTTCAAGGCCTGGATGGGGTAGCGTCTGAGACGCGGCATGGAGTTCAGGCCGTGACCGAAGTCGTCTATCGCAAGGCGCACGCCGAGGCTGGCGAGTGAGCTCAGGGTGGCCGAGATGTTGTCGTCCGGTACTGCCAGCACCGCTTCGTCGAGATCGAGCTCCAGGCGCTTCGGCGCGATCCCGCTTTCGCTCAGTGCGGTGATGACCTGCTGCACGAGGGCGCCATGCATGATCTGTTCGATCGCGATGTTGACGGTCACCGTGGGTGCGCGTCCCTGTGTGAGCGGCCACGAGTTTGCCGCACGGCAGGCGGCCCGCAGCGCCCAGCCGCCCAGTTCGGGCAGGCGGCCATCATCACGTGCGGCGCCGGCGAAGTCGCGAAACGGAATCAGCCCGAGGCGGGGGTGGTGCCAGCGCAGCAAGGCCTCGCCTGCATGAATTGCGCCGCTGCGGACATTGACCAGGGGCTGAAAGTGCAGGTCGAGCCGTGTGCTTTCGATTCTGGGGTGCTGAAGGCCGCGGGGCGGCCTGGAGTCGGCGGACACGGTGCCGCCCGTGATGTTCATGCGGGGCGGCGGCAGCAGCAACAGGTGCCAGCCGTCGCGCGGGCCGGCAAGGACGCGGGCGTCGAGTGCCTGAGGGTTGCTGCGCGGGCTGATGCGGGCGACCGGGGGGGCGCCAGGCGCGGGCCAGTGAATGTCGAGGCAGCGGTCGGCGTTGTGACCAATCAGCTCGCTGCGGGTCATGCCAAGGGTGTCGAGCGCAGCGGCGTTGGCGGCACTGATGCGGTTGCGGTCGTCGATCACGATGACCGCTTGCGCAAGCGCGGCGGCCAGGCGGGGCCAGACGCTGTCTGCCCGGGCCGCAGGTGCGGTGTCTGATGGCCCGGTTTGGGTGTCTGTCGGGTGTTCAGGGCTCAGGATCAGGGCATGGATGCCCGGTCGCAGGCGGGCTGCAGCAACAAAGCGGAAAGTGCGTGGGCTGCCATCGGGGAGGGCGATCTGCAGGGTGCCGCGCATTTCGCCCTGAATCAGCACCCGGGCGCGCGCCTCGAGAAAAGCCTGCTCGTCGACGAAGAGTTCGGTCAGGAGGCGACCGGCGATCTGCCGGTAGTCGCGCTCAAGCAGTCGGCACGCTGCGCTGTTGGCGTCGATGATGCGCTCGTCGCCGGTAATGATCAGGCCTTCGTCGATGAGCTCGAGCAGGGCCAGATACACGCCGGTTTCTGCCCCTTCCGAGAGGTCGGGGACGAAGGGCTCATCAGGATTGTTGTTGTCCCTTGCGGGACCAGCGTGCTTCATTGGCGACAGCATGTCCAAGTGTCCTTGCCTGTTATCGGCACGGGTTCAGGATACTTGAAGTGCTGCCGCCAAATCGGTCGAATAGCCGGGCGACGCGGGCCTATTTCCGCCCCAGCCCGCCCAGCAGTACCGCGATCGGACGCTGCGGGCGGCGCGGGGCGGCTTTTTCGGCGGCCGCTGCGACGTCCGCTGCCACTTCGGGGGCGCGGGCGGGTTCGTAGGGTTTGCTGAAATCGAAGCCGTCGGGCGCAACCGTAGACTTCTGCCGGCCGCGATTGCCGCCGCCTGCTGAGCCGCCATTGCGTCCGCCGCGCGACTCGCCTGCGGCAGGTGCCGCACGGGGCGCTGCCGGTGCTTTCTGCCGTGCTTCCTGCGGCATCGATGCGCTTGCGCTGGCACCGCCGCTGCGTCGGCCACGGTGACGGCTGCCGGCTTCGAAGAAATCGGGATCGGGGTCGAAGCCGGGCACGATTTCCTGCGGGATCTCGAGCTTGATCAGCTTCTGGATGTCGGCGAGGTAGTGCTTTTCTTCGGAGCATACCAGCGACACCGCGTTGCCCTTGTGGCCGGCACGGCCGGTGCGGCCGATACGGTGGACGTAGTCTTCGGCGGTGTGCGGCAACTCGAAGTTGATGACGTTGGGCAGTTCGTCGATGTCGATGCCGCGTGCGGCAACGTCGGTGGCGACGAGGACGCGCAGCTTGCCGGCCTTGAACGCCTCCAGGGTTTCGGTGCGCTGTTGCTGCCCCTTGTCACCGTGGATGGCATCGGCGGAGATGCCGCTGCGCTCCAGGAAGTGGGCGAGGCGGCCGCATACGATCTTGGTGGCAACAAAGACCAGTGCCTGGGTGTCGGGCTGATGGCGCAGCAGGTGCGCGAGCAGGTTGCGCTTCATGCCAGCGGAAACCGGGTGCACGACGTGCGTGATGGTTTCCGACACCATGTTGCGGCGCGCGACTTCGATCAGCTGCGGGTCCTTCAGCATCTGGTCGGCGAGCTTCTTGATCTCGTCGGAGAAGGTGGCCGAGAACAGCAGGCTCTGACGGCTCGCCGGTAGCAGCTCAAGAATGCGCTTGATGTCGGGGATGAAGCCCATGTCGAGCATGCGGTCGGCTTCGTCGAGCACGAGCATTTCGACCTGGTTGAGCTGGATGGTCTTTTGCTGGACGTGGTCGAGCAGGCGCCCCGGTGTGGCGATGACGATTTCGATGCCGCGGCGCAGTTCGGCGACCTGGGCCTTCATGTCGACGCCACCGTAAATGCAGGTCGAGCGCAACGGGATGTGCTTGCTGTAGGTCTTGACCGACTCATACACCTGCATCGCCAGTTCGCGGGTCGGCGCGAGAATCAGCGCGCGTGTCTGGTGACGGGCGGGGGAGGTGCTGGTGCTGGCGTGGCGGGCAAGGCGTTGCAGCAGGGGCAGGGTAAAGCCTGCGGTCTTGCCGGTGCCGGTCTGGGCACCGCCCAGAATGTCTTTGCCGGCAAGCACGATGGGGATTGCCTGGCTCTGGATCGGGGTGGGTTCGGTGTAGCCGGATTCTGCTACGGCTTGCAGGAGTTCCGGGATGAGGCCGAGGTCGGCAAAACTCATGAGCGCCTTTCTGGTTGGGCCAACTGCCGCGCAATCATGTGACCACTGTGGGTGTCAGGATGAGCATGCGCCGGGAATGCGCCCTTGACGAGTGCGGGTGCCGGCGGGCGGGCTGGATACGGAAAAAAGAAAGGATTATACACACAGGCCGAAAAGCGTTTTGTGACAAGTGCTTCCGGCGCAAGTGCATGTGCGGGAGTGTCGTGCCGGTCTCGGGGAGAGCACGGTCGCGCGAATGTGAGCGAATGCGCGCGATCCCGCGCTCAGCCGGCACAACCGGCTGTGCGCAGGGTGCTGGAGCGGACTCAGCGCTTGAGCGTCAGGTACGCGGTGACCTCTTCGCGGTCGTGATACAGCTGCTTGATGCGCAGATCGTAGGGACCGACGCTGGCGAGCCGTTTCTGAATCAGGATGCGGCACTGCTCCACGGCTTCGAGGCGGCGCTTCATCGGCAGCTTGAGGTTGAAGATGGTGTGGCGGCAGCGTCCGGTCGCCACCCAGTCGGCCATCAACGACGCAATCCGGCTCGGTTGCTCGACCATGTCGCACACCATCCAGTCCACCGCGCGCTGCGGGCGCCAGGTGAAGCCGTCGGCCTTGAGGTGCTCGACCATCTCGGTCGCCATCACCGAGTCCTTCATCGGGCCGTTGTCGACGGCAATCACCCGCAGGCCGCGATTGGCGAGTTGCCAGGTCCAGCCGCCGGGCGCTGCGCCAAGGTCCACCGCGCGCTGACCGGCGCGGATGTTGTTCTCGCGCTCCTCGTCCGAGAGCAGGGTCATAAAGGCTTCGGCGAGCTTGAGCGTGGAGCGGCTGGGCGCGTTGGAGGGCATGCGCAGGCGCGGGATGCCCATCGGCCACGGCGCGCACATGCCGGGCAGGCCGGAGGCAAGCCAGGCCGTGGTCGGGCTGGTGAAAACGACATGCAGCAAGGGCAGACCGGTCTTGCTGGTGCGCAGACGTCCGGCCTTTTCGAGCGCACGCGTGAGGGGCTCGGCAAAGCGGCGGCAGAAGCCGGATTGCTGCTTGGCTTCGTCGTTGTCCGGGGTTTCGAGCACGACGCCGGAAAAGCGCTGTCCCGAAGCATGCACTGCGGCAACGATGGGCGTGGCGCGGTCGCGTTCGGGCAGGTCGTCTACCTTCGCGAACCACGGCAGCAGCTGACGGGCGAACACCGGCTTGCGCCAGTCGGCGTGCTCGCCCAGGGTGGAGACAGGGACGGGCTCGAAGGCTTCGAAGGCCGCATAGCCCGAGTTGGGCTGGGTGCGGACGAAGCCGATCATGCCGGCGTCGGCGGCGATGTCGTCCAGTTCGGATGCCAGCTCTTTCTCGAAGCCGGGGCGGCAATAGGCGAGCAGGCCGGAGATGGCGATACTGGCGGGCGGGGTATGGTCGGACATGGGCAGGTGGCGCCGGAGCGCTGAAGTATCATGGTGATGCGAAGGGTCGCATGATATGTCGTGACGGCTTGAATCAACAGGAGAAATGCGGATGAGCGACGGCGGGATGATCTATCGGGTGCTGGGCGGGCAGGGGCCGCGGGTGTCCGCGGTGTGCCTCGGGACGATGACGTTCGGGCAGCAGACGCCTGAGGCCGACGCGCATGATCAGCTCGACATGGCGTTTGAGCGCGGTCTCAACTTCATCGATACCGCCGAGATGTACGCGGTGCCGGCGCGCGCTGAAACCTGTGGCGCGAGCGAAACCATCGTCGGTAACTGGTTGAGCCGGCAGGTGCGCGAAAAAGTCGTGCTTGCCACCAAGGTGGCGGGGCCGGCACGCAGTCTGGGCTGGATTCGTGGCGGGCCGCTGGCGCTCGACCGTGCCAATATTCGCGAGGCGGTCGAGGGCAGTCTGCGGCGCCTGCGGACGGACTACATCGACCTGTATCAGCTGCACTGGCCGGAACGCAATCAGCCGCTGTTCGGGCAGTGGCAGTACGACCCCGCCAAGGAGCGTGAGTGCACGCCGATCCGTGCTCAGCTCGAAGCGCTGGCCGAACTGGTGGACGAGGGCAAGGTCCGCCACGTCGGATTGTCCAACGAGCATCCGTGGGGGGTAATGGAGTTTGCGCGCATCGCTGCCGAAGCCGGGCTGCCGCGCGTGGTGTCGACGCAGAACGCGTACAGCCTGCTGACCAGGGTGTTCGAGTATGGCCTGGCCGAGGTCTGTCATCGCGAACAGGTCGGCCTGCTGGCGTATTCCCCGCTCGCGTTCGGGCACCTGACCGGCAAGTATCTTGCAAACCCGGCTGCAGCGGGCCGTCTGAATGAGTTCGAGTCCTTCGGGCAGCGCTATACCAAGCCGAACGTTCAACCCGCGGTGGCGGCTTATGCCGAGCTTGCGCGCGAGCATGGCCTGGCGCCGACCGAGCTTGCCCTGTCCTTCGTGTATCACCGCAGCTGCGTGGCGAGCACCATCATCGGCGCCAGTACTTCAGCGCAGCTGGCGGAGAATCTGGATGCCTGGTCGAAACCGCTTACCCCGGAGCTGCTTGAGGCGATCGAGCGCATTCACCTGCGCTACACCAATCCCGCGCCCTGAGCGCGCGTTGTGCCCGCTCCTCAGTGAGCGCCTGCCTTGGCCGGAGGCGCCGAAGCGGGCGCGCCTGCCGGTGCCGGGGCAGCGGGGTCGGTCGCTGTCGGCTTGGCCTGCAGCTGCGAGGGCACAACCTCCAGCTTGTTTTCCATCATGTAGTCGTTCATCGACCGCCAGCCTGCGAACACGGCTGCCTTCTGTGCCGAGGGGTTGAGGAGGTAGCAATCCTCCAGCGAGCGACCGGCATGACGACAGGCGCTGCCGATGGCCTGGCCTTCCGCTTCTGCCAGCGCGGCCTCCTTCGCCGGGTTGGGAAGCTCAAGCAGTTCGACCAGCTGGTCGCATCCCGTTGTCAGCGGAATCAGGGCCAGCAGGATCAGAAACCGAATCTTCTTGCGCATGGTCTGTTCGAATCGATTGACGTTATTGGAGCTAACGGCAGCGCAGCCGAAATCTTGAAGCATGTATCAAGATGTGAGCGCAGGTGAGCCCTTCACGATCTTCTCACGCACGCCGTCTATAATTTGAAACTTATCGCACGCCTTGTGCGTTATTCCGAACACGGCTCGTTCCAGTCCTGAGATCAAGATATCCCATGCATTCATTCGTTTCCCGATTCGGTTTTCGTCGCGCACTCGGCATTGGCGCCTGGTCCGTGCTTGCGGTCGCCAGTCATGCGGTTGCGGCAGCGCCCGCCAAGCCTGCTGAAGTGCAGCAGATCGAGCTCTTTCAGCGTCTTCCCGAGGAAGGTGCGGCATCCCTGAAGGCGTTGGTCGAGCGCTTCAACGCGCAGAGCAAGGAATACCAGGTGGTGCTGTCCGAGCAGGACTGGAAGTCTGCCAATGCGCCGCACCTGATGATTCTCGAGGGCGACGATGAAGAGCGTTTCCTGGCCGGCAAACCCCGCTTCAAGCCCTTGCACGCGGTGATGAAGGAAACCGGCAGCGCGCTGCAGACGCTGCGCCCGCCCGCAATGATGACGCGCACCCCGGTGGATTCCAAAGGCCAGCTGCTGGCCCTTCCGATCGGCCTGTCGACGCCGGTGCTGTTCCTGAACCGCGATGCACTGCGGCGTGCCGGGATGAATCCGGAAACCACCAGCGTGGCAACGTGGTTCGATCTTCAGACTGTCCTCGGCCGCCTCGCCGATGCCGGACATACCTGCCCCTATACGGTGGCTGAGCCGGGCCGGGTGATGGTGGAGAACCTCAGCGCGTGGCACAACGAACCGGTTGCAGCGATGCGCGGAAAAGTGTCTGCTCCGTCGTTCAACGGCATGTTCCAGGTCAAGCACGTCGCCATGATGGCGAGTTGGCACCGGGCGCGTTACCTGCAGGTGTTCGAGCGTGGCAACGAAGCCGGGCAGCATTTTGCCAGTGGCGAATGCGCGGTCATCGCGGCCCCGTCCAACAGCTGGGCCGGATTCCGCAGCAAGGGCACGATCGATGTCGGTGTGGCGCAGCTGCCGTACTACGACGATTTTCCGGGTGCGCCGCAGAACACGCTCGCCGACGGTCCGGCCATGTGGGTTGCGGCAGGCAAGAAAGCGGCTGAGTACAAGGGTGTCGCGAAGTTCGTCAGCTTCTGGCTGCAGCCCGAAAACCAGGTCGTCTGGCAGCGCGAAACGGGCTATCTGCCGCTGAATCGTGCGGGCCTGCTGGCTTCACGCAGCGAACTGCTCGGAACCGATCTTGAGAACATCAAGGTGGCGGTCGGCCAGCTCACCAACAAGCCGGTGACGGGTGACTCGGCCGCTCAACCGGTCGTGGGGCGCGAGAAGGTGAGGCGCATCATCGACGAAGAGCTGGCAGGCGTCTGGGCCGACCGCAAGGCGGCCAAGGAAGCACTCGACAACGCCGTGGTGCGCGCTGCCGGGAGCTGATCCAAGTGCAGCTGTGGCCTCTGCCTCAGGTGCTGGCGCATCGCTGCGGCGGCGCGCTTGCGCCGGAGAACACGCTGGCCGGGCTTGAGGTTGCGGTGAAGCATGGCTGTCGAGGCGTCGAGTTCGATGTCATGCTCAGCGCAGACGGCTTTCCGCTGCTGATTCACGACGAAACGCTGGAGCGAACGACAAGCGGGCACGGTGAGGTGAGTCGTCACACACTGGCGCAACTGCGCCAGCTTGATGCCGGCAGCTGGTTTGATGCGCGCTTTGCCGCTGAACGGCTGCCGACGCTGGACGAGGCGCTCGCGCGCTGTGCGGCCCTTGGTCTGGCGGTGAATCTGGAGATCAAGCCCGCAGCCGGTTTCGAGCATCAGACCGGGCGCGTTGTCGCCGACTATCTTATCCGGGGGCGGGCCAATGGCGTGCCGGGGCTGGTCATCTCCTCGTTTGAAGATGCGTCCCTGGCCGCGGCAATGGAGATCCTGCCTGGCGCGATCTACGGTCTGCTGGTCGAGGATTTGCCCGCGGACTGGGCAAGCCGCGCAGCAGCCCTGGGCGTGCACGCGATTCATGTCTGTGCAAGCGCGCTCGATGCAGCACAGGCCCGGACGATCCGTGACAGTGGCTATCATCTTGCGGTGTACACCGAAAATGACGCCGAGCGCGCGAAAGCCTTGCTGCGCATGGGGGTTGAGACCGTAATCACCGATTTCCCCGACCGGGTGCGTGCCTTAGATATGTTTCCTGCCTAACAGAGGCTCGTTTCTCGACCGATCAATCCGCAGTCTTCCTTGACGCGCCTTGCAGCAGCCACCTACCATCCCGTTTTTTCCGCGAGCATCCAGTCTTGTCCGCCCAGCAGCTATTTGCACCTATTGCCGCCGATATGCAGGCGGTGGATGCCGTCATCCGACAGCGACTTCACTCCGATGTGGTTCTGATCCGGCAGGTCGCGGAATACATTATTCACAGCGGTGGCAAGCGCCTGCGCCCCGCGCTCGTCCTGTTTGCGGCCGGCGCGATGGGCTACCGCGGCACGCATCATCACGAGCTGGCTGCGGTGGTGGAGTTCATCCATACCGCCACCCTGCTGCACGATGACGTGGTCGACGAATCCGAACTCCGGCGTGGCAACAAGACCGCCAACGCCCTGTTCGGCAACGCCGCCTCGGTTCTGGTGGGCGACTTCCTCTACTCGCGCGCCTTTCAGATGATGGTGAGCGTCAACAACATGCGGGTAATGGACGTGTTGTCGGATGCAACCAACGTCATCGCCGAAGGGGAAGTGCTGCAGTTGCTCAACTGCCATGATGCCGACGTCGAAATCGACGACTACCTGCGCGTCATCCGCTACAAGACGGCCAAGCTGTTCGAAGCGGCCGCCCGGCTTGGCGGCATCCTCGCCGGTGCGGATGAAGCCACCGAGACCCGTCTCGCAGCCTTCGGCATGCATCTCGGCACGGCTTTCCAGATCATCGACGACGTGCTCGACTACTCCGCTGACGAAGCGGAAACCGGCAAGCACCTCGGCGACGACCTCGCCGAAGGCAAGCCCACCCTGCCGCTGATTCACGTCATGCAGCACGGTACGCCCGAGCAGGCCGCACTGGTACGAGGCGCAATCGAGAACGGCGGACGCGACGATTTTGCGGCCGTACTCGAGGCCATTCAGAGCACCCAGGCCCTGGACGAGGCCCGGCGCTATGCGCGGGAAGAAGCAAATCGCGCAATCGACGCTATTTCGACACTTCCCCCTTCCATTTTCAAGGATGCGTTGCTACAATTATCGGACTTTGCAGTTGCGAGAAATTACTGATATAGTTTCTGGCTTCGCAGAGCACGAAGCAAAGTTGTAAATCAGTGTCGGGGAATAGCTCAGCCTGGTAGAGCACTGCGTTCGGGACGCAGGGGCCGGAGGTTCGAATCCTCTTTCCCCGACCAAAAATTCCCGTCGAATCATAGGCTTATGATTTGAACTGCGGCAAAATGGAGCAAAATCCGGAAGGGTTTGCTCCATTTTTGCGTCAAAATTTGACGCAAAGTCTCCGCCGCGAAACTTTTTCGCGCCATCCCCCTGCATCTTGCCTATACGGTACTCCCAACGTGGAGTACGGCATGTTATCGCGTGTTTCTTCAAGCAGCATCTGTAATCGGTCACCCTTTGTCGTCACCGTTCGCTCGAACGCTAGCCTTAACCGGCGTTTTTCGCAGCAGGCGGCGGCCAAGGCCTACGTCGAACAATTGAGTGCAGGCGGCATCAAGGCGCGTGTCACGCAACTTGAAACAGCGTTTCAACTGCGCATCCGTCGCAAGGGCGTGCCGTTACAGTGCATTACGTTTGATTCGTTCGAAGAGGCCGAGCAGGCACGCCACCAGGTCGAGGCAAACCTGTCGGTCAGCATCGTGCGCGACTATGCGATCGCGGCAAGGACGACGCTGCGCGAACTGCTTGAGCGCTACCTTGAAGAGGTTGTCCCAACTCACAAAGGTGCGGACATTGAGCGTACGCGCATCCGGCGTCTTCTTCGTGACGAAGCGTTCGTCGACAAGAAGCTCGCGGCGCTGGTGACCGAAGACCTGCAAGACTTCATCAGCGACCGGCTTACAGAAGTCGCGCCCGCGACCGTCGACCGTGAGCTCGACGTCATCTCACAAGCGCTGCGCTACGCAGACGACGTCTGGAAAATTGCGCCTGTCGAGAGCCCGTTCAAGGGACTCCGCCGGCCGAAGTATTTCAACGAGCGCGATCGGCGTCTGCTTCCGACCGAGGAGGCCGCACTTCTTGATGCGGCACGCGCAGACGAGAACCCCTTTGTCGAGCCTGCGATCATCTTGGCGCTTGAGACTGGGATGCGCCGGGGCGAACTGTTGAAGTTGACAGCGGCAGATGTGTGTTTCGAGCGCCGCTGCGCGCTCGCGCGTGATACGAAAAACGGACGTAACCGGCGTGTGCCGCTCTCACGGCGAGCCATCGAGGTCGTCAAGGCGCTGATTGCGGCTCAGGGCGATGAGGCATGCGACGATCCGCGCCCGTTGCTCGCACTCACACCAAACGCGCTCAAGAAAGCCTTCTTCAACCGCGTGATTCCAAAGAGTGGCGTTAAGGACTTCCATTTTCACGACCTGCGCCACGAAGCGATCAGTCGTTTGGCTGAATCCGGTCGGTTTCAGCTCATCGAACTGCAGGCGATATCGGGTCACCGAGACATGCGGATGCTGCAGCGTTACACGCATCTGTGTGCCGGCAATCTTGCGGACAAGATGGATGAGCTGGCTTTGGGCACAACGAGCAGGTATGTGCACCGGGGGCGACGCCGGACGGTGGTGACTGTCGAGTCGCTTGATGGGCAATCCGCTGGGATTGGGGGCTCGCGGGCGCCAAGGTCATCGACATCAACCATGAGTGAGGTGTCGCAGCCGCCGCTCGCATATGACTCTCGAACGGAGCGGAGCGGACCTGGGGTAGAAATCGACTTGCTGCCGCCGAATGTCATCGACTTCCGTGCGCGTGTGGAAGGACGCAGTGCGCGCACTTGAATCCCTTTGCCAGATTACCGCTGGGTGAGCGCGATCAGTCACCCCGTGTGCTGAAAGACCTCAAGGACAAACGCAATGGAAAAAAAGTCAAAAAAGACATCCGTATCCCCGCCGCTCGTCGCTATACGGAGTAACCGCCCTCATGAGCAGAACTTGCCAATCGAGTTGCGGGATTTCGCAGTGCTGCTTGCCGAAATTGCGGCTCAGCAACTCCGCGACTCGAAGCAAAGTAATGAGGAGGGTTTTAAGTGACGGAACGTTGTGCAATTTATGCGCGTTACTCTGACGAGAAGCAGCGCGAGACTTCAATTGAAGACCAGATTCGCCGCTGCCAGGAACTCGGCAAGCAGCATTCTTTGAACATGAACGATGTTCTCGTGTTTAGCGATGCTGCGATTACCGGTCGTGCCGAGGGTGATGAAAAGCGGGAGGGGTTCAAGCAGCTTCTGGAAGCGTGGGACAGTCACAGGTTCACCGTTTTGTTGGTTGATGAGTTTTCACGCCTGTCGCGTGACGGTCTCACGCAAGCACAGTTATTCAGGCGTCTGGAGACCAACCTAAAAGTGCGCATGCTGACGTCCAACGGGGTGGATACGACGCGCCCAAATTGGCAACTGCAACTTGGTCTCGAAGGTGTTGTTAGTCAGCAAGCCGGGCGCGACACGCGCCATCGCGTGGTGCGTGGCATGCTGGGTCAACTGGAGCGCGGTTACATGATTGCTACGCCGGCCTATGGCTACGAGTTGAAGCGCGAGTTTGACCAGCAGGGTAATCGTATCGGGTCCCGGTGGACTATCGTCGAAAGTGAGGCTGCAGTCGTGCGCGAGATTTTTGAACGGCGTGCGTGCGGGGAGTCAATGCACTCAATAGCCAGATTCTTGAATGACCGCGGCGTTCCGACGAGGCGTCGAGCACTCAAGTCAGATGGGGGCTTCTGGCGACCTGCTGCGGTTCAGAACTTGTTGTCGAATCCAATCTACAAAGGTGTCTTTGTCTGGAATGACTCTACAACGTTGCGTTCGAGAGCTGCGAAATCCGGGCGCACGCTCGAAGCGCAAATGTTTCCGCGCCCTGAGCTTCAGTTGGTGAGCGAGGAGCTCTGGTCGCAATGCAATGCCAAGCATGCCACCCGATCAGGGTACGGCGGAGGAAAGCATGCGCTGGCAGGGTTGGTGACGTGTGGCTATTGTCAAAGTACGCTGGTGCTGAGCGCGCAGTCGAGTTGCCGGTCGCTTTACTGTGCAAACTGCACCGTCGCAAAAGCCGCGGCCAGTCAGGACGAGCGTCTGACCTCGACGGTTGCAGCGGTCGGTGTGCAGATGCTCTTGGTTGAGGCCGCACGCTATTTCCTCACCGCATCGTTTGTCGACGCTTTCAAGGCGTCGCTTCGCGAGCGGCTGTCAGGGGGTGTCGAGCTTGAATTGCAGGAAGCAAAAAAGGAATTGGCGCGGCTTGAGCGCGGCCAGGAACGACTGTCGCATATGCTGGCGTCGGCTGATGAGGACGATTCACTGCTCACGGCAAGATACGCAGAGGCGCGTGAGCGTGTCCGAAATCAGCGTTTGCGCGTCGACACGCTGCTGGCGGGTTTGGCGACTGTCGATAAGAGCGCCATCGAAGCGCAGCTCGAACTGGTTGATGTCACCCGTGTGCTTGACTCCCTGTTTACTGTCGACCTGCCACCGCAACGAATTCGAGTTGTTCTTGCGCGCCTTTTTCCTGAAATCGTCTTTGAAGGGAAACGCGGACGTTATTGCTCCATCTTCAAGATTCGTTTCGCCGTTGGCGCGGCCCTCGCGCTGGCGAGTTTGACTGGGACTGTTGATGATGCTGGCCGTGAAATGCGCTTCGAACTTCGCTACGCGCCCGACCGCTCCAAGGTGCGTGCAGGTTCTCCGTGGAGGGTGAAAGTGCTCGACGAGCTCGCTGTTTCGCCAGCAGGACGTTCCAGTGAAGGGGCGGCTTCACTGCCTGCGCGGCTGAGCTAGGCGTTACTACCCGGCGCCTCACCGATCCTTCGGTGAGGCGCCGTTTTTTTGCTATGTTTTAACGCACTTATTTTGTATCGTTAGGGTCCCAGAACGATACAAAATAGAACTAGACTGGCTTTGAGCTCACTTGCTCTGTCGGTCTGCTCTGAGGCCCGCAAAGGCAACATCAAAACGTACCTGACAGTCCGGGGCGTAGGTGTGTGCCAAAGTTAGAGTTCGGGCAGCAAAAAAATCCGTCTTCCCCATGCTTCAGAAACACATCATGAAGTACGTGACTGGCTTGTGAGCGCTCGATCTGATAATTCCGACGAAGCCCCTTAATGGACCATCCTTCCGCGCGCGCACGGTCTGCATGGCGCTGACACGCTCCAACAAAATAGTTGGCCGCGTGATGGGCGGTGATGCCTTTGCGTACTCGGTAATCGGTTGTCCGGCTTGCGCTGGTCCAGATGAGTTGGTAGCACTGAGATACCGAGAAGTCGCGCAACAAGTTCTCGAGCAAGCTAGTCAGTGAGGTAACCCCGGGCATCGGTAGATTCCGAGTGCTGAGAGTGTATTCGCAGAACTCCCAGCACTCCGCTACTGCCAGTTCGTGCCACATTTCCCGGCATTCGACATGCCAGTCCTGAGGCCATGCCGACGATGCGACCAACTCTTCAAGCTGGCTCAGAAACTCGACCGGGGCTGGCATCCGTAATTGCCACTGTACCCTCGCGGGATACCAGCCCACAATTTTTCCATCCTCTTCTGCGAACGACGGCAGTGGCGATTGCGCGTCGGGAGACACAAGGCCTGCGGTGATCAGTCGACTGACGAGAACTTCGTCGAAATCTGGTTTTGCAGGAGTGAGTCGGATGCTAGAGGCTCCTACTGGTCCGAGGCTGCACTCGTCAAGCCATCCTCCGCAACGCACTAGACTCATCAGCCCCAGTGCATCAATGGCGGCAAGCTGACGCGGCTCGACGTAGATTTCATGATACGACCAGCGTTCCGTACAGAACTGCACAACTTTCGACTGCTGGTGCTGCAACTCCGTTTCAGCGGCTCGAGAACGGGCGTCATGGCAGTGGATGCATCTGCACTGCGCAGTCTCAGAGTGGGCGCATTTGGTGCAGATCAGCTCGGAAGCGCGTCCCCAGGACTTTGAACGTCGCGGTCTTACCATCGGGCCGCCGCAGTGCCTGCAAGTGTCGTGAGTTGGTTCGGGCGGGAAGTAGCTCGAAAGCAGGCTGGCCGGGCACTGAATACTGAATTCCTGCAGCAGCGTAGCGACCCGTTCTCCAGCGTAATAGCGGCTCATCAACTCGAGTAGATCCGAGTCATCAAGATGGCTGAGGGGATTAGATGAAGGCATTTCTGGACCTCCTTGAAAACACTGAAATATACGTCATGGAATAATAGAATGTCACTCATAGAGCGTGGCCGCAAAAAGGTCGGATTCTTAGTATCTCGGGATGAAGTCAACACTCACCCCAGAGCAGCAGGAAGATCTTCACAATCTCGGTCGTCGCCTTACGGAGATCAGAAAGGCACGCGGTTGGTCGCAAGAAAAACTCGCGCTTGAGAGCGGGTTGGCACGGAGCTATCTCGGTGGGGTCGAGCGCGGCAAACGCAACATTGCCGTTCTCAACATCCTGAAACTAGCGCGCACTCTTGGATGTGAGCCAGGCGAGTTGCTTAGGATCTGAGCAAGTCACGCTTTCGTGTCGGAACGAACGCCATTACACTCAGTTGCCAAATCGAGCTTGGGTCCTGGCGGGGATCTGCAGCGAGAACGCGCCTCAGAAATCCCGATGGAGGCGGTGTCGATGAGCCTAATCCGCTGCCCTGCGACAGGCACTGGTGCATATCGCAACGTGCCCCCTTCAAATCGATTCCCAGTGGTCCGTGTATGAGTGGCGGTTGCAGGTTTGCCGGCGTAGTCATTCGCTGAACCGCCCGCGATGTCACCGTGCCTCACAAGTGCAATGGCCCCCTGCGGGCAATAACGTCGATCTTGTGGTCGTGCGCAATCACCACTGCTGCCGGAGGTCGGAACGGGCGAGCCTTGGGGGGAGGGCGATGCAGGATCGCTGCCCGGCATTGACTGTGGAGCTCGATGAAGCGGCAGGCCTTCGGAAGTGTGATTAGCACCCCTGGTAAGCAGTGAATGACTTCGCTACGTAACGTAATAAAGATCACGTTATTTTGTAACGATATCAATTAAACTGTTATCAAACTCCCGGAGGACTGCCATGACAGCCGCTCGCATCACGTTTGAGACCGTGTCATCTGCTGCGGAAGAGATTGAGGGGCGAGGAGATACGCCGAGCGTGCGAAAAATCGTCGCATTGCTTGGTGGCAGTCCGAACTCGATTTCGCCGCTACTAAAAAAGTGGCGGGAGGGGCGTCCCGCCATGCATGCGACTCAAGTGGCCATCGATCCACGAATCGCGGCCCTTATCGCCGAACAGGTGAAAACCGCCGCGGCTGAAGCCGCCCGCGACGCCGAAGTCAGACTGTCCGAGATGCAGGATGATGCAGACCTGATCGCAGAAGCTGGTCGTGCAGCCGAACAACGTGCAGCCGAACTTGTTGCAGAGTTAGAAGTCATGCGTTCACAAGTCCAGCAGCAGGCAGGTCAGATCGAGCAGATGAAAGCCCATGCCCTGCAGGTGAAAGCAGACGCAGTTGAGCGCGTGCAGTCCGCAGAAGATCGCGCAACCGCGATCGTCAACAAGGCGGAGGCCGCACTTGCACGTGAAATCGATGCTCACGAAGTGGCACGGAGGGCGCTTTCACGCGCAGAAATGAAGCTTGAGGTGCTGCCGCGGCTCGAAGCCGAGCTTGAGGCTGCCCAGGCTGAAGTCAAACATTTCCGCAATGAGGCAAGTGTTGCCGAACGCGACCTTGCTGCAGTTCGTGCCGAGCTGAAGGCGCTCCAATCGGCGTTCGAGCGCCAGAGTGCGGAAATCGCTGAACTTAAGGCAGCGATGAAGGACGAGCGAAAGCGTGCGGATGCAGCAGAGCGAGAGTTGATGGGGCGTGGGCGGGCGTGACATGCTCGCCACTGCAAGGAGTGCCCGCTTGAAGCTCTCGCGACTCTTCCAACCGAAAAGCCCGCAGTTCTGGCTGCTAGTGTCGCTCAACCTGCTTTCCACCGCGATCTCCTGGCTCCTGCAGAATCGCGAATTTCCCCTTGCGATCATGCTGGTGCTCGCCACCTTCGCGCTGGCTAATCTCTGGCTCGGTTTGCGCATCGCGCTGCGGCTCATGAAGGAGCCGCCCGGTCCTAAATGAGCCGGGCCGGCGGGCCGGCGATTTTTCGCAAATTGTGGACGGCGCGCGCGAGCGCCTCGGCCGCTATGCCCTGCTGAGCGGCGAACTTGCGCACGTCCTGCGGAATCGTCATGGAGTAGAAGTGCGGGTCGTACATCGAGCAGTCGCCCGTGACGGCAGCATTACTTAATGAACTGCCGCAGCAACGCGGCGGAAACGACTGTCTCTTCAGGGCAGAGACGACTCATTGGCCAGTGAATGCTTTCGGGAAGCGAACCTTCAACGGCAGCTTTGCGGCGACGAATCCGAGGACGCGTCCGTCGCTGCTCGACCCTGAGCTGAATCGCCCCGGGTTTTGAGTAGGCTCCACTGCCCCGGATGACGTCGCCGGCTTCTGGATTGGCGGCAATCCAGTTAATGAACTCAATGCGCTCGACTTCCGACCTGACTTCGCTGGCATAGCGTTGGAAGATAGCGGTTTCTGCAACTGTTCTCACTCATGAAACGTACGTCAATGCCGTACGATCCGCAAGCGGAGGGAGAGGGCGTGCAGGGAGGGGTGCTGGCCAGATCCAGAATGTGGAGTCCGGCCACACCACCCCTACAGGGTTAAAGGTCGGCCTCTGGTGCGGCAGCATTGAGTAGGAGCTTCTTCGCCTGACCAAGCCGGTCCTGGTGATTACCCGAAAGGATCCAGAATGGCAGGCGACGTCTCGACAGCTCGGCCAGATACCAGTCGTGTTGGCGGGTGCGGAAGGCCGGGTCGCGCCGGGTGCCGTCCTGAACGAACGGAAAATCCGGGGCGCAGAGCCAGATCCGGTCGTAGGCACGATCGGTCAGTCGTTGCAGTTCTGCATCGACCCGACCAAACAGGTCGCTGCTGTAAAGAGCGGTGGTCAGCGGTGAGGTATCGCAGAACAGCCAGCGCCGCGCTGTGCCGGCCAACTCATCTTCGGTAACGACCTGCCGGCGGCCAATCTCTAGCATGTCGGTGAAGTCAAGCCGGCCTTCCTTTTCCAGCCATCGCTCGCGGCCGTATTCGGGAACCCACGACGTCTTGAACTCCGCTGCGAGAGCTTCGGCTAGCACCGACTTGCCAGTCGATTCACCACCCAGAAGGCAAATCCGTTCGACGAAATCGGCATTCACGATCGGCGAAAGAAACCGGTGATGCTCGTCCGGCATTACGCGCATCGCCCTTCCGGAAACTGGTACGGTACCCCGGGCACGGTCGACGCAGACGTGGCGAACCGTCTGCGCTCGCCCGGTCGCCGTCGTGAAGTACCAACTCAAGACGGCAGCAAACCCGTCGCCGTAGTCTTCACTGGTGAATACCGCGTCAGGGTGTTCGTTAAGCACGTCGTGACAAAGCCAGGCACAGAATAGGCGGTGCGCTTCGTCGCCGGCGTCGTTATGCGGAACGTCTCGCAACGCCAAACCCCTGCGCACGCACAAATCGGCCAAGCCAGCCGGATCAATGACCAGCCGCCGCGTTTGCGGGTAAAGGCTGGCCAGCCAACGCTCCCGTGCGGCAGCCTCGCAACGCGAAAACTCCGGCACGGTGTAGCTAATGATCAGTACTTCGTCACAATCAGCCAGCGCACGTTCGATCAGGAACTGGTGGCCCCGATGCAGGGGCGAGAACTTGCCGACGACGAGCCCGCATCGGAACCGTTTCGGGTCGCTTAGCAAGCCGGATTTTAACGGCGAATTCATCCGCGGACCGGCACGCTCGCGAGCGATTGCTTGGCACCGGCCATGCACTTGCTCCAAACGAACCAGGACACCAGTGCATTGACCCAATACACCGAGTACAGGAAGGCCGTGAGGTAAAGCTCGCGGCTGGCGAAGAGCGGCACCGAAATGGTATTGACCAGCAGCCAGAACATCCAGGTTTCCAGCTTGCGTCGCATCAGCATCAACTGCGCGATGACGCTGAACACCAGCACGGCTGAGTCGACGTAGGGCGCATAGGCATCGGTGAAATGGAATAGAAGAGCGCCGTAGGCGGCCGTGACCAGCGCGCCTGCTGGAACAACGAGCAGCAGCAAGCGGGGTTCGCTGTGAGTGATCGGGAGCGGGTTGCCGCGATTACCGTGCAGCCATGCCCACCAACCGGTGGCGCTGGTGACCAGAAAAAACACCTGCAAGGCCACATCGGCATAGAGATTGGCGTCGTAGAACAATAACCCGAACAGGATGCATCCGATGATGCCGGTCCACCACGTGTTAATGCTGTTGCGTCCAGCAAGCAGGATCGACACCGCGGTGATCAGGTTGGCGGCAATTTCGAGAGGGCCGGTCACGAGCAAGCCCCTTCGAGTGCCGAGGCATATTGCAGAATATTGTCGTCCTCTGTGGCCGTGACGGATAGGAACTTCAACGACTCCACGTGGAGTATCTCCGAGCCGCGCTGCGATAGTCAATGCTGGATTTTCGCACCTGAGAGTCGAACAAACGTCAAAAACGCGCCCGGCCAAAAGCAGTCATTTGGAATAGCTTGAGTCTGAGCCCTCTAATGCGTAACGTGCCGGGACCGGCCCGCCAGAAAATTCTACACGCAGTCCGCAAACGCTGCATTGCTGTCGTAGGCGGCGAGATTCGCTACTTCCGCTTCGGGTCGAAACGGTGAGTTCGCAGGTTCGAGGAGCTGCTGTTCGACCTCGCTGAGGGACGTGCGGCCGGCTTAGCTAGGATTGCCGCCGCTCAGCCAGCGCAAAGTGGACGACCGCATAGGCCGATAATCCGTCAGCTGCCCAGTCGTCGTGCGGACAAGTCTCATCTGATCGCCGCTGCGCCCGTTACCTCAAGTTTTACCGAGTTCCGGTTGCTTTACTTCTGATGCTGTACAAAAATACAGCATTAGAAGGAGCGCATCATGATCCGTATCGTCTGTCCGTCCTGCCACACTCCACTTGGTAGCGACGAGCTTGAGCAAGCCACCATCGATGGACATCTCAGCTTCGTGTGTCCCGAGTGCTCGATGGTGCTGCTGACCGAACCGCAAGATGAGGCCGAGCAGCCCATTCGCGCTGAGGAACCCGCGCATGCTTGACGCACCGGTCAGCCTCGGCCCCGGTGTTTTTGTACCGCTGCCGAACGCGCCCGTACTCGAACTTCCGCTCGATCCGGTCAAAGTTTCCGCAGGTTTTCCGTCGCCGGCCGCCGACTATGAAGCGTCGCGTCTGGACATCAACACCTACCTCATCCGTAACGCCGTTTCGACCTTCTTTTTCCCGGTCCAAGGGGATTCGATGCAGGGGGCGGAGATCTTCGATGGTGACATCCTTGTGGTCGATAAAAGTGTCGAGGCGCAGCACGGTCACATCGTTGTGGCCTTCGTGAATGGTGAGCGCCTGGTGAAGCGGCTCCACAAACGCGGCAAACGCGTCGCGCTGATTGCAGAGAACCCTGCCTATCCGCCGATCGACGTGACACAGGAGATGGAGGTTGTCGTCTGGGGTGTGGTTGTCGGCAAGTTCAAGCGGATGCTGTGAGTACGCCCGTGGGTTTCGGTGGAATCGAGCAGCCGGTCTTCGCGCTCGTCGATTGCAACAACTTCTACGCCAGCTGCGAGAAGCTGTTTGACCCGACGCTCGCCGGAAAGCCGATTGTCGTGCTCTCGAACAACGATGGTTGCGTGGTCGCGCGCTCGGCTGAGGCGAAGGCGATTGGGGTGCCGATGGGGGCGCCCTGGCACCAGCTGCGCGAGCTTGCGATGAAGGAGGGCATCATCGCGTACTCATCGAACTATGCGCTCTACGCCGACATGAGCAACCGCGTCGTCGAGGTCCTTGGCCAGTTCGCTTCCAGCCTTGAGGTCTATTCGATCGACGAGTCCTTCCTCGACCTCACGGGTTACAGCGGGCTGCGCGAAGGGGGACTCGCTGTGTATGGTCAGGAGATCCGTCGCCGCATCCACGACTGGCTTGGACTGGCGGTATGCGTTGGCATCGGCCCCACCAAAACACTGGCAAAGCTCGCCAATCACTGTGCGAAGAAGAATCTCGCGGGCGCTTCCGGGGTATGTGATTTCACCGTAATGACCGAGTGCGAGCTTGCAGCGCTTTTCGCCCGCATTCCTGTTGCCGAGGTGTGGGGTGTCGGCCGCAAGAATACGGCTCGGCTGGAAGAGATGCGAATCCTCACGGTTCAGGATCTTCGGTCCGCCAATACGGAAACGATTCGCGCCCGGTTCTCGGTGGTGCTTGAACGCACCGTGCGCGAGCTACGCGGGACGTCGTGCCTCGCGCTGGAGGAGATGGTGCCTGCGAAGCAGCAGATCATGAGCAGCCGCTCGTTTGGTCAGTATGTCCATGAACTGCCCGAGTTGAAGGAGGCGGTCGCGAGCTACATGAGCAAAGCCGCCGAAAAACTTCGGGCCCAGCACTCAGTTGCCGGCGCGGTGCAGGTCTTTATCCGCACCAACCCCTTCAAACCAAAGGAGCCGCAGTATCACCGTGCGGTCACGATTCCGCTGCCTGAGCCCAGTGCAGACACGCGGGTGCTCACCCGCTGGGCACTCCTGATCCTGACCGAGATCTACCGGCCGGGCTTTGACTATCAGAAAGCCGGCGTGATGCTCTCCGAACTGCGGCCAAAACACAGCATTCAGGGCAGCCTCTTTGCCGCGTCGGACACGACGGAGCGTTCAGAGGCGCTGATGCTGGTCATGGATCAGATCAACACCCGGTGGGGGCGGGGGACTTTAAAACCCCTGGTCACCGGGCTGGATCAACGCTGGCAGATGCGCAGAAACCAGTTGTCGCCCGCATGGACAACGGACTGGAACGCGCTGCCGGTGGCACTGGCACGGTGACGCGCTGTGGGCGTAATGTTGGCCCATGTGTGCCAATTACCGCCCCGCCAGCCCGGAAGCACTGACCGCTTATCCGCTGCCGCCACCCGACTTCGAGTACGGAGAGGCGTACCCCGGCTCGGTCGTGCCCATCGTCACCAACTTCGCAGCGCGGCTGTGGGTGCCGGCCTCCTTTGGCCTGGTGCCAAACTGGGCGAAAGATGCCAAGATCGTCCGGTCCACCTACAACGCCCGATCCGAGACCGTTGGCGACAAGCCCTCGTTCAGAGACGCGTGGCGACGCGGACAACTGTGCATCGTTCCGGCAAGCGAGATCTTTGAACCGTGTTACGAATCGGGCAAGGCTGTCCGTTGGCGAATTGCCAGAGCCGATGGCAAGCCCATGGGCATCGCCGGGATCTGGGCTCGCCGTGAGGAAGCCGTTGGGCTTCCGACGTGGTCAATGTCGATGCTCACCATCAACGCGGATGGCGATCCCGTCATGCAGCGCTTTCACAAGCCCGAGGACGAAAAGCGCTCGGTGGTGATTCTGCCGGATGAGCGCTGGGGCGATTGGCTGCGAGCCAAGTCTGAGGAGGATGCGAGGGCGATGCTGACGATCTATCCGGCAGATGCGTTGAGTGTTGAGGCTGCGCGCTGACTCTTCCTGCTACAGCTGCCACCCCTTACCTGTTATGAAGTCGAAGGAGAACGTGTGCTCCACTGGATTGCGGTTGCATTCTCCGACCAGTCGTCCGCGGTGTTGTCTCCTGCCCTTTTCAATCGTGACTTCTCCGTCGCAGATTGGGCATTGGGCTGTGTAGCGCACCATTCGAAGCACGCGGTCCTCGCTCTCTCGGCGCAGCACGAGTACGTGCCCTAAGGGGAGCGTGGTCTCAAGCAGCGTGGGGGCACGAACAATTCTGTCATTGATGAGTGCGTAGAAGGGATGGCACAACCACGCCACCATTCCTGCAACGAGCGTTGTGATGACGGTCCATTTAAAGATGACGCGCGGAGGTTCGTTTGATAGCCATATTGTCAGTAGGAACCACGCGAGAAGACCACCGATGGCGAGGGCTCCGATGAGAGGCGTCGCGATGAGTGCGCCGCGCCAGCCCGGGAGGGAAATTCTCAGCGGTCGCTTCAGTCCGGGAACTGGATAGACCTCCATTTCCTCTTGATACGAGATCTCGAGTCGTGTCGACATGGCCACTCTCTCACCGGACGCCGACGGCAAGGGTGCTGGGGCGGGTGGTGCCGCCGGCAGTTCGAGCGGCAGTGCGGTTAAGCCGTAGCCCATGGCATTGGTGGTGCCGAGCCGGGCGGGAGGCTTCAATGCGATCTGTCCGGGTACTCCACTCTTGATCGCGCGGCCGCGAAGGTTACGGTCAAGACGTGCAAGATCGCTCTCAAGTGCCTTCCAGGCGTTGGTAAATTTCTTTCTCGCGTTGTCGGTGTCACCCGTCCACCACTGAGCCTCCGGCCCGCTGAGTATTTCTGCGATCTCTTCCCGAAGTCGCTCGGCCGTAAACGACGGGGATGGGTCTCCCGCTTCAGCTTGCTTTGCAGTCAGTTGGCAAAGGGCCTGCAGCAGCACCAGCCAGTCGCCTTTCCAGCCACTTTCGCGGCTTCCTGATGCAGCCTGCGCGCCCACCTCGGCTGCTTGCGCAAGTAGCACCGCATGGGAAGAAAGCATTTTAGATTCAGTGTTTTCCGAAGTCTTTCCAGACTCTTCCCGCAGTCTTCCCTCGATTGTTTGGTGCTCGACGTCGAGCATGGGTGCGTCTTCTACACGCATGGAGCATCCAAATGAAAAATGACGAAGGACTGGATTTTGCCCTATCTCGCAGGACGGGTCGCATGGTTGATATCACGACGGTCGCAAGAGGTTTGGCATGTGACTGTGTCTGCGCCCACTGCGGAGCCACGCTACAGGCCAAAAAGGGCAGGAAGAATCGACATCACTTTGCCCACTACGCAGCCGATCGGGTGACGGGTGTATGTGAAGGGGGCGTTGAGAGTGCGCTGCATGCCGCTGCTCGTCAGATTATTGCAGGCTGGCAAACCATTGAGCTCCCGGCTCTTCTGGTCGAAGAGGCTGGTCGCCAAGCTTCTATACCTGGGCGGGTCGTGTCGATCGCGTCCAGCGAGTTGCCTGATGATCACGGTGGCGCAAGCTATTGGGGGCGCGGACGGGTACGTCCTGATGTTGTCCTGCATGCGGATAGCGAACAGGTATGGTGCGAAGTGGCCGTGACGCACGAGATTGATGATTTGAAGCGCGGACGACTTGAGCTTCATGATGTATCGACACTCGAGTTTGACCTGTCAGGGATATATCGGCGGGGCGGATGGACATTGGTAGCCCTCGAGCAAGCATTGAAAAACGATGCAGGGGTTCGGCGATGGGCCTATCACCCCGATGAAGCGGCCGTGAGGCAGAGACTGCGAGCGGAGAGTGCAGCATTGGCAAAGCAGTACGCCATGGCTGCCGCTGAGCGCGGGCTTTCCCCCCGAATGGACACCGGGGGCACGCAGGTTTCTGCCAACATTGAAGATGTTCAGTCCAGCGGAGATTGGGGGCCGCTGGTGTTTCATCCCGCTCTTGGTCTAATCCCGGAGGATCCCGTAAAGCGGCTGGCCTTCGTTGCGCAGTCTTATCCAGAACCACAGCGATACGAGCTGCTCGGTGTGACCGCGTTCCTCCGCAGGCATCCGCACGGTCACGAAACATGCCTGGTGACCTTTGGCCGCAGCCGTCCAACAGGTCTTACGAGTGAATACGACGCAGCCCTGTCAGATTTTGCTCGCACCGCAGGGTTGGCTTGCGTCTACTTCGGGATCGCAGAAACGCGACAGGTTCGAGGACCTGACTGCCATTCGCAATTGGACCGATTTCTGAAGTCACTGACTGAAATCGAGGCTGCTGCCAGTGACGACTATCTCTGTCGGCACAGCTGATCGCCGTTCTGATGACAAGTAATTCCTCTGTCTTACAAACTTGACTTGGGCATAATTCGACCATGAGCCATCGTTCCCGTAGATCCCGTCGCGCCCCCGGATTGATAGAGCTTGCAATGACCTCTGACTGGAGGCTTTCAGGTTGTGCTGCGATCGTGTGCGTTATCTTTGCTGTTATCGTGATCCCCGCCTTTCTAGGTGGGAAGTCAGTATTCGTTCCGTTGATGGATTTGCTGACAACGCTGTCCTGGGGGATGGCATTGGTGTTCGCGGGTATTTCGCTCATTCGCTTTCAGGTGCAGCGTGCTTCGCCGTCGACCGAGTCTGAAAAAAAGACCGCTGCATCGGTGCAACGTGTTGAACCACGTTCCGTCAGCAGCCCGCCATTGACCGCTCGGGATAAAGCATTACTTGCTCGGGTCAGGTCATCACCCAGTGCGCCATCACCGGATGCGAAGCCGACGGTGTGGTCGCTGGAAGTCATCGACCGAGTTGAATGGAAGCGTTTCGAGGATCTGTGCTGCGAGTTCTATCGCGTCAAGGGGATCCGCGCCGATACAACGCGACTTGGGCCGGATGGGGGTGTCGACATTCGGCTCTTTCAGGACGCTACTGATTTGACCCGCTGCACCGCAGTCGTGCAATGCAAGGCATGGAAGGAGGCCGTTGGCGTCAAAGCCGTGCGAGAACTGCGAGGCGTGATGGCGCACGAGAAAGTTGAGAAGGCGTTCTTTATGGCGCCGAACGGCTTCACTGACGAGGCCCGCACCTTTGCCACCGAAAATCGGATAACGCTACTCGACGGCAAGCTCTTTCTGGCGATGCTTGTACGGCTACCTGAGGCGAGTCGTCAGCAGCTACTTGCGTTTGCGACAGAGGGTGATTGGACGACGCCGACCTGCCCCAGTTGCGGCGTCAAGATGGTCGCACGCGAAAGCGCACGGGGCCGATTCTGGGGCTGTAGCAACTATCCAAAGTGTCGTGGCAAGTTGCCAATGCGAAAATCGACGGTGCAAGCAAGCGCTTGATATGACGAAGACCATGAAAAATCGGCAAGACGCAACCAGCGTGTATGACAACCGCTATGCGCGCTTGTGCGAGCAAGGGCTGGCGCCGGAACTCGCAGCGCTCGCGGTTGTTGAAGACTATCTTGATGGCAAGCCTCGGTCGCCGAGCAAGAAAACGCGACTTACGACCGCTGATCGGCATCAAGCATTCTGGAGCAGCCACCTCGTTGATGCGATACCGGCCGAATCGTGGAGGTCCAGTGTCTTCACGTTGGCATTGGCACGTTACTTCGCGCAAGAGCGGGTAGCCAACTTCGCACTGATCGCTCGGCTCGCGGTATCGGTCCCCGACGCTGTCTGTAATGCCGTTCGCTATTCTGGCCTTGTGCTACGTCAGCATTCGGCGCGACGCAAAGAACTCGATGGGGTGGCGCCTTCGTCACCGGCTATCGCCGAACTGTGCCGAATCCTCGACATCTTTGATCTCGCCTACAAACAACGGCTCAAGGCAGTTGAATTGGGTAAGCGTGTGTTGGACGAAATTCTACCGTTCGACATGTTGATCTACGCGAGCTTGTACGCGTTCGAGCACATGGTGCCGCGGTTGTTGGTCGGTACGGGGACTGACGAGGACATCTCCACGCAGGAAACTTGGGACGCGATAAACGACCTGTTGTGCTGGAAGCTCGAAACGGCTCCCGAGTGGGCGCTGACGATGACCGACGAGCGTATTGAAGCCTCGGTCTCCGAGCACTTGATACCGTTCATCTTCCCGTCGCGCTCGCCAAAAGCGGCAAGGCATGATCTGCGCGGAGCATTTGAGTGCTTGCTATTGGATCAAGTGGAGTTGAACAGCTTCGTTTCACGCTCGGCAGATGCATTCAGCTACGACGACAGCATCAGGTTTGTCCGGCGAGGCGGTCATCTGGAAATCGATGAGGTCGACGCCAACCGCCGGGCTGCATGGTGGCGGGACGGAGCAAAGCTCGAACTCCTCCATCAGTACTGGTTTCATCGTGCGCTGGATGAGTTTGTTGTGTCTGGCCTGGCTGAAAGGCGGATGGGACGCCCTGAAAACCATGAAGCCAATCAGCTTGCCTATATCCACGCAATTCGAACCCGCTTACGACTCACAGAGGTGTATGGACTTGAGGCATGGGTGACTGCCGAATCTGGCGCTCGGGTCGATTTATTTCAGGCCTTGCTGTCCCTTGAACTGACCTCAGCCTTCTTTAAGCGTGATTTTCTCGCGGCCTTCATTGGTCATCTCGGAGAAACCGGGAATTGGCTTCAGGCTCTCAACCAGTTAGCCTTCAATGGCTTGGTTGAGGGGCTTCAGATTCGCTTCCCGCTCACATGGTCAGACCGGGCAGCGAAGATCGCCAATATCGTAGGCTGGACCGTGACTGCGGAAGCCCCAAGGGGTAATCCGCAGATGGCCGGGGCGATCCTTGATTTTTGGACAAGCGACTGGGTCGCCGCTGGAAAGCGCCTTCGAAGTGGCGAGGCGCTCCTTAAGCCGGAGCTATTTGAGCGCCCCTTCATCAAGCAGGGCCAAGTACTGGTTCAGTTGCCTTGGATCGTGGGTATGCAGAACAACAGCACCGCGGCGATCAACAATCTGCGTCGTCTTGGTGCGCGCAGGGCAGAGGCACGAGCAGAAACGGGACGAATCGAGGAACGACTCGGACAGTTGTTGAGCGACAAGGGTTTCAGGGTTGCGGCGAACTGGCATCCGCCAACTGCCGGTAATGTTGATGCGGGCGAAGTAGACCTGATTTGTTCCCGTGACGGCGTCGTGATTGTCATGGAAGTCAAGTCCAGCTATCTGCGCAGATCACAGCGCGATGCGTGGTTGCACGAGACGACAACGCTGCGAAAGGCTGGCAAGCAACTGCGACTAAAGGTCGCTGCCGTCGAGCGGGAGCTAGAAGCAGCATCTGAGCTTGCAACCAGACTTGGCTTGGAAGAAATGGTCGTGGCGCCATTGATTCACGGGTGGATCGTCGACACCTCAATCGAGTGCGATCACGAGCGCTTCGATGGGTTTCTCAAGGTGTCGCTTGAGGAGGTGCTGATTGCACTGCGGGACGACGCCTATCTGCTAAACGCACCAGCGGAACTCGCGTCCGGACAAAGCCGCGTAGGGCAAGCGAGCGCCCATCGTATGGGTGATGACACGACACTATTCCCTGATGGGTTCTGTGCAGGGCGATTTATAAGGGTCATTGAGGGTGGGGAGGTTTGGGGGCATCTCGATACGGAGTTAATGACACTGTGAGCGGCCGATATCGGCCACAAGCGGTCACTGGTCACCCAATCCGGATAGCGGTCGTCCGGGCGAGGCGGTATGCTTATAAGATGTCTGCCAGATTGGTCGCATCGCCTCGCAAAGCCGGCGACTGCTGCTTGTCCTGCATTGTTATTGTGTGTTTCGCGAAGTTTCTGTTCAGCTTTGTTCGACGCCTGCCCCTGCCTCGCGGCGATGAAGGTCCGACCCAGGTCGGTGGGCAGGCGTTGGACAAAGCTGAACATTTGCCGTCCGGTGATTTATAACGTTAGCCTTATCTTCCGATGATCGACCAGAGCGAAGCCATGCAAGTCCTCCTAGACGCCTGTCCCTCATTCGAGGACCAGTGGATGCGGCACGTCGAAGCTTTTGGACACGACATCTTGTACCCGGCGGCGGGAGAACTCGCCGCACATCTGCTGGAGCGCTTTCAAGCTGGAGCGACCGAGGCATTCAATTCTGTCGGAACTGCTATCGAAAGGTTGCACACCGAGGGAACGCCCTGGGTTCGAGAGTTCGCCACCATCGGCGTGCTCGAAGGAATTCAGAATGTTTGGAGCCACTCGACGACAAGCCCCGACGCATTCTTTCCGTTCCTCGGCCCGGAATCGCAGCGCCGGTGGCGAGGACTCAACAGGTTCTGGTCAGGGGAGGCGCCCTATGTGGCCGTCAAAGGGTAACCTTTTGCTGCAGCGGACGTTATGCCGCTAAATACGTTCACTCCCGGTTGGAAGCCAGTACATGTTGGCGTTGAAGGCGACAGCGTGTCCTTGCATGGCCTCAAACCATGGAAGCTAAAGTGGCAGAGCATCAGCCAGGAGCCAATCATTGTTCCGCATCCAAGCCATCACCACGAGCGACACCAAGCATGGGTGTACGAAATTGAAAGTTCTGGGAAACGGGTCAGGTTTGCGGCAGGGGAGCTCTCCAACGGAGTCTGGGGTTTCTATGTTCCCGTCTAGCTCATCCGCTCAGGTATACGGCATAACCCGGCGCTCCAGCCGACCATCAAAAAGATGCGCTTTTTGCCGTCGGCTGAGCTAGCACGTTAGACATCCATGAGTACGGTCGTCACAAACGATAAATATGTTGCTTCTGTACGCAAGCGCATTGGCGAGCTTGTACAGGCAATGTCTATTGGAGAGGTTTGTTTTCTTGAAGGGGCACGTCTGCTGTCTTCGTTGCACCATGAAGCCGCCGTAGCCGATGACGACCCAGACTTTCAGGTATTTGTCGCTATTGCATCTGAAACGGATCACTTGCCAATTGGCAAGTCACGTATTCACTGGTCCCCGGAGGCTCTTGCAAAGCATCAGCCAGAACTCGATTCCGCAACAAAGTGGGCACGTGAAGTAAGCGCAAACGCATGCTCCTCTCTTCTGGAGCGCTTCTATGTCTAACAATTTCGTCGAGAGGGACCGCCCACAAGCTGCGCTTGTGTGTTCCCTTCGCGGGTTCGCCGCTACGGCGGCCCCTCACGTCGAATGTTATGCGGCCATACGGTGAGCGCTGACTGGTTCCGAAACACGACATGGGACGGCATCATTGAACGGGCGTTCGATGAAAAGCTCCGTCGTGCGCGAAGGAAGGAACAGTACCTCCGCATCCAGGCATGCACCCTGGCCCGCTCCCATCCGGAGGTCGCTTTGAAGCTCCTCGATCGCTACTTCGAGCTCCAGGACGACTTCGATCACGCCCAAGCTCACGTCGACCGAGCAACGGCGCTTCTCGCCCTTGGCCGCGTAGGTGAGGCGCTGGCAGCCTACGAAGCTGCGCTCACCCGGGAAGCCGTGTTCCCCAATCTCAAGACTCAGGCGTATCTCGATCTCCCGTACATCGTCGCCACTCGTGGCATTCGCGATCAGTACCGGCGCGCACGCGAGCTGCTTGACCTACACGAATCGCGTTTGATGTTCCCCGTTGATCGTTTCCGTTGGCATGCCGCGCAGGCCCTCATCGCCGCCGATACAGCTGAAGCGGGCTCTGTTCGCGGTCATGCTGAGCGTGCTCTTGAGGCCGCCAGCCGCGACCACTCCGGGTTCCGCTACCACCCTGCCGTGGGGCTTGTCACGCCGCAATACGAGGCCGTAGTCAAGAAGCTGGAGTCGCTATGTGCCGCATAACAACCGGTTCCAGCGGACGATCCGCGGCGCGGCTCGCCGTTGAACCGGTGCGTTGAGCGACTGCTTTCCTCAAAGCTGAACGACAGCAGTGGGTCGTTAGTTCTCTTTCACAGGGTAGCCAAGCGGCCGCTCGGCGCAGATTGGCGGTCGAGCGGCAGGTAACCGTCGTATTGCGGCTGCACATCGGGCGCGAGACGAATGACGGCTGAGGCCAATGACTTGTCTGAGTCCGCAGACACGCAGCCGACCGGTCCAGGATCGGTTTGCAGCTGTTCGCGTTGGGCGAAATTTTGCAGCTACTGTTTCTCTTTACGGCTGATACATTCCTCTCGACGCTGCAGCGGAAAGCGGCCGCTTTCCGCTTGGCTGGGGTTTTACGAGCGGTCGCGGCTGGGTCAAATCTCTATCTGTTCAGAGATTTTCAAGGCGTCATCGACCCCGAGGCCTAGGTAGCGAATATCTTAATCGAACCGGCGTCCACAGAACCTTGGGCGACTCAATTCCAATTGTCGTAATCTTCATGGTGAACGCCTCCTTCGTTTCGAGTGGTTGATCAGCACTTCCACTCTGGCACATCAACGCCTCCTCGGGTGGAGGCGTCCATCCCATAGATTCAAATTCTTAAGTACATTACTCGACGATTCGAACGTTCACCTTCACGATGCCGCTTTCTTGCCAAGCGCGCTTACGGAACTCTGGCCGAGACCGTAGGTTTCCGAACAGATTGGATGACTCTCTGAACTGAGAGGCATCCCACGGCTTGCGTTCGACTGAGCCGTCCTGATAAACCACCTCAATGATCGCTTTGCGCCGCTTCAGCAACTTCACTTTGAAATCGTTCGGGTCGCAGGGGTTCAATGAGATGGGAAGCACCTCAAATGGCGCACCAACAATCGGTGTCCGTTGCGTCGCAGGGACCTGATCCGTTTTCGGCGATGCTGACCCATTGGCTACTCTATCGTACTTGTGATGACAGCTTCTGCAGAGTACGAGAATCGCCTTCTCCACGGGGTCGTGCTCACCCTTAAATGCGCGCTCGAACTCTGCGAGGTCAACATCCACCAGTGCATTCGGCGCTGACGTCCCGAGCAGGAGATTGATGATGTCGGTTCGGTTGCGACCGTGTACATGGGCGGCATCCAGCTCTCCAACTGCGCCACAGTGCTCGCATGCACCAATGACCGCCTTCTGCCTGCGGGTGATCCGCTGGATTAGGTTTCTCAGGTGCGGACCGATGTAGCGCTTGAACTCATTGGTGGTCCCGGCAAATCGACCCATCGCGGTCTCTCCTGAGGTGCTAAAGAATCGAGTTCATCATAGCAACAGACATAATTTTCAGAATACATCCTACACGTCACTACATTCCTGATACCGATATATTCAGTACTCTCTCAATCATATTGTTATATGCCATGTCCGCTTGATGCCCAGGCGTGCCAGTTAGACACCCACCGAACTCTGCCTTCAGTTGATATTTATAGAGTGCGTCAGACATTCTCTTTCCACTGACGTGGCTAATAAGCCCATAGATATAGAACTTCGCCTCACCCCTCTTGAGATCATGAGCTGCCCGAATTCGTCCATGAAGGGAGGGAAAGTCTGGCCAGACCGTTGAGCGATCCCCCACCGGAAAAACAGTCTCAATACCGACCTGAGTACTGACTATTTTCCGGATCAGCTGATATTTCGTCGGATCTGAAATAGCGATTTCGATCGCCGCTGAGATCACAATTACGATTAGAACTACGCCAGAAAATATTCTGAATGGCGTCGCATTAAAAGAGGGCGAGCTCAAATCCGCGTTCCTTCGGCATACAGCCTCAGCGCCTCCTCAAGGCGCCGCCTGACCTCCTGACGCAACTCGGGTGGCGAAACGACTTCGACGTGGGGCACGTGCGAGAGGATGTCCATGATCAACTCACCTTCACCTGCATACGGCACCTCGATTTCGTAACGGCCGTCACCCAGGGTGCGAGATTTCTGTGCCGGATGCCATTTCTCTCCAGATGTCCAGTTTGACTGCCATTTTGAGAACCGCAGCACCGCCCATGCTGTCGGTGGGCCGGAGTAGATGCCATAGCTTTGCTCGAACCGCGCTGCCAGCGTCGGCGCATCGATCTCGACGGCTGGAGCATCAAGCGCGGTTAGGTCGACGATCCGGTCGAGTGCGAACTTGCGGAGATCCTCGCGAGTGTGGCACCAGGCTTCGAGATACCAGTTGTCCCGGTAGTAAACCATGCGCTGCGGCGAAACCACACGGTTGTGCGTCTCGTCATTTGATCGGTTGTGGTATCGCAACTCGATGCGCTTGCGTCGCAAGGTGGATTGCGCAACAAGCATGAAGTGCTTGTCCTTTATGGGGCGCTGAAAGATGGTACCCAGCACGATGCGCCGCACGCTCTTGTCGACACCAATCTCCATTGCAGTCAGCAGGGTACGAATGCGCGCCGTGATCGGGCTGATCTGGTCAGCCAGGATGCCCGGCCCGATCTCTGCGACGATCTGCTCCAGCGTGAGCAGGGCCATCAACTCGCGTTCCGATAACCAGAATCCGGGCAAGTGCATATCAGTTTCGCCCACATAGGCATAGCCGTTTCCCTCCCGGACGTATTCGAGTGGAGCACCAAAGTAGAGCCGCATCTCCTCGATTGCCCGCGCCACCGTGGCACGAGAACATTCCAGCCGTTGCTGCAAGACCGTCATCGATACCGGGTGACGGTGCGAACTCAGTACTTGGTGAAGCTTGAAGAGGCGGGAAAGTTTATCCATGAGCGTAATCGTTCGTTCGAAGGCCGGCGGTCTCAGCGTTGCTTTTCGTGCAATCTTATTGGCGTGCTGGCTGCTTGCACATCGACAAAGGCGTCCCGTGCCGCTGCCATCGTGTTGCGATGAATCTCCAATACGTTTTCGAACGGATCCTGATAGCCGCCGGCGAGGTTTCACACTACCGGGAGGCCGATTCGGCGCGCCATTGAAAATACGATGCGGTCGCGCTGGGCGAGTTGTTCAGTGGTGAGGAAGCCCCCCAGCGGGTCGTCTACGTGAGGGTCGGCCCCAGCCTGATACAGCAGGAGATCGCAGTCGGCAAAGCGACGAACCACATCGGCTAGGTTCGCAAGGTAGCGGGGCACGTTGGCTTCGTCTGAATACCCGGTTACGTGGCGAATCCAGTCGATTTTCAACGCTGCGATGATGTCCTCAGTCCCGTCGCCGTAATGGTAGTCGGAATCAAGTATCGCCACACGCTGCACACGGTTTTCCGCTTTGAGCTGTAACGCGGCCACCGTCAGACCGTTGAACGTGCAAAACCCCGAAGCGCGGTCTCGCCCTGCATGATGAAATCCCGACGTCGGGGAGGCGGCAACACGTTGGTTTGCGAGTGCTTCGCGCGCAGCAGACAGAAACGAGCCGCTAGTCCATGGTAGTGAATCGGCCACAGCATGGCTGGACTCGCCAAAGCCGTTACGTGCGCGGCACTCCAGGATTGCATCGACATATTCGCGCGTATGGGCGAGCGCGAGTGTCTCGCGTGTCGCCGGTTCCGGTTCGCGCACTTCGATGGGCAGCCCTGTTTTCAGCCAGTCTGCGACCACTTCGGCGGGTTTGCTCGCGCTCGGTGAAAAGGCGTTCGGGTACGCAACCTGCCGCGGCGAATAATAGACGGGGATGTGGTTCATTCGCTGGGCTCCACGGCGAACTCCGAGCCGGGTTGCGGGCGAATCTGGCGGATGACTGCGCCTTTGCTCTCTGCAGATGGCGGGCGCGACGACGAGTCGCCTGGTTGCAGGTGATCGTGCAACTTGTCGAGCAAGGGCTTCGCATCATCCAAACCGGCCTGAAGTGCTTCACTCAGCCATTTTTCCGCTTCGGTGAAATCTGCTTCGGCTCCCCCAGCAACGAGAATGCGCCCGAGTTCCAGCTGCGCGTCGGGGTCACCACGCTGGGCCGCCAAGCGAAACCATTTGGCAGCTTCGCCCAGATTTCGCTCGACCCCTAGTCCGTGGTGAAACATCGAACCGAGAAGGAAGGGGGCATGCTTTCTGCCGTTCCGAGTAGCGAGGCCTAGCCAGTGGGCAGCCCAAGCCGGATCGAATTCGACGCCCGTACCGCGGAGATAGCAGGCGCCCAGTGACTCCTGCCCAACTGCGTCGTCAGCTTCTGCGGAGGCGCGATACCAATTAATGGCCTGGCCCAGATCGATGGGGACGCCATCGCCGACCTCCAGCATTTTTCCGAGGATCGCCATTGCGCGGCCATCTCGCTGAAGGCATGCCAGCTGCAGCCAGCGCGCCGCCCGCACCGGATCCCTGAGCGGCGGCTCCGACATGAGAAGTGCAATGCCCAAAGCGCGCTGGGCGGAGACGCTGCCTTCGCGCGCAGCGAGCTCGTAGTGATGTATCGCCGCTTCACGGTCAGGCGAAGTTCCAATGCCGAGTTTAAAACAGTCACCCAGGTTTTCCGCAGACCGTTTATCGCCGGCAGCCAGTGCCCGACTGAACCACGCGAAGGCGACTGTCCCGTTGGGAACCACGTCGACGCCGTGATAGTAAGTAATTCCAAGGTCCCGCATGGCGGTGACGTCGCCGAGCGCCGCGGCGCGCTTGAGCCACATCACCCCCAAGGCGCCATCCTTTGAAACGTGTTCTCCACGCAGATAGAGCAACCCGAGTTGGCGCATCGAATTGACTTCCAGGGCAGCCGCGCCCAGTTCATACCAGTGTTTAGCAACAGCCATCGTAGTGGCGTCCATCGCATTACGCTCGGCGACGATTCCAAGTTGAAATGCGGCCTCCGCGCAGCCGGCAGCAAGCCCTCTACGAGCACATTCATCTGCAAACGCTGGGTTCGAACCAACGAGCTGGTCCTGCATGAAGATCCTGGCAAGTACCAGTCCTGCCCGCCCCCATCCTGCGTCAAGGGCCGCCTGCAGCAGTTCGACCGCCCCTGGGATGTCGCATGTGACGGTGTTGCCTCTCAGTTTCTCGATGGCAAGCACGATCAAGCCCTCCTGATCGCCGCTGTCCGCAGCCTCCTGTGCGAATTGCAGTGCTTCGGCAATGCGCTCCTTGGTTTCAGTGTGCTGGGCAGCAAGAATCGAGGTGCTGAGGTTGATCTTTGCTCTTGTCTCGCCCTGGCTGATCGCCAGCCGATACCAGCGTTCTCCCGCCCCTTGATCGCAGTCGACGCCGATGCCTTCGCTCAGCGCCTTGCCGATGTGGATCTGCGCACTTGGGTTGCCGGAGCTCGCTTCGCTTCGCAGTAGTGAGATCACGTCTGGATAGTGCGCATCGTCGTCATTCGGGTTGTCGTCCAGCGTAATGGCGCGCTCGATGGCGGCCAACCGGTACTTGCCCGCCTGAAACTGGCGGAGATAGGTTCGGAAATCATCGCGGCAGGTGCTGGTCAGCAGCACATTCCATACGGCATCATCAAGTTGTGCTTCATCAGCTTGATGAGCAACGTGCCGGGTAAGCGACGGCACGGTATTAATGCTGTCACCCTCTTGAATGCTTGCCGAAGCTGCAAGGCTGCTACCGCCTGTCCAAGGCTCCGTGTCTCTATGATCCATCATCGCCTCACGCTGTAGTGAGTGATCATTATGCATAGGGTGGTGTATCAGAATCTGCGACAGTGAGCCCCTAACCTCAGCACATTGCTACGAAGCGGCGAGGCCGCGCCGTGTCTTCCCCCCTTTCAAGTCAAGTTCTACCCTCGACATGTTCACTGTTCTAGATATTTCAAGCATTGGGCCTCACAATTCGGTATCCATGTACTCAAAGTGATAGCCATGATCGCTCATGAGCAGCTGTATCGAGGTTTCATTAAGAGTCGCGGCGTTGGTAAAAATGACCGCGTCGCATCATCGGTAGACTCTTACGTTTCGTACTTACGATCTGTCTCAAAAATACTAGATGAAGACGTCACACCACGGTTGCTTTGCTCGAAATCTGATGTCGAGCGAATTTGTGAGCAGATGAAAGGACATCGAAAGCCAAGAACGATTTGCAACTACAGATCTGCCATGCACCAGTACGTTGCGTTTGTGCAGGAATCTGGACTTGTTTGACTGACGTTCGGGCTAAACTCGCCATTTGTGGCAGGTCCATCTATTTGACGGCTCCAATTTTCCGGTCGATTACATCAAACGCATCTCAGCATCTTAGACCGAAAAACGCGAATACGCGTAGCCGCAGTCTGCCTTAGTCGGATGAGGAAAGTGATACGCAATAGCGCGAATACCTGCGCAGCGCTTTCTCCATCACGTCTGCGTTTGCTGGCATACTGTCCAGCCATATTTTAGGGATCATAATTATTAGTCAGGGAGTATCAAAATGCCTCATATATCAATCGATAACAAGAACATCACAATCAAACACAAAATAGAAAATTATGATTTTGATCTTGTGGGGTCCATTGTCGAAAAGGATGATGCCTACGAAATACTTTTAACTGACAGGATTGATTGCTCGTCGAAGGAGTATAGATTAATTATAAGAAAACCAGAAAAGAATTCTAGCGAGTTTGACTTGTCAGGTGAAATAGCTAAAGAAGTTACACGGAGCTTCGGGCCAAAAGGGAAGATTATCGATAGTGGAGTTGCTAGGTACGCGCTTATTATGCTTGCCCTTGCAGCGATAAAAATCGTCCATGAGTTTTTACAAAAATAACTAGCCGTTTAATGCAAAAATATAGCTCTACTTAGTTGAGTATATTACGCAGTTTGATTCCATGACTAACAGAGTGCAAGCTGCATAATAATCTTATGCTTTATTGCCTGCAACATTAGATTCAATGGGAATGCCACGATAGTAGTTATGAAGATTGGCAACTTCAAAATAGCAAGCTTCAGTTGCATTGTTCATAGAGCGGTTTATGGCGGCGTTCAGCGGCAGCTTACTTCCGTGGCGACTGACGCCTTTGGGTCGGGAGCAGCAGTTGGCTAATGCGGGTTATCTTCGTCACACAGTCGGTTTCCCGACTGCCTGAAAGTGCGTGGGTGAGGTCCGCTATCACCAAGTCTGGCACACCGGCAATTCCTCACCCCCCTTTCACCCCGGGAAAAACTCCTGAATCGCTCCCCAAGCTTCCTTGGTCCCGTTCTCAGTCATCAAGCAGTGATACGGGAGTTCGATGCGATCCACATCGTAGCTCGCAACCGGTTTGCGCTCCTCGAACGGGACGCTGGTGTCGCAAGCTGATGCGTCGTCATTCAGTGAGTGATGGATGCGGCAGATGAGGGGCCTCGCTGTGTAGATGGAACAACGGTTCTCATGCAGGAAAGGGCAGGGGATGCCGTGAAACCGCCGGGCCTCATTGAGCGCAACATTGAACGGCCTGACCGGAACGCTTGCCATTGCTCGACCGGATGCTTGCGCCATCGCTTCAGCCTCGTGAGCGTAAATCATCGTGGTCATGCTGCAGCAGCCAGCGCAGCCCGGTTTGCACGCGACATAGGGGGCGAGGGCGGCGTTGAAGCGGTCGGCGACCAACACAAGCTTTTGCCTGCGGGTCTTCAGGCTCGCATTCTCGACCTGGATTCGGCTTGTCAGTCGTTGGAGCTTCTTCGGTTCCAGCCAAGGGTTTGCCTCGATGGCTGCGTCATGCCGTGCTTGCGCCCTGTGTGTGAAGTCCGTCATTTGAGTGCCGCGTATAAGTCACATTGATGAATTGTGACTTATACGCAGCTGACGCAAACGCGTCAACGTCAGACCATCTGTGCGATGGAAACCGCCCCCGCTACTGGAACAACAGGCAGTGCCCGCCAGGTGCTCGCCCAGAACCTCAAACGTCTGCGAGCTGCGCGTGGCTGGTCGCAGGAGCAGCTCGCATTCGAAGCGGGCTTGCATCGCACCTTTGTGGCGCACGTGGAGCGTGAGGTGCGCAACATCTCCCTCGACAACGTCGAGCGTCTCGCGATGGCCTTGGATGTCAGCCCGGCAGCGCTGCTGACGCCGACGACCAACGGGTAAGTTTGGGGCAGGCCGCGACTGCTTGCCGATCCGCCCTGTAAGCGGACGACGGTGGATGCAGGCCGTTCTCATACAAGCACCCTATGTCCCGCTACTTGCTTCTGCACGAAGAAGACCTCAGGCAACTCGGCTCGGTAACCGTGCTGGCGTGCGAACGCGAACAAACTCAGGGTCTGACTGCGTATCCCGGAGAAGCCCGGCTGGCGCGCGAGGATGGTCAGCGTCTGTGCCACGGCGGTGGTCTTGTGGGTGGCCAACTGGGCGGACAGCAGGGCATGCCATTCACGCATGTCGGTTTTCGGGCGGCGCCACGTCCACGACGTTTTGCCGCGCACCGCGTGGCGGATGAGCTCGTAGCCCAACCATGTCAGGCGGGGCATCGCGGTGACCGACTTCAGCGCCTCCTCGTCGGCGACGCGTCGGACACGACGGAGCGTTCAGAGGCGCTGATGCTCGTCATGGATCGGATCAACACCCGGTGGGGGCGGGGGACATTAAAACCCTGGTTACCGGGCTGAATCAACGCTGGCAGATGCGCAGAAACCAGTTGTCGCCTGCGTGGACAACCGACTGGAGCGCGCTGCCGGTAGCACTGGCACGGTGACGCGCTGTGGGCGTAATCTTGGCCCATGTGTGCCAATTACCGCCCCGCCAGCCGGGAAGCACTGACCGCCTATCCGCTGCCGCCACCCGACTTTGAGTACGGAGAGGCGTACCCCGGTTCGGTCGTGCCCATCGTCACCAACTTCGCACCGCGGCTGTGGGTGCCAGCCTCCTTTGGCCTAGTGCCAAACTGGGCGAAAGACGCCAAGATCGTCCGGTCCACCTACAACGCTCGATCCGAGACCGTCGGCGACAAGCCCTCGTTCAGAGACGCGTGGCGACGCGGGCAGTTGTGCATTGTTCCGGCAAGCGAGATCTTTGAGCCGTGCTACGAATCGGGCAAGGCTGTCCGCTGGCGAATTGCCAGAGCCGACGGCAAGCCCATGGGCATCGCGGGGATCTGGGCGCATCGTGAGGCGGAAGGCGGGCTGCCGACGTGGTCAATGTCGATGCTCACCATCAACGCAGATGGCGATCCCGTCATGCAGCGCTTTCACAAGCCCGAGGACGAAAAGCGCTCGGTGGTGATTCTGCCGGATGAGTGTTGGGGCGACTGGCTGCGGGCCAAGTCCGAAGAGGAGGCGAGGGCGATGCTGACGATCTATCTGGCAGAAGAGTTGAGTGTTGAGGCTGTGCCGAGGTAGCCGCCACTAAAGTTGGGGCGCTGTACGACAAGCCAAAATCAGAACGGAAAGTCTTCTGCGTCTTCGTCAATCTGACGTGCGGGAACGTCGTGACTCTGTTTCTTCGCCAGACCGCGAGGTTCCATGTCCCAAGGTGCCGAGATGCCTCCGTCCTGACGCCCACCCAGCATCTTCATCTCACGTCCCTCGATCTCTGTCGTGTAGCGGTCATGGCCGTTCTTGTCCTGCCACTTGCGTGTCTTGAGGCTGCCTTCCAGATAGACCAATTCGCCTTTCCTCAGGTGGTCCCGCGCCACCTCTGCAAGCCGGCGATAGAGCACCACCCGGTGCCATTCGGTCAGCTCGCGCCGCTCTCCGGTCTTGTCCTTGATGTGTTCAGATGTGGCAATGCTGAGGGTGCAGATCGGGTCTCCCCGGGCGGTTGCCCGAAACTCCGGGTTACGCCCGAGATGCCCGATGAGAATGACCTTGTTGAGTGAAGCCATGGCGATTTTTCCTCGTTCTGATTTTTGACGATGAGTGCTCGTTGAAAACGGCATCATCTGCACGTCATCTGGCATCACGATAGTGAGCACCGCGCGGAATCGCAAACCCTTTTGCAGGGGAAAATTGCGCAAGAATCGCGGAGCGTTGGCCGCGTACCACCCCGATACGGGCGATGCCGATGTGTTTTTCCCCTACGGTTTCGATTGCCCGGTTGTCGGTCGCTTGTTAGGTTTGTGCACGTGGCGCACGACAAGGAGAACTCGACATGAACACGGCTGCGCGGCATTGCGACCTGGCTCGTTGGTGGGGCGTGCCTGCCAGCGGCGACCGGTACTTCCCGGCCTTGAAGGAAGCCTTCAGTCGGCGCGATCTGGGTCGCCGAGCATGGCGTCTGTACCTTGACTACGGAGATGCTCTGTTCGACCCGCTCAAGCCCGATTGGCTTGGCGACGACAAGCCGCTGTCGACGCCTGAGCGTGCCGCGAGCTATCTGGCCTTGTTACAGGTGCTCGAGTCGGACCTGCCGCCTCAGGCGGGGTTTGTCCGGGCGCTGCTCGATTGGGATATACCCGGAAAGCGCATCGAATCCGTACCGCCACGTTTCTTTAAAGCAGCTTGGAAGCGATACACGCTAGCGGAGTTGCAGGGCAATGCGGCCGATGTGATGACCGAGGAGATCACTCCGGTCGCGCGCTGGTTCATCAACGATGCAAGTTACCTGCATGACAATCAGAATCTGCTCAAGGCGGGCTGGTCGAGTCTGCTCAAGGCTTGTGCCGACGCGCATGACGACGAAAGCGAGGACTGCCCTCTCGACACGGATTGGTTTCCCATCGTGCGAAGGGTCGAGATCGGTCCATACCGCATCGTCGCAATTCTGAATCAGCACGACCTTGTCGAAGAGGGCAATGTCATGGAGCATTGCATTGCCTCATATGGGCAATGGTTCGCCACCGAACTGGCACGTCCTTTCTCGATCCGTTGTCGCAGAACCGATGCACGCCTCGCCTCGATGGTCGCCCACGAGCACTCCGCCGGCGTTTGGCGGGTCGACCAGGTGAGCGGATATCGCAACACAGACGTTTCCTCCGCTATTGCGGAAGCAGCCTGTGCGGTCGTATGGTCGATCGAAGAGGCTGTCGCTCGTGACCCAAGCTTGGCAGCCTGCGTTGATGAGGCACGTCGCCGTCAGCCTCTGGATAGCCAGTTCAGTTGCTCGTTATAAGACGACTCCTCCGCTGGTCGCAGCAATGCATGCTGTCCATGCGATGAAATAGGAAAGATCCGCGTGCGTATTCCACGAGAACTCCTTGCCCAGTGGCAGAGCCAAGGCGAACCGCATTCACTCAGCGACGAATTGATCGACGCGCGTGACTACGCCGGATTGCAGCGTCAGGATGCCCAGATCCGACTCTGGCTACCAGATCAGGCTCGCATTGGCCTGGAGGAGGTTTGCGCCCGCATGGGCGTGTCGATGACGGTTTATCTCACGGAGTTTTTCGCGACTTATCTCTTCGGTGTCCACGAAATGCTGAAGATGCGAGACAGGGGCTTGGGTTTGTATGGTGACGGCGAATGCCCCCGCGCTGATGAAGAGGATGCGTGGCAGTGTGATCCAGACGAGGAGGGCGATCCGGAGTTCGACGATCCGGTGCCGGAGATGGGCAAGAACATCTTCGCACTGAAGATCTTTCTGCCGTGCGCGATCAAAGCCGGGCTGCAGCACAGGGCGAACGTCGCAGGTGTGCCGCTCGGTCGTTTCGTGAGGGCCATGATCTGCGCTCACCTGTTTGGGCGAAACGTCGGGGTGAGGGCACTGATGAGTACGCGTTGAGACGACGGCAGCCCGTGCTGATGAATCCGCGACAAGCTTGTCATGCTGCCCCACGGAAAACCTTGCATCTAAAGTTTGACCGTCGGCCATAAGAGCGGCAGGCGCTTCGTGTTTTTGAAGCGATTTAGAACGGCGTGATGCGGAGGTGGATATGCGGATTGTTGATCATCGGCTGGAGTTGAGCGCCCAAAGCCTCAAGACGCTCGCCCTTGCATGCGGCGATATGCCACTGCCCGAACTGACAGTCGAAGGTTTTGCGGCGTGGCTCGTCGCGCCGCATTGCGAAAGTCGTCCCGCGCTTCAGCATGGCGCAAGGCTGATTCTTGCCGACAAATTCACCGCTGCTTTTGAGTCCGGCGTGGATGTTCCTGCGGCGGGCAATCGGGTGTGGTCTGTTACCCGCCATCCGGGCGCGCTGGCTTGGTTGCATAGCGAAGGCGTACGCCCGCATCGGGTTGTACCGCATCTGCGAGCCGAAGACCTTGCGGGTGGAGATACCGTCGTCGGTATTCTGCCGCTGGGCTTGGCTGCCGAGCTGCACGAGCGCGGGGTCCGTTGCCTGCATCTTCATATCAATCTGCAACGTGCAGATCGCGGACGAGAACTCACCGCCGCGGAAATGCGCAGTCGTGGTGCGCGTCTCGACGAATTTGTCGTGAGTCGGCGACGGAGCACGTTCAGTTCGCAATGGGACTGTGCGACAACAGAGACAGATTGCTCCGACGTCGACGGTCAGTCGAGGATGTCCGCATGATCATCCGCTTTGGCTTGTATCTCGACGGTCAGCGTGGCTGGCAGACCATGACTGCACTTGGCGAGATGGTTCTGGGTCCGTCAGGGCTTCTCCTGCTGCTTGAAACCCATCTGGGTTTGCTTCGCAAACGTGTGGGGCGAACCGAGCGTGTGGTTCAGTATCGTCACTGTCTGAAACTGGGCGACGGGCCTGCGCGGTTCTACCATCGAAGTTTCGCGATTGACGAACTCGGGGTGGCGGAGACGCTCCTCGAGTGGCGGGACGTCTGGCATTTGAATGGCTGGAATGTCTGCAATGGCGCAATGGCAGCCTCCAGGCTGCCCCGTTTGCGCGATATGGCTGCAGTTGAAGAGCTCGCTGCGGAAAAAGTTGCTGATTCGGTAGGACAGCGCCTGGCTCGGATCGAAGCATCACTTGAGAACCGCAGCGTACCGATCGAGCGTCTGAAACTGGTCGATCCCCTTGATGCATTTCCTATGCGCTGGCGCAGGGTGCTTTCGTATCTGCCTTTGGATCACCTCGTACTGCCGAGAGCCACAGGTAATAATTTTCTCGGTCGCTTGCAGGACTCCCTGCAGGCGAGGCAACGCGCGGATGGGCTCCCTCGCCTGCAGTGGGAGGACGACGGATCCGTCGTCGTTGTGCGTGCTGAAACATCGATGGTGGCGGGTGCATGGGTCGCTGCGAGGTTAGCGGGCACGCAGACGCTTCTGGTCGCTCAAAGCGCTGGAGACGATCTGGACAGCATGCTGGTGTCTGCCGGACATGCCAGACACGGATTGTGTGACCCGAGTGATTTGACGCCTGCCTTGCAAGTATTGCCGCTCGCACTTGCTCTGTTGTGGACACCGCTGGATTTCCATGTGCTGGTGCAATTCCTGACACATTCGATCTCTCCCTTGCCGAGCTTCGCGAGACGGGCACTTGCGGAAAAACTCGTCGCAATGCCCGGTATCTGCGGACCAGACTGGGATGATGTTTTGCAGCGGATTGAAACCTTCTATGAGGAGCAAGGGCCGGGCCTCGCCCTGAGCGTGCGCAACGAGATTCACTTCTGGATAGAGCAACCGGGTTATGACCCGCAAAATGGCGCCGACTTACCCGCTGTGATTGCCAAGGTGAATGCGTTGCAGTGTGATTTCCAGCGCCGCTCGGCGGTTGAAGATGATTCGGCACGCCACGCGTGGCTGGCAGGTTATGAACAATGTCGTCAGCTAGCTGCCGCCCTCGCCAGCTTGCAGGCTCAGGGTGAATCAATAATCCGGCCGAATCAACTGCAAAAGCTGGTTGCCCAGGGCTGTACGGCGAAAAACAATAATCCGCTGCACGTTGCAGAGGCTGGCGCGGGTCGTGCAGTCAGCCAGCCAGGGGCCGTCATCGAGCAGTGCGAGCAGGTGATCTGGTGGCAGTTGAAGTCGGCGGCTCTGCCTCGGTCATCTCCATGGTCCAGGGCTGAGCGCGCTCAGTTGGCCGCGTATGGGGTGAACCTGCCCGATGCGGCACTGCAGCTCGAATATGATGCCGATACATGGCTTCGGCCAATTCTCGCGGCCAACAAACGTTTGGTGCTGGTGCTGCCGCCTGCGGGTAGCGAGATCCATCCGGTGTGGCAACACATCGAGGCGATCGTGGATCGTGTGCCGATTGTCGAGCTCGAGAGCGCACTGTCAGAGCCGGGCCCCGGTATGACGGCGATCCAATGCGTGCCGCTGCCACAAAAGAGACGCTTCTGGCATTTGCCTGCCGACCTCGCCGTACCTGCGCCTGCGAAAGCTTCTTTTTCAAGTCTCGAGATGCAGTTGCTCAATCCATACCAGTGGCTACTGAAATATCCTGCCCGGCTCCGTCCGTCACGGGCCCTGACGATCACCGGCGATTTCCTGCTTTTGGGCAATCTCGCTCATGCCGTGGTCGAGTCCTACTTCATGGAACCTGACGCGCTGTCGATGAAATTGTCTTCATTTGAGCATTGGTTCGAAGCAAATCTCGACCGTACAGTGCGCGAGCAGGGGGCAGTGCTTCTGATGTCTGGGCGTCGCAGCGACTTGGAGGCGTTTCGCGCCCGACTGCGCCGCGCAATGTGCTTACTCCGCGAGCAACTTGCCAGTGCTTCCGCCTGCGCCGTAAAGGCCGAGGTCGAACTCGCTGGACTGTTTGTCGGTGGAGAACTCACCGGTTTTGCTGATCTGGTCGTCGAAGTGCCCACGGGGCGTCTGGGCGTTATCGACATGAAGTGGAGCGGGCACAAGAAGTATCCCGCCAAGCTTGCAAACAACAGCCACCTGCAGTTGGCTCTTTATGCGGAGTTGCTGCGTCAGCAACGCGGCGCTTGGCCCGCCGTGGCGTACTTTCTGCTTGATCGGGGGAGACTGCTGTGCCGAGACGCAGACTTCTTCTGCGGTGCTGAAATCGTGCCTCAGCGCCACGATGGCAATACGGCGCAGCTTTGGCAGCGCTTCCTGCTGACGTGGGCGTGGCGCCAAGCGCAGTTCGGTCAAGGGCTGTACGAGGTGGCGCTAGAGGGGATTGAGGAAACAGATGACTCGGTTGCGCCATGTGACGGGATGAACATTGAATATCTCAATCCTGCATACAACGACTATTTGGCGCTTGCAGGCTGGGAGGACCAGTCATGACCGAAAAGCTGCAGTTCGTCAGTGCGGGAGCTGGAAGCGGCAAAACCTCTCGGTTGACTCATATCCTGCACAATCAACTTGTGCGCAAACAGGTACGGCCGGAAGGTGTGATTGCAACGACCTTTACCCGTAAGGCAGCCGCCGAGTTGCGAGAACGGACGCGTGCTCATCTGCTTGGGGTCGGGGAGTTCGCCCTTGCAAACTCGATCGGGCAGGCTCGTATTGGCACGGTGAATGCCGTCTGCGGCGAGTTGCTGAACCGGTTTGCCTTCGAAGCCGGGCTGGGCGCAGATCAACAGGTGCTTGATGAGCGTCAGAGCGAAGCGCTGTTGAAGCAGGCAATTGACGCAGTGCTCGATGGGCCTGCCATTGCCGGTTTTCTGAAGATAACCGAGCGCATGGGCTTCGAGTCAGTGGGTGATTGGCACGAATCTGTCGCCACGATTGTGCATCATGCTCGTGCCAATAACATCGCTTCTGACGCCTTGGCCGGATTTGGCTGTCGCAACGCCGACGAGTTACTCAGCCACTTTCCGGTGGCGAGTCAGGACGACCTCTCGCAATTGCTGCAGATCGAAATCGGGCGTGTACTGCCACTCCTTCGCAAAGCGGTGGAGGCGGGCGGTCCGAAAGTTACGGAAACCTATCTCACCCTCCTGAATACAGTGCAGGCTGGACTGCGCAGTCAGTCCTTGAGCTGGAGCGAATGGGTAAAGCTTGGCAAGGAATGGCCTGCAGCCGCGATGAAGCCACAGGTTGAGACTGTCAGTCAGCTTGCCAGGCGAGTCGGGGAGCATCAAGCGCTGCAGCAGGATGTTCGTGACTATCTGCAGCAAATGTTCCGCTTGTCCGCGAACGTGCTGGAAGGGTACGAGATGCGCAAACGCGAGATGGGTGCTCTCGATTTTGTGGATCAGGAGGCCTTGCTGCTTGATTTGCTGGACGATTCATCGGTGACCGAGGTGCTCGATGACGAACTCGATCTCCTGCTTGTCGATGAGTTTCAGGACACCAGTCCAATACAGCTTGCACTCTTTGTCAAGCTTGCCCGCCATGCCAAGGACGTTTACTGGGTCGGTGACATCAAGCAAGCCATCTGCGGTTTTCGCGGGAGTGATGCTCGCTTGATGGATGCAATCATCGAAGCGCTGCCCTCGCTTGGTGGAACCACTGACATTCTTGGCTCATCATGGCGCTCCCGGCCCGACCTGGTACAGCTTGCCAACGCCCTGTTCGGGCGAGCATTTGCCAATGTATTACCGCTCGATACAGTGGTTCTGCGGCCCGAGCGGTCGGACGCTGCTGATGGGCTAGAGGGCCCGGCCGTCGCCAACTGGATGCTCGGGGGACGCAATGCAGGGCAGGAGCAGGCCGCGCTGGCGAGCGGCATCCGCAGTCTTGTTGAGTCGGGGCGTCGAATCTTCGATAAAGCACACAAGGTTTCGCGACCAGTGCGTTACGGCGATATTGCAGTCCTTGCCAGATCCAACGCACGCGTCGACGAAGTCGCTAGCAGTCTGAAGGCGCATGGCGTACCTACTGCCACCGCCCAAGCCGGCCTGCTCACTACGCCGGAGGCCACGCTGGTGCTGGCCTGTCTCCGTCGGCTTAATGACGAAAGCGATACCGTCGCCAGCGCGCAGATTGTCTCGATGACGACAGGGGTTGAGCCTGAGGTTTGGGTTACCGACCGGATCGCATATCTCGCTGCTGGTGGATCGCCTGCGCACTGGCTGGAGGAAGACATCGAGGGTCACCGCGCACACCCATTGTTGGAAAAACTTGCGCAGATGCGCAACTGGGCCTTGCTCCTTTCGCCGGCAGAGACGCTAAAGAACGTCATCGCTGAATGCAGGCTTGCGACGACGGTAGTGAGCTGGAAGCAGGATGTGTCCCTTGCGCGTGTCCGGTTGGCAAACCTCGACGCGCTTCAATCCCTTGCTGCTGACTATGAACGGCTCTGCGAGCGCACTGGTCAGGCCGCGTCGGTATCGGGCTTGCTTCAATGGGCGAACGAAATCGCTTTGGAAAAGGCCGACAGGCTTTCCGATCCCTCCGTAGAGGCAGTCAAGATCATCACGCATCATGCGGCCAAGGGCCTCGAGTGGCCGGTGGTCGTGCTGATAGATCTCGCTTCCGACATCAAGGACGACCTATGGTCGATCTCAACCCGGTCAAACGATACGATCAATGTTGATGCGCCCCTGGACAATCGTTTCATACGTTACTGGCCGTGGCCCTTCGGCAAACAGAAAAAGCTCGCGCTGGCTGACGAAATTGCCAACACGGCGGCAGCAGGCATCGTACGTGAGGCCAGCGTAGATGAGCATAAGCGCTTGCTCTACGTCAGCATGACGCGAGCGCGAGACCTTCTCATCTTTGCGCGCTCAAGTCGCAAGCCAACGGGAGAATGGCTCGATACCCTCGACGCCCCTTGGCTACTACCTTCCGACGAGACGCCTGAGCGCATCGCGTTGCCTGACGGCACTGCCATCGCTGCAGAATACCTTGAGATTCAGCCCCCTGAGAAACCGGCTTACGCCCGTGTTCAGGAGGCGCCCATTTACTGGTTCAATGAGTCCGCTCAATGTCCGGCCCGGCTACCGCTGATGGTGAGTCCGTCCGCATTGGGTCCGGTGGATGCAGTTGTTGCAGAACAGATTCGCATCGGCCAACGGATTCCACTTGAGCGTGATGCGGACATGCCTTCTGTAGGCTCCGCCGTGCATGCCTGCATTGCCATGGCCTTTGCCGACCGCAGACATAAAGTCACCGAATCTGATGTGGTTCGTATCCTAAAAGGGCAGGGGGTTGAAGCCTTCCTGACGGCGACGGCTGTTCTCGATCAGGTTCAGGCCTTGTTCGACTGGATCGCGCAACGCTGGGGCATGGTGGATGCCTGTGCCGAATATCCGGTGCAGCAGGTGCTCGAGAATGGACAGGTCGTGCTTGGCCGAATCGACCTGTTGCTCAATACCCACGACGGCTGGGTCGTCATTGACCATAAGTCAGCTCCGCTTGCTGAAAACAGATGGCACGATCTGGCCACAGAGCACGCTGGCCAACTTCGTGCATATGGGCGCGGCGTCGAGATGGCTACCGGGCGCAAGGTCATTGAACACTGGTTGTTCCTGCCGGTGGCTGGCGGCGCGGTCAGAGTGCAATAGTGGCGAACGAATCAGCGTACCGATTTACAGGTGATCTGGGTGTCTAAAATTTGATTCTCAGCAAATCTTAAAACTGTCTTGGAAGACGTCTTAATCCCTTTGAGATCAGGGCATTCATTCCGACCGACGTTCTGCGCGAGCACATCGTAGCGCAAGGTCTTAATCCCTTTGAGATCAGGGCATTCATTCCGACCTCGCCGCGCCGCGCCATGCGCATCAAGTGCTCCGTCTTAATCCCTTTGAGATCAGGGCATTCATTCCGACCAAGGGCACTTAGCGCATTACCGAGAGTTCTTGCCCCTCCTCCGAGGAAGCTACCCTGCAAAGTGCCAGCCAGCGTCGATGCAAACGGGTCTTTTTGGGCCTGAAGCGCAGTCGCTCTGCGCAACCCTGCCTCATCGTTTACAATCGGAGCGTACCGTAGGGTGTTTAGGTTATCCATAATGCACCTCAGAGCGTATAAGAGTCTGAGAGTGATTATAGACTAGACGGAGGTAGCCATGTCTGATAGGTTTTTCATGCTGTTCTATGTGAGCGCCGCTGTCGCACTTACAGCAATATTTGTCGGAAACGTACTGCTTGAGGCACTTAATCCATCAGATATGGAAGCGTTAACCCCGGCTTTTGTCGTACTTGCCGGGGTTTTCGCTGTACTTGGGCTTTGCTCGTTAGTTGCCGGTATCGTAACCAAGCGCCTTGAGGTACGGGACAATGTCACGCCGCCCAAGTGATGTGATCTTTGCGAGCAGGTCTGGGTTTTGTAGCGCGTCAAGCGGAATTTTGACATCACCGACTTGGTAAGTACCGTCTTCGTTAAACTTGCCTCCTAGCAGCTCGTGAGCGTTGGTGTTCGCGTTGACCCCGCTTGTGCCTGACGAATAACCGTAACCAAGCCCGCCAATAGCGCCACCTAGACCAAACCCGCCAGCAACTCTCAACGCCCACTGTGGGCTTTTGGTAGCAGCTAGGGTGACGAGGCCCGCTGGCACGCCAAGCCAGCTCGACCCGCTTCCGGCAAAGCGCCACCCTCTGTCCAAAGAATTCTCGTGCGCGGCGACATCCCTTACGGCACCCATTTCACCCATCTGCCTTACACCAGTGTCTGAATAAGGTGCTTGCAGTAGGGCTTGGGCTTCCCCCGCTCGATCTTGATTCACAAGCTCGCGCACCCCGGCTTCTCGCTGCGCCGCGAGGTCTTTTACTACGGATGGTGCACGGTCTTCACCGTACTGAGCCTCAGCTGATTTCGCTGCATCGCTCAGCGTTTTTAACCCACTCGGCACTTTCCCGGAAGCTTTACCGTCAGCCTGGATCTGGGCAATTCTTTCAGCACTTTCCCTGTTTAACCCTGCCGTTCTTTCCTCGGCAGCGAGCTTTGCCGCATCGCTCCGTTCGTCCTGTCTATTCTTGTCCATCCACGTCAGCGCCTGCATTGCGGCTGTACGAGTAGATCGACTCTTGCTTCCGAGCGCGTCCATCAAGCTCTTACGATATTCTCTCTGTGCAGTCTGTTCTGCAGTCTCACCCTGCCAAGTGCCACCGTTCTTCTGGTAGTGGTTGCGGAGCGCCGCCTCATCACCTCTTGCTGCGGCTGCGTGTAGTGCCTGAGAAAGCTCGTTTGACTGAGACGGTGGCACCCTTGTGAACGCAGACGAAGGCATTACGTTGAGCGTGCCGCCCCCTCGCAAACCAGCGCCGCTTTGCACACCTTGCTCAGCGTCGCCCCACTGAGCACCCTCTATACCGGGGCGCACACCTTTGAGCTGCTCGACGGCTGTCGCAGGGTCGATGTTCGTAAACAGAGGGGAGCTGCCGCCGTCTACGCGCTTGATGCCATTGACAGACGTATCTGACACCTTGTAGCCAGCAGGAAGCCCTGGACGCTGTGCCTCAGAAACGTCGAAACGACGAATGTCACCTTGAGACATCGGCGGTTGGCTAGGCTGTGCCGTGTTTTGAGGCTTTGCACCTTGAGCCTCAGCAGCGTCTCTAGCTGCAGTCTCTGTCTTAATCCCTTTGAGATCAGGGCATTCGTTCTGACTGCTAGCTCCGAAAAACGCTTTCAAATCATATGGCTGCAAAGGGGGTTGCCAATGATTGAAGGTGCTGCGAGAGCGGATTGTTAAAGAGGGTGTTTAGGTGGCCTTCTGCTGTGCTTTTCAACGGCGATGTAAGTGTAGCAGTTGAAGTGTGCCACAGACGAGGTCGCAGCGAGGTGCGCCATGCTAGAGCGAGTCTGGTTGCCAGAGGGTACGCCACGACAGTGCGCCAGCATGACGTGCGTTACAAGCTTGTCGCAGCAAGTGCAAGGGAAGGGTGCCTTCATAATTTGCTCACCTTAACGCAGATGACAACGAAGAACGAAAGGCCGCACGGTACTACTTGCGAGTTGGCCAGTGAATACCCGAATATGCCGCACGAACAATAAGACATGACTTTCTTGTGCGACTCGGGACGTGTTCGCAGTCATCTGCTTGTTTCACCAACGTTGTCTGAATGCATCTACTTTCGGAGCCATTAGCCAGCCATGAATGAATCCCTTTTCAAGCACTTCGCCCCTGTTATCCGCTCGCTGTCTGCTGCCGAACTCGGCGGTGCGTCTTCAATTAACACCAAGCTTCGTATCGCTCAGGATGGCGATGTCGAGGTGTGCTATGCCCCGTTCGAGTACATCAATCCTCGGGCGCGCGTGGTGATTGTTGGGATCACGCCGGGTCAGACCCAGATGCTCAATGCGCTGAAGGAAGCGCGCAAGCAGCTCGAGTTGGGAATGGACGTGCAGGCGACGCTGATCGCGGCCAAAAAGACTGCTGCGTTCTCGGGCGCGATGCGACCGAACCTGGTGAAGCTGCTCGACTGTGTGGGCGTCAATCGGTGGTTGAATATCCAGTCGTGCGAGGCCTTTTTTGGGGCGGCTGCCGATCTCGTGCAGACGACGTCGGTATTGCGCAACCCGGTCTTCATCAAAGGTGAAAACTATAACGGCACGCCGAACATGACGCGTCATCCGCTGCTGCGCGATCAACTGCTGACGCATTTTGCCGAGGACGTGAAGGCATTGCCCAAGGCGGTGTTCGTGCCGCTTGGCGACAAGGTTGCAGAGGCGCTCCACTTTATCGCCGACCGGGGGTTGCTGGACCACAAGCGCATTCTCGACGGCTTGCCACATCCATCTGGTGCGAATGCGGAGCGCATTGCTTACTTCCTGGGAAGCAAGAGCAAAGATGCGCTTTCGGCAAAAACGAACGCTAACAAGCTCGATCAGGCGCGTGAGTCGATGATCAGGAAAGTTCAGGCACTAGCCTGAAGGGACAGCCCTCTGCCGCGTACGGATAGTGTTGGCTAAAGCCCGTTTCCCAGCCGGAGTAGTCAGGTCGCAGGGCGAGCAACCTAAGCTCGCCCTTGCGTAGCTGTGGCTGTTAGGTCTTTGATCGCCGCTAGAAAGTTTGAATATCAAGCCTGCCCGAAGAGAATGACCCGGCTCCGGCCTGCCCAATCGTGTCCAGCACGCGCTTGAAGTCCTGCACTAACGAGTTGTCGAGCGCCCCCGAATTAAGCAGTCCCTTAACCTGTTCAGTGAACCTATCTCCCAGTGTGTGCCCGAGTCCGCAGTCAATAAGTGCGGCGTACAGGGCTCTGGCGACCGCGAGTTCGTCCAGGCTTTTTGCGCGGGCTTGATCAATCAGCATGACCAACGCGTTTGGCAGTTGAGTCGTGATGAGATCTTCACGGCTTGTCGGAAGCCCTCCCAGTGCGCGCCGCTCCAGGCGCCGCTGCAACCTGGCAATGAAGCCTGCGAGCGGGCCGTCGTCCTGTGCGACGGGGTGGATGGCGGCACGGCGGGTGCTACGCATCACTGCGGGAACGTCGGCGTCTGGCCTCACTGAGTAACAAATGTTGGCCGAGAGCGTCTTCATTGACTGAATGCTCTCCGAGTTGCTGTAACTGCGTTGTGGTGAGCACTTCACCACCGTCCCGCTACCGCTCCATCCGGCAGCAAGCATGTGTGGGACAACGTGCAGTTCTGGCAACTCAGTGGGTCGTTCGGCCTCTGAGCGTTCGAGCGTGACAATGTAATCAGTGTCGTCGGTCACGAGTTGGTAGCGCACGGCCCACGCCGACCTTGAATCGTCCGCAAGCGATTGCAAGCGCGAGGCTGCAGCGACGCGGACAATCTGCGTGTTCATTGCGCCGGCGCTGTCGATGTGGACTGCCATCGACTGTGCCTCTTCTTCGCCCGCGAAACGGATTTGTGTCGTTACTGAGCCGCTGACCTGACTGGGGAATGCGGCAAATACTGAGTACGCATCACCGGCAAAGACCGCGCGGGGTGGGGTGGTCGTCCATAGTGGGGGAGTGGGCCACTCGAAAGTGACATCGCTGATGCGGGGCTGGCGCATGCGCATGAAGTGACGCTCGATACGGGCGCTCATGTCTTCGTTTGGGGAGACCAGTTCGCATGCGCCACCGGTCTCGTCCGCCAGCATGCGCACGGTGTCCTCTGCCACTGCCGAACCAATACCAACCGTAAAGATCCGCGCGCCGATCGCCTTCGCGTGCTCGGTGACGTTCTCAAGTTTCCACACTTCGCCATCGGTCAGGACAAGAAGATCGAGGGGGCGCCCCGACTTGTACGCGAGTGCGGCCTCAAGTGCGCTTGCGAGTTCGGTTCCGCCCATGCTTTTCAGTGCGCTCACGAAAGCTCTGGCCTGCTGCATCGTCTGAGCGCGGGCCGACTGAAGCCCTTGCGCAAAGCAGGTGAAGTCCGAGCCAAACCCGATGAGGCCGAAGCGGTCCTCCGGGGTGAAGTGCCCGATCGCAAGCTGCACGCCTTCCTTCGCCAACCGGATACTGTCTCCGGCCATTGAACCGGAGCAGTCGAGCAGGATCACGGTGTCGCGACTTGCTTCGGCGTCAACCGCGGGCGGCATCAGGGTAAGCATTGCAACATGGGTGTCGAGCGCGGATGCCGCAACGCCAAGTGACTCAAGGCCGTCGGACTGAATGTCCAGAATGAAGTCTCGATCCATCATTGCATCATTGGCCAGGCTAACCGTTAATTGCCCTTGTGCAGCAGCAAGGCGGATGCGGTGGCTGGGGCAGGCGACAGTTGCCTTGGCAAGCTCGCCCATCAACTCAACGGATAGCGTGAGCGAATATCGCGCGTCGAGGCTCGAGATCGGTTGCTGCCAAGGCTGCAGTTCTTTCGGTTCTCCGTAACGGGGCGCAAGCGTGGTGGGCAGTCGGTAGCGCATGCTCAGTCCGTTCCACGACAAGGGTTCGGCGTATTCGAGTTCAATGCGGACGACCTCGCCTGGCAGCACGTTGCCAAGGGTCGCGCTGTAGAGGCCCTCGCCGATGCTCTGCAGGCGGAAGGCTGAATTGCCCGATTCGACCGCGTGTTCGTACTGCTCCTCGGCCAAGCGACTTGGCACGACTTCGCCCAGATAACGCCGTTCGCCAATGCAAACCGAAAAGTTCAGGAGCACCGCATCGACTGGCAAGGGAAAGGTATACGCAAGCTCAAGCGGTGTCGGGGTCGTGTTCTCGTAGCGCTGAACCAGCTTCGTTGTCGCGAGCAAGCCCGCAAGACGGGCGCGTGCATCGACGCCCTTGAGTGCGAGGGATTCTCCTGTCCTGCTGTGGATGCCAATCTGCTCACTCATCGCCATTCCCCTTTGCCTGATCTTTGTTGTGTCGTGCGCGGATGCTTTCAAAGTGCGCCATCACACTGCGATAAAACTCACGTAATTCTTCGGGCGACAGGCCCGATATGCCGGACTCCACATGCAACTCAACACCTTCGGCAACGACGAGATGACTCCACACCTCGACCGTGCCGGCGCCGCGCGCCCTTGTTGGTGGTGCGATCGCGCTCGGTGTTTCAAGCAGTTCGCGGATGCGCTCGAGCGAGAGTCCTGCCGCCTGCCACTTTCGGATGGTCAGCAACTGCTCGACATGGCGCGCGCCGTAGCGGGCCCCGCGATTCGCTCCATCGGGGCGATCCACCAACCCGAGCTGGATGTAGTACCGCACGGTGCGCGATGGCAACTCCACCAGCGTGCAGAGTTCGTCAAACGCATAAGTTGGTGTGGCTTCCATTGGGCCTCCGTGTATTTATCAGCAATATATATCAGTTAAACTGGCAAAAACAAGTGTCAGATAATAAATATGGATATGGGGCCCTACTCATGGCTGAAGCCTTGCTGATCCGCTTGACAGACGCATGCGTCCTGGCCGAACATAAAGACGCGCCGATTTGAAGGAACAGCTTGCGGGCGCTTTATAAATGCAGCTAAAGCGGAGAAAACCTGCTTTAGCGCGCAAGCGTGAAGCAGGTTTTTTTCGTTTCAGAAACATTCCGCCGGCCTTAACGACAACTTGCCGGGGCGGATAACAAATTCCGGCTAAAGCGTCTCCGCCTCTTCGCCCCCGCGAGGCCGGTTACGCCGGTTCAATGGGGGCAGGAGAAGCACGATGGTCAATACCGACTGGGCCGATGCCCATCATCTCGGCGCTGAGGCGCTGGGCACGTTTATCCCTCTTCCTTTCAAAGTCGTATCCCGCGACCACGCACCATCCGGTCGCACCGGGCAGGGCGGTGTTCGCGATACAGCGCAGGCGCGCTCGGCGCAGATCCGTGCGGGTGTGCGGTCTGATGCTCAGGACTTGCTGCCCCTGCACGGGAGCGCCTGAGCATGGACCGACTCGAAAAACTCCGTCGCGACGTCGCAGGATTGCCCGTCGATCCCGACTACAAGGCTGCAATGCTGCGCTCTATCGAACGATATGCCGAACAGATTCTTGCCCGCCCGATTTATGCCCACGATGAGGGCCTGGACGATCTGGAGGCGATCCAGCAGGTGACGCTGAGCAACATGGTCGAAGCCTCGCTTCAGGCGCTTTTCCGCAGCGAGTGAGCGTTCATGCGCAGTGGTCTGGCCAACCACGGTCGCGCGTTGTTTGTTGTTCTGGCCGGGGGGATTTGTGTCCGGATTGCGGCCCCCGCCCTGTTGGCGAAGCCGCTAAAGAGGAGTGTCATGATGACTTTAAATTCTTCTGCGTGCGCCACCGTTGGCCCCATCCCCTGTGACGCATTCGGGCTCTATCCGCATCAACGCGAGGGCGTCTCATTTTTGATGCGAAAGGGTCGCGCGATCCTCGGTGACGACATGGGGCTTGGCAAAACCCGCCAGGCCATCGTTGCGATGAAGCTCGCGGTACCCGAAGGCTGCATCCTCATCGTGTGCCCGGCCTCGCTCAAGCTCAACTGGGCGCGCGAGATTAGAGCGGTTGAGCCGGATGCCGCGATCGAGGTGCTGGGCGTTGCCGGCCACGGCTGTGTGGCGCCGCGCTGGGTGATCCTCAACTACGATCTGCTGGCGCGGCACGCCGATCGTCTTCAGGAGGTGCCCTGGTCGGGCGTCGTGCTCGACGAGGCCCACTTCATCAAGAACACCAGCAGACGCAGTGCGCACTGTCTGCGACTTCTTGGCGTGGACGGTAAAGGAGATCGGTCCTATGCACCGATGCAGGTCTACCTGCTGACCGGCACGCCACTCACCAACCGTCCGCGTGACCTGTTCAATCTGCTGCGCGCGGTGGGTCACCCTGCAGCACGCAGTTTTCTGTCGTTTGCGAAGCGTTACTGCGACGCATATCGCAATGACTATGGCTGGGTGACCGGCGGAGCCTCCAACCTCGATGAGTTGAACCTTCTGATGAAGGAGGTGATGCTCAGGCGCAAGAAGGAGGAGGTGCTCGATCTGCCTGAAAAAATCCGCAGTTGGGTGCCGGTGTCGATCGACGGTGCGCCGGCGCGCAGCCACCGCGGCTTTCTCGAGTGGTTCGCCGCTGCGGATGCGGCCCGGCCTAACGATCGCGCCTTTCTCGCGCGACTGACGAAAGTTCGAATGGCGCTGCACCGCGCCAAGCATGCGGCAGTGGCAGAGCGCATCGCCGACGTACTGGAGAGCGGGCGTAAAGTCGTGGTGTTTTGCTGCTTTCAGCAGGGGATCGAGCGGCACCGTGAGAAACTCGGCGAAACGGCGGTCACGATTACCGGCTCAGATAGCGTCGAGGCGCGGCATGCTGCGGTCGAGCGCTTCCAGACTGATCCGACGGTGCGAGTGGCTTTGTGCAACCTGATCGCAGGTGGGGTCGGTATCACGCTCACCGCGGCAACCCACGTGATCTTCCAGGATCTCGACTGGGTGCCTGCGAACCATCTCCAGGCCGAGGACCGCGCCTATCGCCTCGGCCAAACCGAGCAGGTGACGGTGGAGTACTTCTTTGCCGACGCCACACTCGATGGCTTCATCGCCAACTTGATGAAGGCCAAACTCGACCTCGTGAATGCCATTGAAGCGGACCTCCCACCGGACGCAAGCCTGTTGGCCGAGGTCCAGGCGGGACTGGCTGCGCTTGCGCCGGCGCTGCTGCAGGAGGCCAAAGCGCTCAGCGTGACGAGTGATACGGCCGCGCGCATCGAGGCGCTTGGGCGCAACCTTGCCAAGGTTCCGGTGGAGTCACCGCTCGCGGACACCGGCATGTGGGAGTTCCCCAGTTCGCGCAACCCGGACAAGCGCTATCGCGTCACTTTCGGCCATGCCGGACATCTCGAATGCAATTGCGAGGGTTTCCGCTGGCGGGGTGAGTGCAGCCATGTCAGGCAGGTGAGGACCGAGATCGCGTAGTGTAACGAGCTCACCAGGTGAGCCTGGGCTGTGCCCCAATCCGAGCCACATTGCACCCACAGGATATTCAATGATCTGTGACAGGTGCATGAATAGAGACCATTGATGTATCCTCGATCAATCTTTTCAATAGTTCATTACGGTGCCAAACCGAAGTGCATTGTGCTGAGCTCACTTTAATCGGTTACCCGTCCTACATGGCGATAACATTACCCGAGCTTTCCCTCAACCTATCGTACCGAACCGGTCGCGACGATTTAGTCCAAGGCTTCTTCGTTCCGTGCCTGGAGCACTCGCTTCTTTACCGGCGCGCAGCAGGCTACTTTACGAGCGCAGGCCTTGCGCTGGCCTCGCGCGGTGTGGCCAGCCTTGCGTCGCGGGGTGGCAAGATGCGCTTGGTCGTGTCTCCGCACCTTGAGCCAGACGATGTTGAAGCACTGCAGGCCGCGGCAGCCGAGCCGATGGGGGCGCTTCGGGCGATTGCCTCAAGAAGCCTTGCAGATATAGAAGACGCATTGATTAAAGATCGGCTCAATGCACTCGCTTGGTTAGCTGCGAGTGGAAAGCTCGAGGTAAAGATTGCACTGAGGCTCGATAAAAACGGTACCTACAGCCGTGGGCTTTACCACGAGAAGATTGGGATCTTTACCGACTCTGCAGACAACCACGTCAGCTTTTCGGGGTCATCGAACGAAACCGCTGGCGGTCTCATCGAGAACTTCGAGAGCGTTGAAGTCTTCTGTTCCTGGAAGGACGGCGAAGGTCGAGTTCAGTCAAAGATCGACGACTTCGAAGCGCTCTGGGCCGATTCGACGCGCGGCCTCCAAGTGCTCGATTTTTCTGCGGTCAGCCGCGACCTGCTCGAACGCTATCGAGATCCCGAGCGTCCCCCGGCAGGCATGAACCGACACGTTGCGAAAGAGCCTGCTTCGAACAATCCATTTGTCCCGCCGGATGGTTTTCAGCTACGGCCTTATCAGGCAGATGCAATCCGCGCATGGAGCAAGGCGAGAGGAAAAGGCATCTTTGCCATGGCGACGGGCTCGGGAAAGACGCTCACAGCCTTGACGCTTGCCAGCAAGGTTGCGGAAAAGAACACACCACTGGCGCTGCTCATCGTCTGCCCCTACATCAACCTGTGCAAGCAGTGGATGCGCGAGATTGCTGCATTTGGGATACAGCCCATCCCTTGTTTCGAAGGGCGTGATCGCTGGCAGGCGCAATTAGAAGAAGGCTACCAGCGGATGGGTGTTGGTATGTCCAGCGTGATGGCTGTGGTGACAACCAACGCCACCTACATGAGTGAGGCATTCCAAGCGCGTCTGCGGCCCAGGGTGGCATCCGGATTTGTTCATCATTTGCTTATCGCTGACGAAGTTCACAACCTGGGCGCCCAGCGGATCAAGGATGTTCTCCTCGATGGCATAACCATGCGCCTTGGTCTGTCGGCCACGCCGGAACGGCACCACGACCCCATCGGTACCTCAGTTGTACTCAATTATTTCGGAGGCATTGTCTTCGAGTATTCGCTGACACAAGCGATCACTGATGGACGCCTCTGCAACTATCGCTATCATCCGATACCGGTTGAGCTCACAGACGAAGAGACCGAACTCTACGAGGAGATCACGGCCAAGCTCGCAAAGTTTTTCCCCGGGCGAGACGTGGACGATGACATCGAGAAGGCGGCGATGAGCTTACTGATAAAGCGGGCTCGCTTGCTGGGTGGCGCGGTCAACAAGCTCAGCGCCCTTGATCAGATCATTGCCGCGATGCCGGAAAAACCGACAAGGGCGATCTTCTATTGCGGCGACGGTAGAACGACCGACGCCATCACTGACGAAGAAGCCCGTCAGATCCAGGCCGTTTCCAGACTTCTCGGCGAAAAGCACGGCTTGCGGGTCCGCAACTTCACCTTTCGCGAGACAGCTCAGGAGAGAGAAGAGATCCTCCGCGACCTGAGCAGCGGCTTTCTGGATGGTGTCGTCGCCATCCGCTGCCTGGACGAGGGCATCGACTTGCCCGAGCTGCGCATGGGTTTCCTACTGGCCAGCTCCACCAACCCGCGCCAATTCATCCAGCGCCGTGGGCGTTTGCTCCGCAACGCTCCGGGGAAGAGCCGCGCCATTATTTATGATTTCTTCGTTGGCCCACCTGATCTCGGCGGCAAGCTCGACGACTCTGGCTTCAACATGGAGCGCAATTTTTTCCAGAAGGAGTTGAGTCGCATCGTGGAATTCTGCCGGATGGCTGAGAACGGGCCGGAGGCACTTCATCACTTAAAACATCTAAGAATTAAGTACAACTTGCTGGCAAATTAGGGGGATACGCGAAATGGCTATACAGCGAAGTGGTCCAACGCCAAACTTTTATGAATACATTTGCAATTACTTATTGATTCCATATTCTGGAGTGCCGTCACCTCATGTCGAGGCACTGGCAGCGCCTGGACAACAGTTAAACTGGATTGATATACCAAGGTTTCAACGTGGAATTTCCTGGAATATAGATAATGTAAAAGAACTACTACAATCAACCTCGATTCTCCTTGGTAATGCGATTCTTTCTCAGTTTAATAGAAATCAACAACAGTTTCCGAATCTTCCACAAAATCAACAGAATTATCTAGTTCTCGTTGATGGTCTCCAGCGCTTAGCCGTCGGCACAGCCCTTCTGGCTGTGCTGCACGATCAAGTTCTATCGCCAGCACCAAACAGGCCTGGTGATGCACATTATTTCGTGGCCCTTGCTGCACGAGTTGTCCCATTTTCTGCAATTTATCAACATAATGATAAAGAGTTTCTGGCGCATCCCAGGCAGGCAATCAGGGATCAATACGCAATTCTTCGAAATGAAATAGATGAATATATTCAGGAGGAGCTGGCCGCAGGGCGAGGGAAGATCCTCGCAGATGTAATTGTGCCGACTTTTGTCGCGCGGCAACTTGCACTTGATATTTATTTCAATTTTCAGCGCACTGAATTACTTAATACGTTCATTGGTATTAATACGGTTCGAGTGGATCTTGGCCCCGTCGACTTGTTGAGGGCACACATTCTCGAAAAGGCGACGTCCGCAGATTGGAGCGAGGCTGAAATAGAGTCTATTGAGAATGACTTTACAGAGACGCTTACTGTTGACCAGAAGCCAAAACAACATTTTCTACCTTTTGTTAATGCTGCAATAAAGGCGATTGAAAAAAACGCGGGAAACAGGCTTTTTGCATCATGGGGTACGGCATTGTCAAAAGCTGATGTAGACCAGTTTTTAGATTTTGTCGATAAATTTGAAGGCTCTCTGGGAAATGAATATCTAAGGGAGATATTTGAGTGTGGAAAGCTTCCAGTTAGTACCGTGTTTGCTTATTACTACACTGATTTCTTGCACGGTTCGAAAACGAGCCCATCGTTTTTTACTGGTGGCGTAGGGTGCGATCAGGAGCTTCATTCTTATCTTATTCTATGTTACCGCCTAATTCTCGATGGAAGCGTCGGCCGTACTACAGAGTACTTGGAAAATATTATTTCTGGTGGGTTTGGCGGGTCTCTCGCTAGTTTGGCCGATGCGATAAGTGTGGCTTATTTGGGGATTGGAATTTCAAATTCGTTAGACGTGCAATGGCTTGATACACACCTTAACAAAATTGATAAGAAGAAAGCTGCCCGAATTTTTAACGCAATGCTTCTTCCGCACAAGCAAAAAATGGGTGATGCATATAACCCGCTAAAATTCGGCAGGCTTTCCACGGAGTTTCATGTTGACCATTTGATTCCTGCGTCTCTTTTGGATCTCCAGGCGCCTGGGGGGCTTGATGGGGAAACGTTGAGGAATTTCTCACCGCTGCCAACAAATCAAAACAGAGTGGCCAAGGCCACGTCCTGTTCAACAAAGCTGAGTGCTGGCGGGATCTATGCAAATTATATTGGTGGAAACACCCACTTGAAGCACCCATACTGTTATTGGCTTATGTCAGTGCAAGCTACGAAGTATCAGAATAAAAACATGGATGATCAATCGTTGTTGGAAAAAAATAGCAGCCCAGATATCGGCTCAGAAAGAATTGCAAAGATTAGAGATGAACTTCTTTCTCGGATCTGATGTTTCCGAAGAAGATTTCTTGCCGCTGACTGGAGGATCCATGAAGAACAAATTGACACGTGCTCAGGAGATATTTAAGAGCGCAACGCCAGAATATCAAAACCTAATACGCGATGTTCTAAAAGAAGAGCGAGATGTCATGCACCTCAGGCGGCGTAGCGACATCCATCAGCGCCTGTATGATCATATCAAGCGGATTATAAAATGATTCTTGAGCGACTGGTTATTGAGAACTTTCGCCAGTTTAAGGGGCGGCAGGAGATCGTCTTTTCGGACTTACGGGATCGTAACGTCACAATTGTTCATGCGGAGAACGGCTTCGGAAAGACCACTTTGCTTAAGGCGCTGCTTTGGGTGCTTTACGGGAAGGACGGCCTGAAGGATGACTTCGAGAAACCGGACAGCATCTTGCACGAGGGACTGGCGTATCGTGCCAAGGATCCGAGCGCGGTAGCCGCTACGGTTGAACTCGCGTTTAAGCACGACAACGACCGCTACATCCTGACGCGGCAGCTCACTCTAGCCCAGCAGCGGCTGGACGCTGGAAAAGCAAGTCTAACGCTCGTGGTGATGAAGGATGGTCAGACGTTTTCACTCGATCGGCCGCAACAACGCATCCAAGCCATTGTGCCGGACGGCATCAGTGGTTTCCTGTTCTTCAACGGAGAGCGCATCAATTATCTCGCTGAAGAGAGGAACAGCTCTCAGGTGACTGAGGCCATTCATCAGATGCTCGGGTTGAAGTTGGTGCGCACAACGATCGACGACCTGCGCCACCCGAATGTTCGCGGCAAGTTGCGCAGTGAGCAAAAAGAGTCCACCAGTGAGGAGAAACGAGAGCTCATTGAGCGGTTAGCGGGCCTGGAAGCCGAAGCCACTGAGCTTGTCGGCAAGCGGACGCAAACGCTAGGGAATCTCGGCGCTATTGCTGCAGAGCTCGAAATAGTAGATGCGAAGCTTGCCGCTAACCAGAAGGCTCACGAGCTCCAGAATAAGCGGATTCGGCTCACCAACGAACGTGACGAGTTGATAGGCAGGCGCGACGAAGTGGCGCGACGCCTAGGCAAACTCATAGCGGACGATGGCTATACGCTCTTCACTTCGGGGCTTATCAAGCGCGGACAGGAAATCGTTGCCAGACTTCGCAGCGAGGGGAAGATCCCCGCGCGGGTGCTGAATACCTTCCTGCAGGAGTTGATCGACAGCGGCAAGTGCATCTGTAAACGGCATCTTGGAGAGGGGACGCCCGAGCGCGAGGCCGTTGAGAGTCTACTGACAATTGCGGGGGATCAGGATTTTAACAACGCCGTCGGCGCCTTGGACCACGCAATTGGATTGATCCAAGGGGTCGCGAGCCAGACGCATGTCCAACTGCGGCAACTGAACATGGAGCGGCTGGAGCTCCTTCGGGACATTCGTGAGCGGGATGAAGAAATTGAAGAGATCCACCAAATTCTAGGAGGCAAGGATGACGAGGAGGTCAAACACCTAGAAGAGAAACGCAAGTCGCTTCAGCTCGATCGCGACGCGCAGAACTCGGCGCTCGGTCGGATTGAACTACAGAGCGAGGCTACTAAAGAAGCGAAGGTTGCGCTGGAGAACCAGATTCGACAGATTGGCGACAAAGAAGAGGCGGCAGCGAGGGCGCAGCGGCGGGTCGACGCGGTCGAGGATTGTGCTGAAATCCTCGAGAACATCCTGAAGGCTGAAACAGAGGATCTGCGGCCGTTGCTAAACGATGAAATCGATAACCACTTTCGCAAGATCATGGCGAAGGATTATTGGGCCGAACTCACCGAGAACTACACCCTACGCATTCGTAAGCGCGTGGCTGGCAGTGACGGCGATGAGACCGAGATTGACGCAGCGCTGAGTACCGGTGAGCGTACCGTGACTTCGCTGGTATTTATCGCCAGCTTGGTCGCCCTGGCTAAGCGCCGCTCAGAGATCCCAACCATCCTTCGAGATCTGGCGGGGTCAGCTTATCCCGTGGCGATTGACTCGCCGTTTGGGTCGCTGAGTATTTTCAGGGATGGCGTGGCGCGGAATATTCCTGAGCTAGCGCCACAGGTGCTTTTGCTGGTCAGTCCGGAGCAATATAACGGGCAGGTCGAGCGCGCTATGAATGAAACCGGGCGCGTGGGTAAACGTTATTACTTAGCCTATCACGGTCCGACCATTCCGGAGCGCGCTAATCCCGAACTCGTGGTAAACGGCCAGGCCATCCAGCAATATTTCCCGATGCCTGATGATGAATTTACCGAGGTCAGGGAGCTATGAACGCTGAAACTACAATTCTTGAAGCTGCTCAGAGGGCGTTGCGATTAATTGGAAGGCCGGCCTCGGTAGAGGAGATTTACCGCGTCGTTTTGGAGAATGATTTTTACTCATTCAATACCCCGACTCCAGAGCATGTCTTAAGGACAACAATTCGACGTCATACGAACGGTGTTGATCGAGTCGATTCTTCGGATCTAGTCCTTTTCGAGATCGAGGGAGAGGAAAATTACAAAATATTAGGGACGCCGAACATGTCCAAAGTCGCTCAGAAGAAATCCGCTGCTGCGGGTATGAAGAGAGTTCATCGTGCCTCCGATAAAGAAGAGATCATCAAGGCGTTAACAAGCGAGCAGGTGGGTGCGTTTCGTGAAATATGGAAGCTGCTTCTGTTTGCGGCTCAGGTGGGGATGGCTAACGGCAGGAGGGACCCTTTGACAACGGTTGATACCGGAAAGGGGATCGACCAAGGGACGTTTGGAAATTGCCCGGCCTGGCCGGGCGTCGCCTACTTGATGTCATTGGCTGAGACGCAAAGGTCAGAGTCCTTGTCTGGAACGGCGGATGCCGAAGACAATAGGATTGTTATCTTTCAGGAGTATGCAAACGGCGGATTAGGCATTCTTAAAGAGTTTTTCAAGGAGCGCCCGATTGACTTGGACGGGCTTCTCGCGTTTATTGAAAGCCAATCCCAGAAGGTGACAGAGAAGCCAGATCTTGACCTAATGATCTGACTTTGGCGCGTTCGCTATTGCCAGCTCTGAGAGACTTCTGATGTTCTGCAGGCTGGCAATCCCTCGCTCGAGATGAGCGCGAAAGTAATTGGCGACAGACTCTTTGCTCTGTAGATCGATTTTGTCCTTTGCTGCTCTAACCAAGGTTGTCGCGATGAGTTCGTTTTGGAACGGGCCAGCGAAAGTCTTCCACTCAATATCAATCGCGGTATTGCCATGCGAAAGCGTGTTAGTCGGCGGGATAGGGTTAGCAAGCGAACGGCAGTAAGCGATTCTGCAGATTTCGTTCCAGTGCTCTAAACCGGTCCGCTTCTTCACCCGAATCAAAATCTCTTTTGCCTTCGTGCTGATGCGAACGTGATCAACAGGTGGTTTCATTTGATGAAATACCCCGATTCAATAGTCGTTTGCCCTGCTTGCTCGTTGTGTGCAAGGAGGTAGGTGCGGGTGGTGTAAGGCTTGATGGAATCGTAGTACTTCCCCACGATTTCTTCGTCGGTCGAAAGCAGCAGAACCTGATGCGAGGCATTCGGGAAATAGCGCTCCACCAGATGCTTTCGATGGGATGAGTCGAGCCGACCCAGCGGCGTATCGATGATGGTAGGAACCGGGCGGCCGGAAGCACGGGCCAGTCCCCAGAGCATGGAAGTGGCCAAGAGCTGGCGCTCACCGGCGGAGAGCCGCTCTATCGGCAGCGCCTTGCCGTCACGTCCAGTCAAGGTCGGCTCAAATGTGGCGGGGTTAATACTCAGGCCGGTTACCAAGTCATTTTTACGCAGGAGGTTCTGGAAAGACTCAAGCATGAGCGCTTCCATGCGGGTTATGTGGTTACGGACAACACGTGAGCGGAACTTGGTGAGTGTATCTCGCACTTTGTTTGAGTGTTTGAGCATGCGCCGCCGGTCGTCATCTGCGAAGCGTGCGTCGATATCATGCTCACTCAGTTTGTCCAACTTGCTCTCAACCACCGCTCGTTGGGTTTGCAGGGCGCTAATGCTTAGTCGCACGGCTTCCAGTTCCGCTAGCTTGGCTTGGTGCGCGGCGCGTGCTTGGTCAAGCGCGGTTTGAAGGTTCGCAATGCGATCCTCCGTGGGGATACGTTCGATTTCTCCTTCTTGACGTGCGATATTCTCTTCCACGGCAGCGAGTTTGCTTACGAGGTTTTGCGCTTGCTCTTCCGCTGTTGGTAAAACGGTCGCTCGTAGGTGAGCGATGTGTAGGGCTAGATCTTCGCCTGCATCCAGTAGTAAGGGCTCTTGAGCGAGGCCGATGCGGTTCGTCCGGTCAGTGCGCAGGGTCTGGTCAATTATTTTGAGCAGAGCTGGTGTAATCGACTCTCGGCGTAAGGTGGCGATAAGCTCATCGTCGCGCGCTTCGAGCGCGTCAATTAGCAGGCGTGCGCGGCGAACATCGTTTTCGTGGCGTGATTGTTGCTCCGCCTCGCGCAACAGGCTATCGACCATCAGGAAGGGGAGTGGGCCAGCGACAAGCTCGCGCATCTGTCCTTCGAGCGCATCCCTTTCAGCTTTGAATTTGAGGAGGCTGGCGTCGAGTTCCTGGCGACGCAAGAAGAGCTCGCCGCCCTCAGCTCGAAACCGGTCCTCCGCTTGCCGAAGTTCTTTGCCTAGGCGACCGGCCTCGTTTACCAGGGCGCCTTCTTGCATGAGTGCCTGCTCTTGGGCGTCGTCGACATGTTTGAGTTCTCCACGAACCTGGTTCAACTTATGGGCAGTTTCGGGGTCGAGCCCCTCTGCTCTCTTACGGCGCTCGAACGCCTTGAGATCTGTTTCCAGCCGGTCGACGAGATCGAGCCCAAGCAGGGAATGAACCGCTGTTCCCAGAATTTCCGCAGCATGGCCGCCTTCAGCCAGTTCCTTGACCTGCTCGCCGTCGAAGAAGAACAGGTGGGAAATACCGCTTGGTAGGTAGGCTTCGATTGCCTCATCCCAGTGGTCGGTAAACACATCATCGAGCTTACCGTCACGCCGGACGCGAACAGTTTCTTCGATACCCTTAACGCCCTCGCGCCAGGACCGTTGCAATTCAAAATTGCGCGTTTCGCCTTCCATCATTCGACGGAACCGAAGTGTGATGCTTGCGCCTTCTCCAGGATCGCTTCCTCGATGAATACTCTGGCGGAGGTATTCCCGGTAACTGAGACGGTTACGGTTCGATAGCTTTGCCTTGCTGCCATAGAATGCCAACTGGATGGCGTCGAGCAGTGTTGTCTTGCCGCCACCGTTCATGCCACCAAAGAGAATGATGGGCTTGCCCTCCTCTGGGGTAAGTGTCGCCTCTTGGAGGCCGCCGTAGGCGCCGAAACTTTCGATTGCGATGGAGTCCAGAATCATCTCTGTGGCCCCGCATCCACGGTTTCGGTAGCCATGCGGCCTTCACGCTCATCGCTTCTGCGTTTTCGTTCATCTGCAAGCGCTTGCGCGCGCGCCAAAGCGTCTTCTTTGTCGTCATAGAAATGGCGAGCAAAGGCCTTTTCAAGCTTTTCGTTGAGTTTGGCGCGGCGACCACTCGAGCGTTGTTGCAAAGTCAGGCTAAGGAGCTCGCGAGTGAGTTCGTAATGAAGCCTGTCCCCTTCGCACAAGCTCGCAAGTTCGCGCATCTCCGACTCGCCGAGCACAAGATTGTCATCGAGTGGCCGGCCAGGATACTTCTCGTCGGTGGCCTCTTCGTAGATCCGCGGCAAGCAATCCTCCAGTTCATGCTTGTCCATCACCCAGATCCGACGGATTTCCTGCAATTCATCCAGGGTGATGAGCTCAATCTTCTGGACATCCGTTGGCCCGTTTCGCCGGATATGTGCCTGAGCTTGTAGCAGCCTGCTCAACCATTTCCCCCGAGACTCTTGAGTGTAGGGGCCTGGTATCGGGCGGCCACCTGCCATGACCTGGACCGCTCCGGTCATGCGGCGGAAGTCTCGGAGGTGTCGATCAGATCCCTCATGATCGTCCGGGCCGGTGCCCCCACTTCTGAAGTCAAGTGCATTACGGAGGTCGAGCAAGGGCATCATCCACTCTTTTTCAGAGTCGTTCTGGATCATGGCCGTCATCGATTTGTCTTGCTCAACCAAAGTGCAAACCCAACAACCAAAGCGTGAATCGCCGCAACTTGGTGTTGAGTCGTCAACAACTAGTGGACATTCGCCGTCCGCAGACGCACCGGCATACATTCCCAATAGGTCTCGGTTGTTGTATCCCCACGGATTTTTTGCCTGCATTAGATAGAACCAGACATCGTCATTAGTCCAGTCTTCTACGGGGGTATAAACAAGTGAACCGGGTAGGCTCGAGTTTGGGCTTAGCCTATCGCGCTCGCGCCCTTTTTCATGTTTAGCCATGTTTGCGGCTCTGCGTGTACTCTCGGCTTTTCGCGTTCCCAAGACTAGAATAGCTTCGCCACTGCTCGACACGATCCCATTAATAAACTTATTGGACGGTCGGATCTTTAAGCGCTCCGTGCACCACCGAAATTTGTGGCGAGGAGCGGGATAGCCGCGACCGATCAAGTTAACCCAGAATGATTCAGTGACTTTTGGCGTTAGCCGATGTGGTACGAAAGGCACATTCTGCGCATTGGCAGAGCGTTTCATGATCTCCAAAGAATTGCCAACCCATGCTGCCACAATAGGGTTTTCGACTAATGTATCTGTGGATATGACGTGAACGGCCTTGTGGCGCTCCTCTTCAGGCAGTCCCGCGACAGCGGACCAGACAAGCTGAAGCGTAGCTGTCGAATCCTTTCCACCCGAATAACCAATGATCCATGGCACTTCGTCTGCCGTGTAAAGGGCGCGGATCTCGTCCTCCAGCTGGGCGATAGTCGCTTGAAAACCAAGCGCACTAAATGCTGAGGGGCGTTTTGTCTGCTGAGCCTGCGGTGAGGAAGTAGAAGGCTGTATCGGGATAACTCTGGGCGACTCGGTAGTCTGTTTCTGGGTGGGTACTGTTTGTTTGGTCATGGTATGAATTCAGTGTGATGTTGGACGCCGTCTATGACGTTCACCTGCCATGCGCTGTTTCGACTCTCAGCTGTTCGCTATCCAGGGGAACTGAAAGCGCCTTCTTGATGACGTTGGTGGTGAGAATGACGTTGGTTGTAACTTTCGAGATCTTTCCGCCGATCATCGCGCGGCCTTCCCATAGTTTTGTGTTGCCTCGCGACCAATCGATTTTCTGCAGTGACTCGAGCCGCTTCTTCCAGTCTTTTGGTTGATTTTTAAGGAGTGTATTTCCCGCTAGTCCCAAAGCTTGTAGGGCGATCCCGTGAGAGTGGATGTAGCCCTCGCGTACCTCACTTGCGGGCAGGCGTCCTTCAAGCACCTGTTTCCATGCCGGGAACTGCTCTGAGACGGCTTCCCAAAAAGTGCGGGCTAGATTGGCGTCTTCTGCAAGATCGCCCGTTGCGAGCCCGTTTATGAGGTCAGCACAGGCGTTGTGAAAAGCCGAAAGTGTGAAAAGTTTACGTGAGCGCTTGGCGAGTGACGACTTTTCCATGTCAACGATGTCTCGGAAGAAGTCGGACTTCATAACGACGAGTTTCGCCAGGCGGGCTTTGTCGTTGCGATGGTCATACAGGAGGCCGAGCGAACGACTAGGCCGAATCGCGTGTCTGTTAAGGTCCGCGAACATCTGCTGGCAGCGTTCAAGGCCGATATCAAGGAAGAACACAACGGCAATTGTTTCGTGCCCCAACTCGGGGTGCTGTTCGAGTGCTTCGATGATGGCTGCTCGTCGGTGCTGACCGTCGTTAATGATGAAGCGCGCATCCATCGGAACCCTCAGTAGGCCGAGCTTGTCCTGCCCGGGTAGCGGTTCAAATACGACGTTCGAATCAATCGAGACCGTGAGGGCCGAGAAGACATAGTCGTCCGGGTTGTCCAGGATATAGCCGGAAATCTCGGGAATGCGAGCCTTGTTCAGTGTGCGTTGCGCACGGAGCTCGGGCGGTAGCTCGTCCTCGTCGAAGATCGAGATCTGCCTAAGCATGCGCAGTGACCACATGGCTACGAAGTATTCACGGCGCGCTTGCAGACCACGGATGACTGGGAATGTAAGGGTTGGCTGGGTTTCCATTGGGTGCGTCTTGGGGCTGTACGGGTGACTCGCGTGAGGGCTAAAATCCGGCCTTGGTTGCGTGGAATGTATGGTGAAATTCTACGTGAAGTTTGTTAAGCGTTCAATGTTTAACGTACAGATGGGGACTCCCTTGAAGCCTGTTTATTTGGACTGCAATGCCACCACGCCTCTGGATCCAGAGGTGCGTGAAGTGCTCATGCACTACCTGACTGATGAGTTTGGTAACGAGGGCAGTCGCACACATGAGTATGGTGCGCGTGCGAAGCAGGCCGTCCAGCGAGCTCGTGACCAAGTGGGGGCGGTGGTCGGAGCAACACGGGACGAAGTGATCTTCACCAGTGGCGCGACCGAGAGCAACAACCTGGCGATTCTCGGTTTACGAGAGGCCGGCCATGCGAAGGGCCGCAAACACCTGATTACGACAGCGATCGAGCACAAGGCTGTGCTGGATCCCTTTGAGGCTCTGGAGCGAGACGGCTTCGAGGTGACTCGCTTGGCAGTAGGGGCGGGGGGGTACGTCGAGCCGGATGCGCTCAAGGCCGTGCTGCGAGACGACACCTTGCTCGTGTCAGTTATGCAAGCGAATAACGAAACGGGCGTCCTGCAGCCACTGAAGGAGCTCGCGAGCGTGCTCGAAGGACATCCCGTGTACTTCCATACTGATGCTGCGCAGGGATTTGGCAAGGATCTGGAAAGCCTTCGTGACCCGCGTATCGACATGATCAGCGTGAGCGGTCACAAGGTCTTTGCACCGAAGGGGGTTGGAGCGCTAATCATACGACGGCGGGGGTATGAGCGGGTTCCGCTCAAGCCGCTGGTATATGGCGGCGGACAAGAACGAGGGCTTCGCCCAGGTACGCTGCCCGTGGCGTTAATCGTTGCACTTGGTGAGGCTGCAGAGCTGGCGGTGCGGACCCAGTCAACACGGTTTGCGCGCTGCAAGACCATTCGAGAGGTCGCGCTGGGTGCGTTTAGCGGGTTGAACTTCAGGCTGACAGGCGAGCAGACACGTGTGATGCCGCACGTGCTGAACGTGGCTTTTCGGGGGCTAGATTCCGAAGCGCTGATTGTGGCGCTGAAGGACTTAATCGCGATCTCTAATGGCTCAGCCTGCACGTCGGCGAGCTACACGCCGAGTCATGTGCTTAAGGCGATGGGGATGACAGATGATGAAGCGAATGCCTGTGTCCGCATCAGTTGGTGTCACATGACGCCCGATATCGACTGGGGAGCAGTGGCAGAGCGTATCCGCATGCTTTCTTGAGTGTGAGACAAACGTGAGCGTCAGTTTCAGTTTATGCGTGACGGCTGCTTTGTAGGCTCAAAGTTCTGTTCCTATAGTGCTCAATCTGAGCTGATATCTATCACGTCTTCAAGCCACTGCTCAAGGTCTTCATCACTCAGATCCTCCCACGCTTTCACCTGCCATGCGGTATCGAGTAAAAAGTCTCTCAGCAACTGATCAGTCTCTTCTCCAGACTTTCCCTCCCATTCATCGGGTGGCCATCTGCCTCTAGAATAGCCCAAAAGCATTCCTGGCTCAGCGTGGATCACTCCGTTGGGGACAACTGCTGAGAACTCGAAGCCCATGTCTTCAGTGGCTGTCACTTGAGTGATTACCGGAGCACGGCTTTTCAGTTTTTGAATTGTCGCATCACGTTCCATGGGCTTCTTCTCCCTCGGCCTTTGCCTGAACGAAGCATTTTTAGATCTTGATCTCCTCATCTTCGTCGACTTGCAGATTAGCATTACGAATGCGCGGAACGAAGTTCAAGGCACGTTCAACTTCAGTTTTGATGACCGTGTAACCAGTCGAGTCGGAGGAGCGTGACATCGCACCGCGCAGATACTCCAGCCCTCCTGCGGCATAGCGCTGGAACTTGCCCAGAAGCTCGTCTTCACGCTCTGGCCGCAGCAACTCGAGATCGTTCGTGCCGATCAGCGGTATGAGCAGGATGAAGCTGGCAAGCGAGGAGTTGACCAGCTTCTGCCGCTCGAAGATGTCGACGCTAATCTCAAGGCGCTGAGGGCCGACGTCGCGCTCGCGATCATGAATGAGGCCGATTATGGCTGCGAGGACGATAGGCCCCGTGTTGAAGGAGTACAGCGCAGGATGAGAAGGCTTGCCGAGTGAGTCCTGCCCTTTGAGCATGCTCACTAGGTCGGCGAACTCGGCTGGCCAGTAGATCGTTTTGCCAGCCGTAAAAAGACTTTGCTGGGACATGGTCAGAACTCCAGGATGACGGATTCGTCTCGCTCGGCGTCGTATTCGTTGAGCGTAAGGACCCGATCGTTGATACGCATGGTTTTGACGGGCTTGTTGCCGCGAGGCCCTTGCTGTCTGGATACGATTAAGTAGCGCTTGCCGACATGGCGCTCGAGGGCCGCTGCAACTGCATCGCCCCAAGCGGCGGAGGAGATCAGCAGAACCAGCTGCGTGGATTGGTTAGCCAGGTTCTCGGCAACGGAACCTTGGTATTCTGGGTCGAGCGCCGAGAAGGGCGCGTCGAGGACGAGCGGTGCGACGGTTGGTTCGGCCAGAAACTCGATTTTCTCTTGTGTTTTGCGGCCCGCAAGTGCAACCACCGCTGTGATGAAGGCGAACTTGAGCACTTGACCTTCACCTGTGCTCCGACCCACGTCCCGACCTCGAGCGTCGAGTAGCTCGACTTCGTAGGTCCTCGGGTTGATGCGTGCGCTGTAATGCTTGGTCATGTAGTTCGTCAGAATCCGGTTGAGCTCGATTTGCAGCAAGTTGAGCGCGCGGAGTTCCTGCTTTTTGAGTGTGCCTGCTATGTAGTCACTGAGTCGCTTGATCTTGTCGATCTGCTTTTTGACTGCGTCGCCGTGGCCGAGCTTCTTGGCGGTGCTTTCATATTGAAGCTTTAGGTCACGCAAGCGCGCCTCGTTCTTGGTCACCTGGTCGTTGATGACAGCGAGCTGTTGGGAAAGTTGACGCGCTTCAGTCGCAGCTGCGCTTCGTTCGCGCTCCAGCGTCTTGATCGAGTCTTCGTCAATGAGCTCGAGCTGACGTTTGATGTCCTTCAGCTGATCATCAATCTCGGCGATATCCGTGTCGTTTGTTTCGACCCGCCGCTGTAGGTCGGCGAGCGATGTGCCATAGGTCTCTCTGGTTGCCTCGATGTCCTTAAGCAGGTACTGAATCGCTCGGACACGCTGGTTGAATGCTGTTGTCGATGCGCTGCGCATTAGGCTCTTGATCTTCGCCTCTTCGCATGAACCATGATCGACCGGCCTTCCGCAAACGCAGGTCGCGTCGCGGAGGATGTCCTCGACAAGTTGCTCACTGAAGGGGGCGGGCAGTCGCCCTGAGTTCTCCTTGAGGTGGAGCTGGTCCTGAAACGGCGCCGCCATTGAGGCGATGAGCACAGAAGGGGCCGAGTCGCCGACGTAACGTGCGATCCTGTCTTGGAGCTCCTTCTTGTTCGCGACGCAGTGCTTCCGCCGTGCTTCCAGCCTGCTGCGACTGTCCTGCAATGGCTTGCTCTTCGGCAGGTTGCGAAGCTCGCCCTCGAGCTTGGAAACACGGGCATCAGCGATCGCAAGCTGCTGCTCAAGGGCTTTCGCCTTGTCGCGCTGCGCTGGAAGTACGTGCTCGATCTTCTCGCGTGCTTCTTGGATGGCATCGAGTTCTTTTGAATTGACGGCCTTTGCCAGGCTGCTCTGCTTCTTGCTGAGGCAGCGGTCGAGATCTTCGAGAAGGCGGTCGACCAACTCGAAGCCGAGGACCTTCCTCAATTCCTGGCGGAACTGCGTGCTGCCCGAGAGCTCGAGCTCGCCGATCGCCTCGGCGTCGAAGAAGAACCAGCGAGATAGACCCTTTGGAATGATCTTTTCGAGAAACTGCTGAGAGTTGGTGAAGGGCTTTCCAAAGCCGTCATCCAGTGGCAGGACCTCAAGCGAAGATAGGCCGCGACCCGTCACTGTCCGGCGGGCAAGATACTGCTTTTCTTCATGTTTGAATGTGACCTCTACAAAGCATTCAGCTTCCTTGTCTTCATCTCTTGCAGCCTTATTTAGGAGCAGTTCTGGGTTTGAGAGCCGCGGGGTGAACTCTCCCGTCAGGCACCAGAAGATTGCGTTCAGCAAGTTTGTCTTACCGGCCCCATTCTCACCATGGATGACGGTGACTGAGTTTACGCCGAGTGCTGCGAAGTCGATGGACTGGTCGCCGTAGAAGCCGCGAAAATTCCTGAGTGACACACGTTGGAGAAACATCAGAAATTCTCCTTCTCGATCGCGTCAAGCAAGCGCTCAACTCGGGCGTCTTGTGGCTTCGGGGTGCCGGGTCCGAGGAGATCACGTTCGAGCATCAGGAGTCTTTGGGCGACAGCATGGTAGATGCGGTCCTCAGCTGACATGCTTTGGGCTGTTTCCGTTGCAACCTCAGCCGCAATATCATTTAGAAGATTCTTAATATCCATCGTCTCAGCTCTTGTTATTGGTGCATACTGCAAAAAACGAAAGTTTTGGACTAGCTACAGGCGTTCCACTCAAAGTCGGCAAGTTTTGTCGGCGTCAGCTTTCTGGGTACCAGCCGTCCAGTAATCGGTGATGGGCTCATGATAACGATGTGGCCCGCCATTTCTGGACCGTAGCTGATATGAATGGGGCGCTCTGGGCCGTAGATGTATAACCTATCGAATGGAATATTTTGTGTGATCCATTTGGCAACTTCAAGCATGTCTTCGTCCTCAACCAGGAAGTCGACAGCGGCTCCAAGGCGTGGGCAAATGGGTTTGCCTGTGCGATTTAGTTCGTGACCAGCGTGTTGGTCTAGCCGCGGTGCGATACGGGCCGAGATCTCTTTAACCAGTGCTGCGGACGCAAAGCCATAGGTCAGGTGGATCATTCCGAAGTAGTCGATGATCGGATCCAATACTTTGGTTGCTAGTGCATGTAGTGCATTGAAAGTGGCCGCATGTGTGGGTACGTTATCCATCCTCGTTCGCTCCCAGGTCTCCCCACACTCGATGAGTTGCCTGAATGAGAGGTGAGCGCCACACGCTGCGTCTAGATCTGGGATCGTTGACGATGGCGCGATTCTGAAAGCGCCGACCTCAAGGCGCCGTGATGCCAGAGCTTCGTCGAGCTGTGCAAGGGAGGGGCCGTAATCCTCGGGAGAAAAGAGTTCGAGGGCTTCCAGCTGCTCGTCGAATTGAACTTGTTGCTCGAACATTGGGTTGTCCTCGTTAAGGTAACGGGACTTAAAGTACAGAGGCGGAGGCTCATGGGGTGAGCCATACTCAAAGAAGTCGATTTCTTGGTCACGCAGCCGGATCTTGACCCGCTTTGTCATGAGAGGGATCGGGTGTCCGTCGAAATCATCAAATTTCATCAGGGTGAGCTTCCCTGAGCGGATGTGAATCTTGACAAGGTTGATGTCGTCAAGATCGCCATAGAGGATCAAGCCACAGCCCACGTATGCCCGAAGAACTGCGGGAAGACGCTCGATCAGTGAGGCGTGTAGCTGCAAGAAGTCACTTTCGACGTAGTAGCCAAGTCCTTTTGCCTGCGCTGCTCGGCATGCTGCATCTAGGACTGAGGGCTCTGCAACGCTAAGAAGCATCGCTTGCGCGGATGAGATGGCTTTTTGGTAGTCGCCAAAGTGCGCTTTGATGTCGCGCTGTAAGCGCTCATCGAGGTGGCGATATTGTTTTCGCTTCGAGAATAGCTGGAGCGCGAGGTAAACGAGCAGGTCGGACCGCCGTTCTTCCGCTGCGAGCGCTAGCTCCGCTGAGTCCTTTACATCGAGCACGAATCGAACCGCGCGTCCCCATGACCCGAATGCCTCAACACAGGCGGCCTGGTTTGCAAATTCGCTCCGCTCTGGCGTTCGCCCGAGTGTCAGCATTGTGTTCCACAGCGCATCGATCAATTCGGGGTGTTCAGTGAGTTGCCTTTCTCGGTTTGAAAGCCGTGATGGTTTTCTATTGGTGGATGCTTCCGCACGGCGGTATCCCAAGAGCTTGAGTGCGTGATGACTACGTTGACGGCCGTAAAGAAAACGTTGTTCTGCCTGTTTGTCTGAGAACACAAACATGATGCCGGGACCAACCGCGATTGCTTCGCTATCGAGGACAGATTCGACGAACTCCTTTAATTCGTTCTGGTTGAAGTACTTCTGGAAGGTTTGCCGTCCAGTTAGATAGCCGTCGCGATAAGGCTTGCCTGGCGGAGGAGCGCTGCCATAGAGCATGGCGGACACGACGAGCAGCTGATCGGCGAGAGAGTACGCACCACGGAGAGCCGCTATCCGCTCGTCGAAGTCTTCGATCACGTTGATGACGAATCCGAGGTTAACGATATCCGCCCTGAGCTTCTCGCTGTTCGGCGCAAAGTATGGATCCCAGCCGTTCGCGACGACACCGTTCGCGCGCAGGGCGACGATGTCGTCACCACGACCGCAGCCGTAATCGAAAAGGGCGGTGTTGTCGCCAAGCAGCCCGTGCCTTGCAAGCGCCTGTATCGGTGCCGATAGGCCTGCTCGACTCAGGGCCGTCCGATGGCGCTGGACCTCGGTGGTCGTTGGACCAAAAGGGCTATCCTGTTCGGTGTTCGTGACGTCGTTACCTAGTGGCTGCAAGCTATGGCCGTCGAGGTAGTAGCCGGTATCACGGATCTTCTGTTCCCATGACCGCTTGAATCCGATTAGGTGGTTATCTCCAAATAGCCCTAGTTGCTCTGCCTGCTTCGTCAGCTCCGCGAAGATATCTCGTCCAGGGTAGTCTGCGGGAAGCAGAAGCTCCTTGCGGTGCAGGATTGGCGGATTGAGTGACTCGGCATACGAACGATAAGTAACGCGCTCGCTGTCGAGATGGAGTTTCCAAGCTTCCGAGAGGACCGGAAACGGCTCTTCGAAAAAGGCGGGGTAGTGGAGAAGGGAGACCGTGTGCTTATGCTGGTCAATCTTTAATATATTCGCGGCAGCAAAGGCTTCTGGGGCGATAGATTGAGCTCGTTCGACCTGCTCACGCACTTCGTCTGGTAGGTGGGACAGACAGAGGCGATGGACGTATAGGTTGTCTCCGACAAGCTTTCCAGCAATCACTTGCATCTTCTGATCCCTGACGAGAGGAGGTGACGAAAGGCATTAGTTTTTCATTAAATGCCGTTCGGTGGCAGCTCATCGTCAAACGTCTAGCGCGATTCATAGATCAGCCTCGCATCCGCCTGAATTTGCAGATCCCGCTTTCGACCCGCAATCACCTGCGTGAGTCGGATCAGGTCTGGTGCCTCATCGAAGCTTACCCAGCGCGTGCTTGCGGTTTCCCAGTCGGGTTTCGTTTGCTCGCCCATGGGGCGGATCAGGTAAAACGTGGTGGTACCGCCCGTGCCGACGTAGCTCTGGGCCAGGTACCAAAGGGGGCGGATTTTGCTCGAGCAATGATTTTCACGACCACGGCTGACCCCGCCTAATTTACGGAGATGGACTTGGTTCGCGGTCGTCCCACTTTCTTGAGGCTGGATGCGTCTGTCTGGTCTTCGGCGCGGACAGCATTCGTGGCCGTAACGCCAAGGCGTTCGTTCAGCCACCGATAGAAGACATCCGGGTGCCAATAGACCCGCCTACCGATAGCGTAGGGCTCTACGATGGTGCCGTCGGCGAGCCAGTTGTCGATGGTTCGTTTCGATACCGACAGGATACTGGCGGCCGCTTCTTTCGTGATGGGAACGTACGGTACGGTCATGGATTTCGAGGTGTGCTTCAAAGTCGAGTATAGGTAGACTTTGTGTGCATGCTCGAACGAACTGTGGTGACGAAAGTGGGATCGCAAAAATGCGAAATCCATGCCAATCTTGGGTTATGCCAATGATGTTCTGTGCATCCGTTTTGTATATGTCAATGGAATGAATTTTGCGTCATTTTTGCGCCATTGCTCCAAAAAAGTCTTCGTTTTGTTGCATGTTGGTGCACGTTGTTGCATAGTAACCCACTGATTTTGTGGGCTTTAAAAACTGAGTGCCGTTGCCAGCAAGTGTCCGGAAGATGTTCGGGACGCAGGGGCCGGAGGTTCGAATCCTCTTTCCCCGACCAAAAATTCCCGTCAAATCATAGATTTATGGTTTGAACTGCGGCAAAATGGAGCAAAATCCGGAAGGGTTTGCTCCATTTTTGCGTCAAAAATTTGACGCAAAGTCCGCCGCGAAACATTTTCGCGCCATCCCCCCGCATGTTGCCTATACGGTACTCCCAACGTGGAGTACGGCATGTCGTCGCGTGTTTCTTCAAGCAGCATTCGCAATCGGTCACCCTTTGTCGTCACCGTTCGCTCGAACGCCGGCCTTAACCGGCGCTTTTCGCAGCAAACGGCGGCCAAGGCCTGCCTCGAGCAACTGAGTATCATAGCTGTCGCCCCTGCTGCCGACCGACGGCTCCATGCCTGCTTCCGCAAGACGCTCGGTATAGCGATTGGAGATATATTGCGACCCGCGGTCCGAATGATGAATCAATGCGTCTTGGCGGTCTGGTTGGCGAGCATAAAGAGCCTGTTCAAGTGCATCGAGTACGAAGTCCGTGCGCATCGAACTGCTCACACGCCAGCCGACGATCCGCCGGGCAAGCACGTCAATGACGAAAGCCATGTACAACCACCCTCGCCAGGTTGATACGTACGTAAAGTCCGACACCCAGAGCTGGTTGGGTCGCTCTGCCCGGACTTGAAGATTGACCTTGTCCAGCGGGCATTGGGCCTTGCTGTCACCGATGGTTGTACGGACCACCTTGCCGCGCAGGACGCCTCGCAGCCCCTGTCGCCGCATCAATCGCTCGACAGTGCAACGGGCAATCTCAACGCCCTCGCGCGCCAATTGGCGCCAGATCTTGTCTGCCCCGTAGACCTGCATGTTGGCCTGCCAGACGCGCTCGATCTGCGGCATCAGTGCTTCGTCCCGTTGTACGCGAGCGCAGCGTCAGTGCGGCGCACGCCGAAACGATGCATGTCGCCGGTAGCCGGTTGGGGCAATCTGCAGAACCCTGCAGATCGGCTCGACCCCGAAGGTGCTGCGGTGCGCGTCGACGAAATCCCTCAGGACTTGAGTCGGCGGTCGAGCTCCGCCTGGGCGAAAAACGCGCTGGCCAGTTTCAAAATCTCGTTGGCCCGGCGTAACTCCTTCACCTCTCGCTCCAACTCCTTCACGCGCTGCGCCTCTGCCGTCGTTACCCCATCGCGCACTCCCGAATCCACCTCGTAGCGCTTGACCCAGTCCAGCAGCGTCTGGGGTACGCAGCCGATCTTTGGGGCAATCGACTCTACGGCGACCCATAGAGAGGGGTATTCGCCGCGATGCTCCTGCACCATCCGCACCGCACGTTCGCGTACCTCAGGGGGAAACTTGTTTGACTTGTTCATGGCTCCATCTTCTCAAGAGTTGGAGCCTCCATCAAACCCGGGGCGCTTCAATCTTGCTAGATCCTGTAGCCTTTGATCCTCGGCACCACGATCTCCCAACGCGCACACTTAGTTGATCCTTGGAACCCTTTCTCGTTGTCTTCGGCGAAGCGGGTAACGATGCCGGCAACCTCGCATACCGGTTCGTCTAATTCCAACTGGAAGGATTTGGATGTTCTCCCCAGGATGTGTCCGTTGCTCTTGATTGCATAGCGCTCGCCGTTCTTTTCGAACTCCAGGCGAGCTCCCGGTTCAATTCGGCGAATCGCATCGTGGATGGGTGCTTCCGCAGTGAATCGGCCAGGATAACCGATATCAATATCCTTAAGGCTGAGCGTTTGGTATTGAATGTCCAGCTCTGGGTCGTGGTGCCCGGAGAACTCCTGAGCCGTCAGCGATCCGACGATTGACTGCGAGAATACGTTACCGGATGAAAACTCACATAGGGTAAGGGTTTCTTCTGCGCGGGTCATGCCAACGTAGTACAAGCGTCGGTCTTCTTCCAGCCTGTCCGCTTTCGGAGTCCAGTCACCATCGAGGAGGACGACATGTCGGAACTCTAGTCCTTTGGCAGAATGAATCGTTCCGAGGAAGAGTCCCTGCTTAGGCTGTTGGCGAATTTCCCGTGCGTAGTCGTATAGCCAGTCGATCAACGTCGTTATCGCGAGTTGGCAGGCCCCGAATTCGCCCCTGAGTTGTTCGCAAGCGACTTCGAAAAAGGCTCGCCATTGGGCATCAAGTTGAATGTCACCCAGTTTCGTGACGATCGAGTCGATGTCAAGCGAGGGTTCTTCAGTCGAGCGAAGGAGCTCGACTGCGCAGATGAAGCCGCGCTGCCGTGTAAGTGGAAGGGCGCTTTGCTTGTCGGCAGCCAGGAAGTACGGAACCTTGTGGAGTTCGCACCAGGCTTGTAGTGGCCAAAGATAGCGATGACTGCGTGCGAGCACCGCGCAGCCGAGCCAGTCGCTACGATTCTCGAGTGCGCGCAGGCGGGCCAGTTCCGTTGTGACGGCCTGTGCCTGGATGTTTCCGGTGGCGCGGTCGGCATCAGGCAGGCGGATGCACGTGACGCTTCCGGCACGCTGGTGATCGAGCGCTTGCCAGTTTCCGCCGGACGGTAAGGCGTCACGTTGGCCGTTAATGCGGATAGGATGGTCGGCTTTTAGGCGGTTAGAGTTCTGTTCGATGAGTTGGTTGGATGCCGCAATGATCGTGCGACTGGAGCGGTAATTCTCAACCAGATAGCTGATTTCGGCTGCGTATTCTTCGCGGTAGCGCTCAATGTAGCGGTTGTTACCGCCACGCCATTGGTAGATGTTCTGGTCATCGTCGCCGACGGCAAGGATGCACAGATCAGAATCGTTGTCACTGTGGCGTTTTGCGAGGGCACTGACGAGGCGGTATTGGCGGTCGTCTATGTCCTGATACTCGTCAACCAGGATATATCGGTAACCCCGCAAAAGGCGTTCGCGGAGATCGTCCTCTCCGTCGACAAGTGCCTTGCCCTCTAAGAGGTCTGCCGCCCGGTCAAGCACCGAGTCTAGTTCGGCTTCCTCAATTTTATCGCGCCGGGTATAGCTCGTCCCGGTTAGCCGCATGGCCATTGCATGGTAAGTCAGAACCGTCAGGCCCCAGGCGTCGTTGCCGACGAGATCGCTAAGCCGCTTGCGAATCTCGTTGGCGGCATGACGATTGAAGGTCAGGGCGATAATGGAGCTTGCCGGTACGCGGCGAACACGCAGGAGGTAGGCGATGCGATGGACGACAACGCGCGTTTTTCCCGAACCCGGGCCTGCCAGGATCAGCCGGTTGCTATCGTCATGGTCAGTGACGATGGTCTTCTGCGTTGGATTCAGCCCGTTCAGAATTGCTTTCCACGAAGCTTCACTGGTTGCCAGTTTCAGTACGTCTTCCTTGCCGGCAAAGTAAAGCCGCAAGAATTCCTGTTTGCTCGTGGTGAAGTAGCGCATGACCAAGCGAAGTGCGTCCGCCATCTCGTGCAAAGCGAGTTCTGCATACTCGCGTATCACGTGGACTTGGATGCGTTTCTCTCGGTAGTGTTCGTCCAATTTTTGAAAGTCGTCCTTCAGATAGCGCTGGCCCTGCTTCGCTGGGTTGATCTCGATTGCCATCGCACGACGCATCACGGTCATGCCGTGGTTCAGAGTGAGCACTTCCTGCTGGTGGAGGTAGAGGAGTACGTGCTCGATCGCTTTGTTGCGTTGCTCGGGTTTGATCGTAGCGTTTAGCTCGAGATCGGCAGATACCACCTGAAGGAGCTCGCCGAATGTCGTACTGACGAGAAGATCTTTTCCTCGGAGGCCTGCCGGAATTTTTTCGATCAGAAAGGGCAGTACCCTGGCGGTGATTGCACGTCTGCGGTCACCGAGGCGTTGAATCTGACCCCAGGTGTAACCACCACGAATGCGCAGCTTCATGTAATCTCGACTTAGTTGGCGAAGTTCGAAACTGCTTCGCTGCTGGCTTTCACCGTCGCGATCTTGAGCCAGGCTGCGGAGCAGTCGGAGAACGTGCACGGGAAGCAGGTCAGGCATGTCGCAATGTGACCTTAACTGCGCGGTGAGCGGCGGTAGGGCGATATCCTGCCATCCGCTGTGGTCTGCATCGGGCGCCCGCACACGGAGTTCACTGAATAGGGCGTCCTCAAGCTGCAGAGTCTGTCGAAGCCGATCGGCTGAGGAGCCGGCGACACCGTGCCGAAGATACAACGTAAGCTGTGAGTCGTTTTCTAATAGGCCGAGATTTTCAAGCTGTTTGAGCGCTCCGGTGATTTCTTCGTTGGTCTGCCCAGTGAGTAACATCAACTGATCAGTATTGATCCGTTCGTCAGCCGCTGCGGTGTAAAGGAAACGCAAAATTGCGCGGAATTCTTCGAGCCGCCTCGCAGGGAGTTGTGCATTCTGTAGCTTGGCTTCGGCTTCCTCTGCCTTGAGGTTGAGGCGGGCGGGGAAGACCTTTGTATGATTCTCCTCGCGGCGTAGATACTGCCCGCGCTCCAACCAAGCGATGGCAGTGACTACCTTAGTCTCAGCGTCGCGGTCGTCAGCTTCGAAGCTGGTCTGGACCGTATCGTCCTGGAGGATCTCGCCGGCGGTGATGACCAGTTGCCCGCCCTTGCGCCGAGTGCTTTCGAACCGCAGCTTTGCGAGTATCTGCTGGATGTCGCGTTGGCTGAGGCGTGAGCGCTCACTGAGACCAAACTGGGTCTCGATGTCATGTGCGTCGTATAGCAGGACACAGCGAGCATCGGCTTGGTCCCGTCCGGCGCGACCAGCCTCTTGCAGGTAATTCTCTAGCGAGCCAGGGATGTCGGCGTGAACCACCAGACGTACGTCCTGCTTGTCTACGCCCATCCCGAAGGCGTTGGTCGCAACAATTGCGCGCAGGCTGCCTTCCTTGAATTCGTCCTGAATATCCTTCTTCTCGTGCGGCTGTAGTCCCGCATGGAAGAATTGGCAACGCCAGTTTTGGCCTATCAGGAAATCTGCAAGATCTTCGGCCTTCTTTCGGCTAGCCACGAAAACGACCGCTCCACCATCCTGGGTGCCCAATTCGTCGTCGAGGAGCTGATGTACCCGTGCGAATTTCTCCCCAGCACTAACAGGGAAAACCTCGAAATGGAGATTGGGTCGTTCGGGGGTCCCGATGAAGGACGCGAAACGTATCCCAAGTTCCTCGTGAAAATGCTGTTGGATGTCCTCTAGCACGTCTTGCTTGGCCGTTGCGGTAAAGCAACCTATAGGGGCAAGCAGCGTTTCGCCGGTAAATTCGCGAATAAAGCGGGATGCATACAAGTAATCGGGTCGAAAGTCGTTACCCCATTTCGATAAACAGTGCGCTTCGTCAAAGATCCACGCTCCTATCTGTCGATGCGCTATGGCCTTGCGAAACGCCTTGTTCCGGAACTGCTCAGGAGATACGAGCAGGATGCCGACGTCGCCGAGTTGGATCTTCTCCAGCACATCCGCGCGTTCGGGCATGGTCAGCAGGCCATTGAGCGCAGCCGCGCATTGCACATTGCGAGCAAGCAAACCGTCTACCTGATCCTTCATCAGCGATTGAAGCGGCGAAATGATGATGGTGAGACTGCCATTGCGGTGGTAATGGCTGAGTGCCGGCAACTGATAGCAGATTGATTTTCCGCCGCCGGTGGCCAGGACGGCCAAAACGGACGTGTCGCGCATGCCCGCAAGGACTATGTCGTACTGGGCGCTCTTGCCCTCAGATTCGTATCGGAAGTCGTCAAATCCGAAGTAGCGCTTGAGCTCATGCTTCGGGTTGTGTGTCGTACGGCAATACTGACACTCATCGCTTGCGCAGGGAACGTCGCGAAGCTCATGAATTAGTTGCCCGACGGCAGGGAACTGGTAGCGGACCCATGGTGCCAGGACCGAATTGCCCCCTGATACTCGCAGCCATGCCAGAACGTATGCTAGCGGCAAGTGAAGCTCAGGTTGGTGTAAGTCTCGTTCAACGAGTTGCGTTAGCCGCGTCCGACATACCTTCAGATCTCGACTGAGACTAGGGTCTGATTCTTTCAGTAGATTGGGAATCAGGCTAGCTAGACTGGCCGTGGCCAGGGGGGCGCGCCCAGTGATGGACAGAAAGAAGTTGCCGAGGCCTGCGCCGATTCGGGGGGCTACCAACGCTTGGTAACTGTGCAACTCATCTGGCTGGCTTTGTGCGAGGAGCCCAAAGGCCTGCTGCTGATCAAGAAATAGGGTTAGCGTCGATTTGCAGTCAGCCAACGGTGAGTTCAGGCTGTCACGGATAAGCTTGTAATCCTTGATCAGCCGGTGATATGGATTCTGTGGAAACGCCAGTGGCGAGAGCCGAAGGGTGTCGATTTCGGGTAATTTTAGGAGGCTAAGATCGGGAGCCGCGGTGCGTAGTAAGGGCAGGTCGTGCTCAATGACGTTGTGCCCGAGGACGAAACTAGCGCCTGTGGCCATTTCGTCGAGACGACGTAGTGCCGAGTCGAGCTGTTTGTCAGTACTGAGTTCGAGCGCGTCTCCCGTGTCAGGTCGTAGCGCACCAACCTTGATGATGCGCGCGGGGCGGCCTTGCTGAGCCGGAATCGTTTCGAGATCGAAAATCAAACACTTTGGTTGAGGAGTCTGCGTCATAAGTCGAAGATGTTCGGCGCTCACTCCTGCGATCGGGCAGGTCTTATGCAAGGGCAAATAGAATTAGAATCGGCAAAGTTAGACTCACCGCAGGTCGACATCATGTGATGCCAAATTTCCATCTATGGCGGGGTCAGACGAGCACGACCACGAAAACTGAAACGTCATGATAGCGATAGTTGCCGGAAGATGTTTCGAGATCTTGCTGGCGAGCGTGCAAATGCCTGGTCTCGTGTATCGGCCAAGCAGAGCTTGCTCTCCTCAAGTAGTAGAGTCGTCTGCTGTGCTGAAAGGTGGCCCCAAGAGGTGGCCAAGGAAACTTCGAGTTCGTCGAGAAAGGACTGACGGGTGACCACCTTCCGTGCGCAAAGCAACTGGTCGATCTTGTAGAAGCGCTCACTGCGGTGCTTCGGAGCGCGGCTCGGTTCGAGTTTGTGCCAATTCGGCGCCAGAAAGGTTGGATCGGGTGTCGCATCGAGACATTCCTGTGTCGTCCTCTCGCATCTTGCCGACAAAGATGCGTGCCCCGCATCCTGATTCACTCCCCCACTGCAAACACCACACTCATCGGCGCGCTGCCCGTATGGCTGACGTACCTGACTTGTCCGTAATACGTGAAAGGTGCTGCCTTGCCCGCTTCAAGCTTGTGTTCGCGCACAAACAGGTGAAGCGCCAACCCCTTCTTCTGATGTTCGATGATCTCGCGGCCTCGCTTGCTCTCTGGTGTGGTCGCGTTCTGGCTTTGCCAGTGGAAGCTGTGCTCGTCGATCCAGTGATCCAGATAGCGGTGGTCCTCGGCTTTGCCTTGTTTGTTCAGTGTCACCAGCAGGATGTGCGCATTCTTGTCTGCAAGTACGACATGCCCGCTGTTCCAGTTGCCGGGGTTGAACGCTTCGCCAAACAGCGCGGGAATCTCCTCCCGCATCAGGCGTTCGCCATGCATGAGTTCCAAGGGGGCGATGACGGCCTTGAATCGCGCCAGCGTGCGCATCTCATCGCTTGACGCCATGTCTTCGTAAGCGGGGTTGTTGGCCCTGAGGACGTATTGCCCATCGGGCCCTTTGGTGACGACCCGCAGCAGGTACTGGTTGTCTCCAGTGCCGTCGCCACGTTCGATGGCAACCGTCGCGCCGGTGATCGAACCGGCACTGCCGGGGCTGATGAGCTCCAGCAGGAGATAGTCGCCGTCCCGGATCGGGTTTTTGCCGCCGTCCATCGAGTTGCCGCTCGCCCGTGCGATGAAGTGGCGAGCAGGGTCCAGGCTGCCATAGCCGGACCCAAGGCTGCGGTGTTCTTCGGCATCGGCTCGGCCGGTCTTGAAATGGCCGCAGGCGATTTTCAGATTCGGAAAGTAGGGCAGCTCGGTGCGCTCTGGCGCGGGTCTGCGCAGCGGGATGACATTGCCGCCACCTTTCGGAGCGCTTGCCTTTCGCACCTCGTAAGCAGCAAGACGGAAGTCGACTAACTCCTGTACCAACTCCGAGAGTGTGAATGCGTGATCCTTGGTAACCGAGAATGTCGGCACGAAGCGGTCATCAATTACGCGAAAGAATGTCTCGCTGCCATTTGGTCGATTGCCGCCGATCCACGCATTGACCGGACGATCCTTCCAATAACGTAGCCAGGTCGGCGGCACATCGTCGGGGGTATTCAAAAACTCAGCCGGCACATCTGCCAGCAAGGGACGGCGTCGTTGCAGCACCCGCCATGACTGTGCTGCAAGCGCTGACAGTGTGGGCGGCACAAGCCAGCCGTTCAGCTCCTGCAGGGCTTCGAGCAGCACCATCTTGTAGCTCTTGGTGATCTCTGTGCTTTCGACTTCGCGTAGGAAGCGTTTATGCGCCAGGACCACCGCTTGCTCGTCGGCCGACAAGTCTCCCTTGTTGAGCACAAGTTCGAACCATGAAGTATGTTGCTGACGCATGCGCGATACGCTGACGCCGGCGCGGTAGAACTCCGCCAGTGAGGGGCGGCGGCCGAGTGCGCCTTTCAGCGCCTCGTACTCCTTGGCTGCGCTGTCACTGTCGAGCGACTTCAGAAACTCGATGAGCTGGAGGTCGTAGTTGATGAAGCAGCCATCCGGCAATTCTAGGTCCCCGTTCTCGACCTTGCGTGCGAAGGCTGCCAGTTGCCGATAGCTCGTGCCCACCGCCAGCAGTGCCTGGGGCTTGTGCAGAAAACTGTGGTGGTTGCCGATGAAGTCGAGCACGACGAGCTTGTCCTTGTTCGCGGCCTTTCTCAGACCGCGGCCAAGCTGCTGCAGGAACAGGATCTTGGACTCGGTCGGGCGCAGCATCATTACCGTGTCGATGGCGGGGAGGTCGACGCCCTCGTTGAACAGATCGACCGAGAAAATGACCTTCAAACGGCCTTCTGCCAGCTGCTCAAGCGCATCCCCACGACTCATTGCTGATCCAGCGTAAACCGCAGCGCTGGGAATGCCCGCGCGTTGAAATTGCTCGGCCATGTATTCCGCGTGCCGAATCGATACGCAGAATGCGAGGGTGCGTGCCTGGGCGCGCGACTGCCACTGGCGCAATGCGTGTCGTGCGCGCGCAAGGGTGGCCAGCTTGTTGGACAACTGTTCGGGGTCGAAACGGCCGTTGCGCCACGGAATGCCGGTGTAGTCGACCGACTCGTCGTAGATGCCGTAGTAGTGGAAAGGCACGAGCAGTTCAGCCTCGATACCGGCAAAGAGCTGGCAGGTGAATACGAGGTTGTCGTCGCACAGGCTGAGGATGTCCGACTGATCGGTCCGGTCTGGCGTTGCGGTCAGGCCAAGCAGAAAGCGCGGCTCGAAGTACGCAAGCAAACGGCGATAGGTCGGCGCAGCCGCGTGGTGAAATTCGTCAATCACGATGTAGTCGAAGTGCTGAGGCCCAAAAACCTCCAGGTGTGCTGCGCGCCCAAGCGTTTGCACGGATGCACAGAGCACGTCGACATCGCGGTCCCGTACTTGCCCGGCATAGAAGCCCACGCGTGCCGCCGGCCGGATGCGAAGGAAGGTTTCGGCGGCCTGCTGCAAAATCTCCTCTCGGTGCGCGACGAACAGCACGCGACGGGCTCGCACCTGCTCGGAATCAAACGCGGCAAGCCATGTCTTGCCGAGCCCTGTGGCCAGCACGACCAGGCCACGCTTGTATCCTTCAATACGCGTCGCCATCAGCGCCTGCAGCGCTTCACGCTGAATCGAGGACGGGACGGGAGGTGGCTCCATCTCGTTGCTGCCGGGCGAGACTGCCTGCGGAAGTTGAACCCGGCGGCGCTCGTAGGCATCGATCCAGTAATCAGTCAGCTCCACCGTGCGCGGATGCCGAAACAGCTCCTCGAAGCGCGAGCGTGCCTGAAGGAAACCGTCATCGCCCGGGTAGTCGACGCGGTAGTTCCATTCGAGGCCATCCTTGAGCGCCTGACGACTGATATTGCTTGACCCGATGAAGGCTGTACCGCGTAACTCACTGCCGCCGTGAAGATGTGCGAACAGATAGGCTTTCATGTGGAAGCTGCTGCCCGCGGATTCAAATACCCGGATCTGCGCGCCGAGTTCCTTCAGCAGCATCAGCAACCGCAGTGCCTCGGGATCGGTCACGTCAAGATAGTCGCTGGTCACAACGCGCAGTTGCACCGGCGCGCACGTCTTGTCTTTCGCCTCACCTTCCTGAGGGGTGAGCGCAGCGCGCAGATCGGGCAAGAGCAGGCGCAGACCCGTTGTCTTGATGAAGGCAACGGCGAGGTCAATCTCGTCCGCCTGGCTGATTGCTGCACACAGGTGAGGCAGGAAGTGATTGCGTTCGCCACCGACAATGAGCTTGGTTGCCGCGGGCCCGTGCTTGCGGATCAGCGCGTTGATCCACTGCTCGGTGCGTCCAGGGCGCTGATCCTGTGTCGTCCAGCACTCCGCTGCAGCAAGGTCGGCGAAGGGCGCAATCCAGGCACGGATCCTTGCCTCGGTTGCATCGGTAAAGTGGCGTCCGTCCTGGACCCGCTCACCTTCTCCGAGCTTGAAGCTCAGGTAGAAAACGCCATTGGGCTTGAGTGCGGCCCACAACCGTGCCAGCGCAGCATCCATATCCACGCCGGGCAAGTGGAGCAGGCTTGCGCACGCCCAGATGCCGTCGTAGCAGAGCAGTTCATCGACTTCGTCGAAACCGCGCATCTCGACCGCCTGTCCGATGTGCCGTGAAGCCAGTTCGCATAGCGCAGCGCTGGCGTCGAACGCCCGAACCCGGTATCCGCGGTTCAGAAACGCTCGGCTGTCCCGGCCCGAGCCACAGCCTGCATCGAGGATCAGGCCCTTTGCCGGGATCCCGGCCAGAAAGCGCTCATGCAGGGCGGACATATCGACGTCCACCGTGCTGGAGAAAAACTGCGGGGCATTTTTATCGTAGTAGTTGCTTGTGCTGGACATCTTGGCAGTGACTGGAAACGCAGGCGCTTGCGACATTCGCAATGCATTTCCGAGAGACTACCAGGTCGTGCCGCGATGCGAGCAGTCCGGCACTGCCACCGCACTACGGCGAGAACAGATACCCCTCGCCGTGAACAGTCACGATGTGTTCGGGTGTTTTCGGGTCGGCTTCGATTTTCTGCCGCAGGCGCTTGATCAGGACATCGACGGTGCGGTCGCTGGGGGTGTCGCCGCGATGGCTGATGCGGGCGAGGAGGCGGTCGCGCGACAGGACTTGCCTGGGCGCGCTGGCCAGTGACACGAGCATCTCGTACTCGGCGCGGGTCAGGCGCACCGGCTCTCCCCGCACGGTGAGGTTGCGTCCCTCGATATCGAAGCTGCATGCACCGAAGCGAACCCGCCCCTTGCTGCCTTCGTCGGACGGAGTCTTGTGCGCCGCTGCCATGCGCCACAGCAGGTTCTTGACGCGTGCGAGCAGTTCGCGCGGTTCGAACGGCTTGGTGACGTAGTCGTCTGCACCCATCTCCAGGCCCACGACGCGATCGATTGCGTCGGTACGGCCGGTGACCAGCACGATGCCGAGGTTCGATTCGTGGCGCAGTTCGCGCGTCAGCGACAGGCCATCCTCGCCTGGCAGGTTGATGTCGAGCAGGACGACGTCGGCCGGATCGACTGCCATCACCGCACGCATGTCCTTGGCGCTGGCCGCTTGGCTCACCCTGTAGCCCGCCTTCTCGAAATAGGCGCTGATCTTGATCCGCGTGATCTCGTCGTCCTCGACGACGATGACGTGGTGCTGGGGAGCGAGCGGTTCGTCGATGGTCATGGCTGGCGGGGAGGGGATGGTCTGTTCATATTCTTTCACAAATCGACACGGGCTGTATATGACCTTGGTAGGACATCTTCACATCGCCCCTCTAGCATTGGGGTCAAGGTGGCGCCAAGGGTTGGCGCGCCAATTTCGAGTGGAGGCCGCCGTGGACACCAATTCCCAATCGCCGGAAAAAACCTCGTTTTTCGGAGAAGTTAAAGCATTCCTGCTGATTACCGCCATCGCGATTCCTGCATTGTCGCTCGTTTCGATCTTTGGCTACGGGTTTGCCGTGTGGATTCTGCAACTCATTTTCGGGCCTCCGGGCCACATGTAAGCCCATCGTACGAGCCGAATCGAACTTATTGCGGAGGAAATCATGATGATTCGCAAGCTATGGAAAACGGTCAAGTCACCCAGTGCGCATATCAGCCTGGGTGTGCTCACCGTAGGTGGTTTTCTGGCAGGTGTCGTTTTCTGGGGCGGTTTCAATACCGGCCTCGAAGTGACCAACACCGAGGCCTTCTGTATCAGCTGCCACGAGATGGAAGCCAATGTGTACAAGGAGCTCCAGGGCACCGTGCATTGGTCGAACTCTTCCGGTGTGCGCGCGACCTGCCCGGACTGCCACGTGCCGCACAACTGGACGGACAAGATTGCCCGCAAGATGCAGGCAAGCAAGGAGGTGTTTGGCAAGCTCGTCGGCACCATCGATACGCCGGAGAAGTTCGAGGAGAAGCGCCTTGAGCTTGCGCAGCACGAGTGGAGCCGTTTTTCGGCCAATGGGTCGCTCGAATGCAAGAACTGCCATGACTACAAGAGCATGGATTTCACCGCGATGTCGGAGAAGGCACGGGTGCAGATGACACGTGCGGCCGAACGCGATCAGAGCTGTGTTGACTGCCACAAGGGCATCGCCCACAAGCTGCCCGACATGGTCGCGCAAGCCTCGGGCGCGATGGGCAAGCTCGAGCAGTCGATTGCAGTCACGAGTTTCTCGCCGGATACGTCCTATTTCGTCGTTCGGGGTATCGAGGCGTATGAGGATTCGGAACTCAAGGTTGTTGCAGGCCGCATCAACCCGGCGACGGAGCTCAAGGTCGTCGAGGTGGGCAGCGATCGCCTGAAGGTCGAGCTCGCAGGCTGGAGGCGGACCAAGGGCTTTGGCCGCATGATCAACGAGATGTTCGGTCTCAACATCGCTTCGGGCGTGGTCTCCAAGGAAGTTGCCCAGAGCGCCGAACTGGTCCAGGGCTTCGAACGCAAGGAAGACCCGCTGACCGGTCTCGAGTGGGAGCGTGTGAACGTGTCCCTGTGGATCAAGCCCGCCAGCCTGACCGACAACGTCGATGGGATCTGGAGCTTTGCCAAGGATACCTACCGCGAGCGTTGCAGCGTCTGCCATACGCAGCCCGACGAGGATCACTTCGACACTAATACCTGGCCTGGCATGTTCAACGGCATGTTGTCCTTCGTGAATCTGGACGGCGACAGCCAGAGCGTCATCCTCAAGTACCTGCAAAAGCACTCGGCTGATTTCTCGACGCGCAAGCATTGAGATTCAATTCAGACACTACGAATTCGTGGAGATCAACATGACGATTTCACGCAGAAACTTCATCAAGGGCTTGCTTGCCTCTTCGGCAACCACCCTGGTCGCGCCCAGCGTATTGGCAAAAGCGGCCACCCCCGAGGCCAACCTGCTGGACGGCTGGAAACTCACCGGTAGCCATTGGGGCGCGCTGCGTGCGCGCATCCACGGCGGGAAAGTGGCCGAGATCGTGCCCTTCGAGCTCGACAAGAACCCGACCGACATGATCAACGGTATCCGCGGCATCATCTACAGCCCGTCGCGGGTGCGCTATCCGATGGTGCGCTACGAGTGGTTCAAGAACCGTCATCTGGGCGACCGCAAGACGCGGGGCGACAACCGCTTTATCCGCGTGACCTGGGACGAGGCGCTTGATCTCTTCCATGAGGAGCTCGAGCGGGTTCAGAAAACCTACGGGCCGTGGGCGCTGCATGCCGGACAGACCGGTTGGCGTCAGACCGGGCAGTTGCACAGCGCCGGCAACCACATGCAGCGCGCGGTGGCGATGCACGGCAACTTCGTGAAGAAGGTCGGCGACTACTCGACCGGTGCGGGACAGACCATTCTTCCCTACGTGCTCGGTTCGACCGAGGTCTATGCGCAGGGTACGTCCTGGTCCGAGATTCTCGACAACGCCGGTCTGATCGTGCTGTGGGCGAACGACCCGGTCAAGAATCTGCAGGTTGGCTGGGCATGCGAAACACACGAGTCGTTCGAGCATATCGCGGCGCTGAAGCAGCGCATCCAGGAAGGCAAGATCCGCGTCATCAGCATCGATCCGGTGCGCAGCAAGACGCAGAAGCATCTTGGCTGCGAGCAGATCAGGGTCCACCCGCAGACCGACGTGGCAATGATGCTCGCGATTGCGCACACGCTGGTGAAGGAGAACCTCTACGACAAGAAGTTCATCGACACCTACTGCCTCGGCTTCGAGCGTTTCCTTCCCTACCTGTTGGGCGAGAGCGAGGACAAGGTCGAGAAGACGCCGGAATGGGCGGCGGGGATCACCGGCGTGCCGGCCAAGACCATCCGTGAGCTTGCGCGGGCCATGGTGGGTACGCGTACCCAGCTGCTCTTTGGCTGGAGCATTCAGCGCCAGCAGCACGGCGAGCAGCCGTACTGGATGGGTGCAGTGCTCGCCGCGATGCTCGGGCAGATCGGCTTGCCCGGCGGCGGCGTGAGCTACGCACACCACTACAGCTCGATCGGTGTGCCCTCGACCGGTGCAGCCGCGCCGGGCGCGTTTCCGCGCAACGTCGACAAGGGGCAGAAGCCGGTCCACGACAACACCGACTTCAAGGGCTACAGCAGCACGATTCCGGTCGCGCGCTGGGTTGATGCGCTGCTCGAGCCGGGCAAGAAGATTGCCTACAACGGTTCCGAGGTGACCCTGCCGGACATCAAGATGATGGTCTTCTCCGGCTGCAACCCCTGGCATCACCACCAGGACCGCAATCGCATGAAGCGCGCTTTCCAGGCTCTGGAGACGGTTGTCACGATCGACTTCAACTGGACTGCATCGTGCCGCTTCTCCGACATCGTGCTGCCGGCCTGCACCCAGTTCGAGCGCAACGACATCGACCAGTACGGCTCCTACAGCGTGCGGGGCGTGCTGGCGATGCAGAAGCTGGTCGACCCGCTGTTCCAGTCGCGTACCGACTTCCACATCTTTACCGAGCTGTGCCGCCGCTTCAACCGGCACAAGGAGTACTCACAGGGCAAGGGCGAGATGGAGTGGCTGCGTTCGCTGTACGAGGGCTGCCGCAAGTCCAACGAAGGCAAGTTCGATATGCCGGACTTCGACACCTTCTGGGCGAAGGGCTACGTCGATTTCGGTCGCGGCAAGCCGTGGGTCAAGTACGCCACCTTCCGTGACGACCCCGAGGTGAATCCGCTCGGTACGCCGTCCGGCTTCATCGAGATCTTCAGCCGCAAGATCGATTCCTTCGGTTACGACGATTGCCGCGGTCACCCGATGTGGTTCGAGAAGAACGAACGCTCGCATGGCGGTCCGCGCTCGGCAGCCTTCCCGCTGTGGCTGCAGTCGTGCCACCCGGATCAGCGCCTGCACTCGCAGATGTGCGAGTCGGAAGAGTATCGGGCGAAATACACGGTCAAGGGACGCGAGCCGATCTACATGAGCCCGCGTGACGCAGCGCAGCGTGGCATTGCGGATGGCGACATCGTTCGCGTCTTCAATGATCGTGGTCAGCTGCTCGCTGGCGCCCGGGTGTCCGAGGACTATCCGGCGGGTGTGGTGCGGATCCACGAAGGCGCATGGTACGGTCCGGTTGATGCCAGTGTCGGCGCGCTCGACACCTACGGCGACCCCAATACCGTCAGCCAGGACGTCGGTGCATCGAAGCTCTCGCAAGCGACCAGTGCCAACACCTGCCAGGTCAACGTCGAGAAGTTCGTCGGGCAGGCGCCGCAGGTGACCAGCTTTGGCGGGCCGATCGAAGTAAGTTAAGTCCTGATGGTGCGTTGGCGGGCGGTATTCTGGCCGCTCGCCAACGGTCTGACCCCAAACGAGATGAAGGACATCATGAGCACCCAAACTGACATCGAACACCGACGCGCCCATCTGTATGCCTGGTTCTCGACCCTTTTTGCGCATGAACTCGATGCCCGGCAGGTCGAGGCCCTGAGCGCCGGACCGTGGCAGAACATTCTAGCCACCCTCGAGGCCTGCGGCTTCGACGCGCCGGTCGCCGACCTGCGTGCGGCGCTTTCCACGCTGAGCGGGCAGGGTGATCTGCGGCTGGAGCTGGCTGCAGACTTTGCGCAGACCTTTCTGCGCGACCAGAAGCACTCGGCCTTGCCCTACGCCTCGATCTATCGGGACGAGAACGGTCTGCTGTGCGCTGCCGATGAGGCGAAGATGCGCGAGCTTCTGCAGGCAAGCGGGCTGCAGGTCGCCGATGACGTCGGTGAGCCTGCCGACCACGTGGCCGTGCTGCTCGCCTATCTCGCCCACCTGATCGAGCAGCACGCGGAGGACGACGATGCGTCCGCTGCAGCGCGAGCCCAGGTGGCCTTTATCGAAGGAGCGCTGCTGAACTGGGTGCCGACCTTCGCACGGAAATGCAGGACGGTGGACGATGCCCGCTTCTACCCCGCGCTGTCAGCGGTCCTGAGCGACTACCTTCAGGCCGATCTTGACTACCTCAAGGGCGCGCAGGCCTAGTTTGATCTGCCGCCCCCCGCCCGGGATCGTGCCAGTGCGTGCGCATGGGGCGAACTCAGCGCTGTCGCGGCCCGACTTCGAACACAGGGGAGAAGCGCGCCGGTGACAGCGAGTTGCGGGTTTCCAGCGTGTGGCTCGCGTCCGAGGTCAGCGTCTGCAGGCTCGGCGCGATATCGGTCATGAACGGCTTGCCGTCGAGAAAGCGGCTGACCTGGTCAAGCGAGAGCTGGCCCAGAAGCACCATCTGGTCGGTGACGGCCATCTGTACCTTGCCGCGCAGCAGACCCCGGTAGACGCCATGGGTGAAGTAGTAGCTGATGACCTTCGGGCGGCGGGCTGCTTCGATATGGCCGACTTCAACGAGCGCGGTTTCAGCCAGGATGGCGCCCCCGACCACGTAGTCGATGTCGCGGTGTTCCTGCAGTGCGTCCTCGAGCAGCGCGCGCATGATGCGCCGGTCATTGTCGGGACCTTCCTTGATGACCAGTTCGCGCACCGAGGCGGACTTCAGTGCGTCAAAGAAACCCAGCTCGACGTTCGGCCTGTCTGACCAGCGCGAGGCGCCGGGAAACCACGCGATCTTGACCCCTTTGGAGCCGGCCGGATGACGCGCCGCGATGAACTCACCGGTGCGGTAGCCCATGGCGTACCACGATGTGGCGACACGGCCCTCAAGCGTGTCGAGGGGTACGTCATTCACGAGGCCGAAGACAGGCAGGCCCGCCACGCGTGCTTTCAGTTCTTCGATACGGCCGGCGAAGGAGACTGAGCCCAGCAGTAGTGCATCTGCCTTCCAGGCGCGGCACGCGTCAATCTGCGCAAGCTGCTCGTCGACCCGGTGATAGCCGCCCGCGTCGAACACCTTGAGTTCGACCCCAAGCGCACGAGCCTGCGCTACCATGCCGTAGTTGATGCTGAGCCAGTACGAATCCTTCAGGTGCGGGTAGAGCGCGCAGATTCGCCAGGGTTTCGAGGCCGCAGTGAGTGGGCGGATTTCCGCCTTGTGCGAGGTGTGCCACTGAAACGGCGGGGTGCGGACGTCGACACTCCACGCCCGTGCGTCGCCTGCCATTGCAACGATGCCGGCAAACACCATGCAGCTGGTGGCCAGTCCGAACATGGAACGAATCGGGACGCTGCAGGGGATTCGCATTCGTGCGGTGAACTCGTGCTGAGCGTCGAATTGCGCAGAGGGCGCAGGATCGAGAGATGATAAAAAAAGGGATCGGGCAAAAACTATTCTACTCGTTTCTCTTGATGGCGGCCCTGTCCTCGCTGGGGTCAATCGTCGCGGTGGTGGGGCTGTTTCAGCTCGACGAAAAAGAACGTCGTATCTCCGATATCGCCATTCCCTCGCTCGAGGTGGCGCAGGACCTGTTCCGTATCAGCATGCGGGTGGGCAATGTTTCCAAGCTCCTGCTCGAGACCAGCGACGAGCCCAAGGCGCAGGCGCTCGGCGACGTCATGATGGAGGAGGTTGCGCGGCTGCAGCAGGTGATCGGAACTCAGCCGACCCTGCTGTTCGGGGCCGACGACGTTGCCCTGGCGCGACGCCTGGTTGGGCAGATCGATTCGAGGCTGAAGGAAACACGGCGCCTCGTTCACCAGCGCATCGCTGGTGAGCACGCGCTTTCCGCCCAGGCCGATGCCATCAAGCGCGCACTGTCCGGGCTGGTGGAGATCGCGCAGCTCGAGGCGGCGAATGCCGAGACCGTGGCGGCCGCCAATTTCGCCTATGTCTATGAAGCGACGGCCGGCGGCACGGTCGGAGCCAGCATTCATGACACCCTCGATTCGATCATCGAGCATGATTTCGATCTGCTCGACCGCCTGTCCGAGCTGACGCATCGGCTGTACCTGCTGCATCAGGATATCGAACGGCTCCAGAGCGTCACTTCGCTGGCCGATGTCGAGGTTGTGGAGCGCACGTCGACCGCGAGTCTCGAAGCTGTCGTGCGGCGCTTGCGCGCGGTGCGCGACCCGGGCCGGGTCGAGGCCGTCAATGCCTTGTTCAAGACCGTCGTGCGCATTCGCGAGGCGATCGACACCAAGCGCACGACGTTGCGCGTTCGGGAGCAGTTGCATGAGGCCGTTGCCGCAAGTGACAGCTCGTTCGGTCAACTCAGCGACCTGATTGGCGAGCGCGCGGCGCATGCCGGCGAGGCGGTGAATTCGGCCGCTGGCGCCCTGCGTGAGCTGATCGGCGATGGCCTGGTTGTGGTCGCGGCCGGGACGCTGGTCTCGCTGATCACGCTGGTGTCGATCATGTGGTTCGTGGTGCACCGGGGCATTGTGTCGCGGCTCGCGAGGCAGATCGCGTCCTTGCGCGAGATCGCGTACTCGGAGGGCACGACGCCGCCGGACGTTAACGCGCGGGACGAGCTGGCCGAAATGGACCGCGCCATCGCCAGCTTCAGGCAGAGCGTCGATGAACGGCGTGCGCTAGAACAGGAACTGGTGCGCAACCAGGCCTCGCTCCAGGTCGAGGTCGAAAACCGCACCCAGGAGCTTAGCGAGACCAATACCAGTCTCGAACAGGCCAACAGGGCGCTCGAGGCGGCGAGGCTCAAGGCCGATGAAGCCAACCGCGCCAAGTCGGGCTTTCTGGCGAACATGAGTCACGAGATCCGTACCCCGATGAACGGCATCATCGGCACGCTCGAACTGCTCCGCCATACGCCGCTCAGCCCGGTGCAGTCGAGGTATGTCGACGCCTCGCGCGAATCCAGTCTGGCGCTGGTCGACATCCTCAACGACATCCTCGACTTCTCCAAGATCGAAGCATCGGCGGTGGTGGTGTCAGCGTCGAGCTTCAACGTCCTGGATCTTGTCCAGCAGGTGTCACGCTTCCTCGAGCCACGGGCCGAGCAGGCTGGCATCGATTTCACTTTCGAGGTGTCTGCGGACGTGCCGGCGTGGATCATTGCCGACCCCGGCCGCATCCGTCAGGTGCTGACGAATCTTGTCGCCAATGCGATCCGGTTCACCACCCAGGGCTTCGTGAAGGGCCGGCTCAGCGTCGTCGGTGATGCGGGCGCGCCGAAGCTGCGCTTTGAGGTGGTCGACAGTGGCGTGGGTATCGCGCCCGATGCGGTCGACCGCGTCTTCGAGCCGTTCTATCAGGCCCATCAGGCGGAATTCGTTGGCGGGACCGGACTTGGGCTGACGATTTGCCAGCGCATCGTGGCTGCGATGGGCGGTGTGATCCGGCTGGAGAGTGAAGTGGGGCGGGGGAGCCGGTTCTGGTTCGATCTGCCGCTCAGGGAAGGTGAGCCGCAGGTTGCTGATTCGGGCGCGGTCGGCGCGCTGAAGTTTCCGGGGTGTCACGTGCTGCTGGTCGAGGACAATCCGATCAACCAGCTCGTCACCGGGGAGTATCTGCGTCTGCTCGAGTGCACCGTGGTCAGTGCCGCCACGGGGCGTGCTGCCCGTGAGCATGCGCGACACGAATGCTTTGATCTGCTCATCGTGGATATCAACCTCCCCGACATCGATGGCCGGGTGCTGTGTGGCGAACTCAAGCTCGATCAGCAGGCAATGGACAGTACGCCGGCTGTCATCGCCATATCGGCGCATGCCTTCCCGCAGGACGTGGAGGGTTTCCTGTCCGCCGGTTTCGACGGCTATCTGCCCAAGCCGGTCAGCTTCGAGGGTTTTGGACGTGAGCTGGGGAGAGTGATGTCAAAAGGCAGGTTCATGCCGGCAGGCGATGGCGAACAGCCCGCCGCCCCGGACGCTGAAATACTGAATGCCGCAGCGCTTGGCGCGGATGTCGAGTGCATCGGTCTCGAGGCGGTGGAGAAGATGATCGGGCTGTTCCTCACGAGCGCACCGTCCACCGCAGACGCCGTGCGCGCGGCCGCGACGGCGGACGTGCAGCGTGCGCTGGTGCACAAGCTCAAAGGGTCGGCGGGCAGCCTGTATCTCACCGCGCTCCACGCGCGATGCGCGGAGCTGGAGCAGGCCGCCGAGGCGGCGCGGCTGGACGGGGAGGCCATCGATGCCCTGCATGATCAGGTGCAGATCGCATGCCGAGCGCTCGAAGACTTTCTATCGTCGTATCGCACTGGAGGGGATGCCTGATCCGCGAGTCAGGCCGGTGCGCGTGCCATCGCAATCAGGCCCAGGGTGGAAGCGTCATGTTCGCCCGCCGGGCCACCAGCGAGTTCGCCGGCGATGCGGGTGGCGATCTGCTTGCCGAGCTCGACGCCCCACTGGTCAAAGCTGTTCACATCCCAGATGACACCCTGCACGAAGACCTTGTGCTCGTAGAGTGCGATCAGGGTGCCGAGCGTGCGCGGCGACAGTTCGGGCATGAGCAGGGTGTTGCTGGGGCGGTTGCCGGGAAAGACGCGGTGCGGCACGAGCGCCTGTGCGGCGTCGGCATCCATGCCGCTTGCGGCGAGTTCCGCGCGCACTTCGGCGGCTGTCTTGCCGACCATCAGCGCCTTGCTCTGGGCGATGCAGTTGGCCAGCAGCAGTCGATGGTGATCGGGCAGCCCGTGGCTGGCCTTGAGCGGCGCGATGAAATCGACCGGGATGAGGTCGGTGCCCTGGTGCAGAAGTTGAAAGAAGGCGTGCTGGCCGTTGGTACCGGGTTCGCCCCACACGACCGGACAGGTGAGCGATGCGACCGGCTGGCCGTCCCGCGTCACGGACTTGCCGTTGCTCTCCATTTCCAGCTGCTGCAGGTAGGCCGGCATGCGCGACAGTGCCTGGGCATAGGGTGCAATGCACTGGCTGCAGGCGTTGAAGAAGCTGCGATACCACACGCCGAGCAGGGCAAGAATCACCGGCATGTTGGCTTCGAGCGGCGCCTCGGCAAAGTGCCGGTCCATCGCATGCGCGCCGTCGAGCATGGCTTCGAAGCCCTCGCGCCCCACGCACAGCGCAACCGGCAGGCCAACGGCCGACCACATCGAGTAGCGCCCGCCGACCCAGTCCCAGAAGCCGAACATGTTGTCGGCGGCGATGCCGAATTCAGCCACCCGGGCGGCGTTCGTCGATACCGCAACGAAGTGGCGGGCGATATCCTGCTCGCTGGCGCCGCCGGCGAGGAACCACGCCCGCGCACTGGCCGCGTTGGTCATGGTCTCGATGGTGGTGAAGGTCTTGGAGGCGATGATGAACAGCGTGCGCGCCGGAACGACCTTGGCCAGCACACGTGCGAGCTGGTCGCCATCCACGTTCGACACGAAGTGCATCCGCAGCCGCGGATGTCCATGTGCGGCCAGCGCCTCGCAGGCCATGGCCGGCCCGAGGTCGGAGCCGCCGATGCCGATATTGACCACGTCGGTGACCGCTTCGCCCGTGTAGCCCGTCCATTTTCCGTCGCGGACGGCCTCGGCGAAGTCTCCCACCCGTTTGCGCACCGCCAGCACCGCGGGCATGACGTCCTCGCCATCGACCTCGACCCGGCTGCCGGCCGGATTGCGCAGGGCGGTGTGCAGCACTGCGCGATCTTCGGTGTTGTTGATGTGCGCGCCGGCGAACATCGCATCGCGTGCGGCTTCAAGCCCTCTTTCGCGTGCGAGGGCGAGCAGGTGTCCGACGGTGTCCGTGGTGATCCTGTTCTTCGAATAGTCGAGTGTCAGGCCAGCAGCACGCAGGCAGAAGCGCTCGAAGCGCTGCGGATCGTCCTTGAACAGGTCGCGCAGTTGGGCTTCGGCAATGTCGGCATGATGCGCGGCCAGGGCCTGCCATGCAGGCGTGACGGGATGCGTAAGTACGGTGGTCGGGTTCATGTCAGTCACCAAATCCGCGGACGTGCTTGAGCGGCGGGTGGTCGCCACTGAAGTCCTGTCGCGCGGCACAGTTAATTTTTCTCATCAGTTACAAAGATACCGGAGTTGCCAATGCCATAGCACCCCAATCTTCACTTGCGGCCAAGGCAAGCGCGTGCAAGCAGCGCCGTATCAGGGGCGTATTGGAGGGGGCGCGCTTTCGTGCGAGACTGGGTTCCAGACGCTTGCGGGCTGCTCCGCATTGTCATTCAGCGCTTCAGAGCTCCTTTGCCATGCCCACTTCGCATCCTGACAGCTTTCCACGAATGGTCGGCGACATCGGCGGGACCAATGCCCGCTTCGCGCTCATTCATGGCCCCGCTTGCCTGCCGCAGCAGGTCGAGACGTTTCGCTGTGCCGACTTCGCCGGCCCGCGTGAGGTCATCGCGCGCTATCTGAAGGATTGCGGTGGCGTGCAGCCCGTATGGGCGGCAATCGGCATCGCCACCCCGATCGATGGCGACCAGGTACGCATGACGAATCACGACTGGGCGTTTTCGATCGAAGCGCTCCGCCGCGACCTGGGGCTGGCGCGCCTGTGCTTTCTCAACGACTTCACCGCGCTGGCGCTGTCGATCCCGGCGCTTGCACCGCATGAGCTGCGACAGGTCGGCGGTGGTCTGGCGGCAAAGGGGCGGGCGATCGGCGTCGTCGGCCCCGGCACCGGCCTGGGGGTGTCGGGCTTGCTGCCCAGCGGAAAGGGCTGGATTCCGCTTGAGGGCGAAGGCGGACATGTCACCCTAGCGGCCAGCACCGCGCATGAGGCTGAACTGATCGCGCTGCTTGCACACAGGTATTCACATGTCTCGGCCGAACGGCTGATCTCCGGGGCGGGGCTGCTTGCGCTCCATGAGGCGAACGCGACCCTGAGCGGGAGGGGGGGCGAGGCGCTGGACCCGGGCGAGATCACCCGCCGGGCCCTGAACGGCGAGTGCGAACACTGCGTCACCGTGGTGAACGACTTCTGTGCACTGCTCGGCACGGTCGCTGCCGACATTGCGCTGATTCTGGGCGCGCGGGGCGGTCTCTACATCGGCGGCGGCATCGTGCCCAGACTCGGCGCGTTTTTCGATGCCTCGCCGTTTCGTGCGCGGTTTGAGCACAAGGGCCGCTTCAGCGCCTACCTCGCGGAGGTTCCGACCTTCGTGATCGATGCGCCGTGGCCGGCCCTGATCGGGGCTGCGCGCAGTCTCGAAGACTGACGGGCGGTTGCAGACCGGTTTCGCAGCGATGTCCTGCAGCGCGAGACCCATCCCCGGAATTGCGTGTTCTGGCGTGCATCGCGAAACCCGTGACATCAAGGACGCCACGCAGAACATCAACCGGGTCGTGCCGTGCCGCGACGGGAGAAGGGCCGAGCTGTCAGGGCATGTAATCGGGCCGACGGGGCCGCCGGGCGTCAGGCCACGCTGCGCACCCGCGCGAGTGGCAGCGGTGCTCGGCGTTCGCCGGCGAGCACCGTGTCGGCGTCGAGCGAGCCGATGGGGACTGCGCGGTCGGCCGGGATCAGGCCGGTGACTTCGAGTTCGAGGTAGCGGGTGCAGCTCACGCGCAGGAATGAGGTGAAGTTGCTTCGATCCTGCAGCTTGCCCGCGGCGGTCAGTTCGTCGTGCAGGCGGGTGACCAGTTGCGGCACGGTGAGCCCGTCGCGCTGGCCGATTTCCTCCAGCACCTGCCAGAAGATGTTCTCCAGACGGATGCTCGTCGCGACGCCGCGCAGCCTGATCGAGCGGGCGCGGCAGGCGTAGAGGTCGGGTTCTGCATGGGTGAAGATCTGGCACATGTGCTGGTCCGCCGGGCAGTATTCTCCATCGCATTGTAGGCGCAGGCCCGGTGTGTTGCGACACCGGGCCGCGCCGGACATCGCTCAATGGGTGATGCGGGTGCCGAGCAGGGTCAGGAACTGGGCGAGCCATGCCGGATGTGCAGGCCACGCCGGAGCGGTGACCAGGTTGCCGTCGGTGACGGCCTGGTCGATCGGGATGTCGGCATAGGTGCCGCCGCCAAGCTCGACATCATGCCGGCAGGCCGGGTAGGCCGAGCAGGTGCGACCCTCGAGCACGCGCGCGCCGGCCAGCAGCTGAGCGCCGTGACACACGGCGGCGACCGGCTTGTTGGCGGTGAAGAAGTGGCGCACGGCAGCGACGACCTTGTCGTTGAGGCGCAGGTACTCGGGGCCGCGACCGCCGGGAATCACCAGTGCGTCGTAGCTTGCGGGGTCGATCTCGTCGAAGCTCGCGTTGAGGCTGAAGTTGTGGCCACGCTTTTCGGTGTAGGTCTGATCGCCCTCGAAGTCGTGAATCGCGGTGGCGATGGTTTCGCCCGCCTTCTTGCCCGGACACACGGCGTGCACCGTATGGCCGACTGCGAGCAGGGTCTGGAAGGGCACCATGGTTTCATAGTCTTCGCAGAAATCGCCGCAGATCATCAGGATTTTCTTGCCCATTGTCGTCTCCTCGAATTATTTGCCGGTCGTGTCAGCGATGCGGGCCACTGCAGGTGGCCGCGCATCGGCAGGCAAAGTCTGGGCGAATTCCCTGCGCCCGGGGTGGTATCCGGTTGTGACGTCCGCGCGTCCCCGTGCTCCGTGCTCACGGCGAAGACACGGCCCTCAGGAAGTCCCGAAGTTCACGCCCTGGGCCAGCGGCAACTGCGTCGAGAAGTTGATGGTGGCGGTCGAGCGCCGCATGTAGCCGCGCCAGGCATCGGAGCCCGACTCGCGCCCACCACCGGTCTCTTTCTCGCCGCCGAAGGCGCCCCCGATTTCGGCGCCGCTGGTGCCCACGTTCACGTTGGCAATGCCGCAGTCGCTGCCCACTGCGGACAGGAACTGCTCGGCCTCGAGCAGGTCGCGGGTGAAAATCGCCGACGACAGGCCCTGCGGTACGGCATTGTGGCGTTCGATCGCTTCGTCGAGATCGGTGTATTCGAAGCAGTACAGGATGGGCGCGAAGGTCTCCTCCAGGCTGTTGCGCAGGCTGTCCGTGCCTTCCACGATGGCGGGCCTTGCGTACCAGGCCTCGGGGTAGCGATCGCTCAGTACGCGTTCGCCACCGGTGATCGCTGCGCCCTGCGCGCGCGCCGCTTGCAGGGCAAAGGTCATGTTCTCGAAGGCCTGACGGTCGATCAGCGGGCCGATCAGGGTGTCGGGCTCGCGCGGGTCACCAATCACGAGGCCGGTCCAGGCCTTCTTCAGTCGCGCAAGCACTTCGTCGCGCACCTGCTGGTGAAGGAACACCCTGCGCGTGCTGGTGCAGCGCTGTCCGGCGGTACCGACCGCGCCAAAGGTGATCGCCTGCAGTGCGAGTTCGAGGTCGGCGCTTGGTGCAACGATGATGGCGTTGTTGCCACCGAGCTCGAGAATGGTGCGCCCGAAGCGCTGCGCCACCCGTGGCCCCACCTGTCGGCCCATCGTGCAGCTGCCCGTGGCGCTGATCAGGGGCACGCGAGGGTCGTCCACCAGCAGGCTGCCGGTGTCGTTGTTGCCGATCAGCACGCAGGACAGCCCCGGCGGCACGTCGTCCATGTCGCTCGCGGCCCGCTCGAGCAGGTGCTGGCAGGCCAGCGCGCACAGGGGCGTCTTGATCGAGGGTTTCCAGATGATGCTGTCACCACACACCAGCGCGAGTGCGGCATTCCACGACCACACCGCCATCGGGAAGTTGAAGGCGCTGATGATGCCCACCGGCCCGAGCGGGTGCCAGGTTTCGCGCAGGGCGTGCAGCGGGCGCTCGGAGGCGATGGTGCGGCCGTAGAGCTGACGCGACAGGCCGACCGCGAAATCGCAGATGTCGATCATCTCCTGCACCTCGCCTTCACCTTCGGCGATGATCTTGCCGCACTCAAGCGTGATCAGCGCCCCGAGCACGGGTTCGTGCTCACGCAGCAGCAGGCCGAAGCGGCGGATCAGCTCTCCCCTGCGCGGCGCGGGCACACGGCGCCAGCTATCGAAGGCGCGGCTGGCGAGGGCAATCTTGGTGTCGACGATGTCTGCCGTGTCGGGGGCGAGCTGTGCCAGCCGTGTTCCGTCGATGGGAGAATCCACCCACACGTCGCCGGCGCGGAGCACCGAGGTGTCGATGCCGAGATGACGAAAGATATCGTGCGTATTCATCCTGTTCTCCTTGAGCATGGGCGCGGCCGGGCTACATGGTCCTGCACTCGCCGCCGGTCGAAGCCGAGTCGGGTTCGACGCCATCGATCATGAAATTGCGTCCGAATCGGTTGCACATGAAATCGTCGAAGCGGATGTCCTCCTGGCGCACGAATCCGCGCTCGGGCAAGCGGCCTTCGACGAGCAGGTCCAGGGCGGCGCACAGGGCGCTGGCAGTGGTGATCTGGATCGCGCTGCGAAGGGTGCCGTTGATGCTGCAGCTGTAGATCTTGCGGGCGAAGGTCTCCTGCATCAGGTGGCCTTCGCGCATGCCGCTGACGTTGACGAACACCAGCACCACGTCCTGCATCGTCACCGGAATCGCCGCTTCGAGAATGTCCTTGAGCAGGTCCCGGCGCTCGCCCAGGCGCAGGTCGTGGAGCAGCAGCTTCATCACGTCGCGGTGTCCGTGGTAGCGCACCGTGCGGTAGTTGAGGTTTCTGACCCGGCCCTTGAGGGTGTCGCACAGCGTGCCGAGTCCGCCCGAGGTGTTGAAGGCTTCGTAGCTGTCGCCGTCGAGCGAGAAGTGCTCCAGCTCCTCGAGCGCGGGCATCTCGCGGCGCTCGCCGTTGACGATGGCTTCGCACGGGTTGAGATACTCGTTGATCAGCCCGTCAGTGCTCCAGGTGAGGTTGTACTTGAGCGCGTTCGACGGAAAGCGGGGCAGGGCGCCGACCCGCATGTGCACGTTGTGCAGGGTGTCGAAGCGGGTGCACAGATCATGGGCCGCGATCGAGATGAAACCGGGGGCGAGACCACACTGCGGCATCAGCACCGTGCTGGCATCCTGAGCCAGGTTGCGGATGCTGTGCGCGCTGGCGACGTCTTCGGTGAGGTCGAAGTAGTGCACGCCGGCACCGGCCGCGGCCTGCGCCAAGCGTGCGCTCATGCCGAAGGGGCTGGCGTTGATCAGGGCGTACTTGTTGGCAAGGAGAGGAGACAGCGCAGTGTCGTCATGGGCGTCGAGCGTCTCCACGGTCAGCGCCGGCAGTGCCGTGGCAAGGCGACCGAGCGCATCACCATCGCGATCTGCCACGGTGACCTCGTAGTCTCCGCAGGCACTCAGCAAGTCTGCAATCACTGCACCGATCTTGCCTGCCCCGACGATCAGGATCTGCTTCATGGCGTCCTCCCTGCAGGCATTGACCTGCTTCAGGGTGGGACATCATGGTGCCGAAATGGTGCCGGAACACCCGGCGGGCTGTGCCCGGCGACATCAAACGCTCGCCGGCGCTGTTTCAGATGCCGAAGGCGAAGATCACCACCATGCCGGCGGCCACCCACAGCGCACGCACGGTCATGGCTTCGCGGTGGATCAGGCCGCGGCTCACCATCCACACACCGATGCCGATCTTCACGCATGCTGCGAGCGCCAGCCATGGGGTCGAGCCGAGGGCGGTCAGCGAGGGGTTGGCGACGAAGGCAAGCGGCACGATGTAAAGGCCGACGCCGAGCGTCATGGCATGCCACGCAACCTTCAGCCACGGGGCGCCTGCCATGCCCGCCGCGATGAAGACCGCGCCGCACACTGGCGGGGTAATCGTCGACAGCAGCGCAAACCAGAAGATGAACAGGTGGGCCTGAAGCGGCGGCAGCCCAATCTCCATCAGCGCCGGGCCTGCAACTGCCACGCAGATGACGTAGGCCGCAGTCGTGGGCACTTCCATGCCCAGGATCAGGCAGGCCAGGCCGGTCAGCAGCAAGGCGCCCCACAGGTTGCCGCCCGACAGGCCGAGGATCAGCGAGGTGATCTTGACGCCGAGGCCGGTCATGTTGAGCACGCCGATGATCAGGCCCGCGCACAGGATGATGGCGGCGATGGTGGCGATCTGGCGTGCGGCATTGACCGCGGCCTCCACCAGCCGGCTGGCCCAGCGCGTCAGCGACGGACGCAGCTGGTCGTTGAACAGCAGCAGTGCTGCGCTGGCACCGGTGGCGGCGGCCCCCGCGTACTGCGGCGTATTGCCGGACAGGAACAGGATGCCCAGCAGCAGCCCGAAAGGCACGAGGAAGAACAGGACCAGCTTCGCCACACGGGCAAAGGGCGGGATGTCCTCGGCCCGCATCGGCTCAAGGCCGTAGCGGCGGCCGTAAAGGTCGCAGCCTGCCCACACGCCCCAGAAGAACAGCACCGCCGGCAGCAGTGCTGCCATCAGGATCTCGTTGTAGGTGGTGCGCAGCAACTCGACCATGATGAAGGCGCCTGCGCCCATCACCGGCGGCATGATCTGGCCGCCGGACGAGGCCACTGCCTCCACGGCGGCAGCGAGTGCGGGCGGATAGCCGAGGCGCTTCATCGTCGGCAGGGTGATGGCGCCGGTCGAGGCAACGTTGGCCGATGCCGAACCCGAGATCGAGCCGAAGAGGGCGGACGAGAGCACCGACACCTTGGCCGCACCCGCGCGCAGGCGACCTGCGAGCGCGATGGACGCGGCCATGAAACCCTGGCCGCCTTCGCCTGCGCCGATCACCGCCCCCAGGATGACGAACACCGCGACGACTTCGGCCGAGGTGCCGGTGAGACTGCCCCACAAGCCGCCTTCGGTAATCGTCAGCGTACCCAGGAAGCTGGCCAGCGGAATGCCCGCATGGCCGAGTTCGCCCGGAAGGTACTGTCCGAAAAGGCCGTATAGCAGGGCCAGCGCCGCGGTGGAGGGCATGGCCCATTTAACCTGCCGCCGCGCCATCTCGAGTGCCAGCAGGATCAGGCCCCAGGCCACCACGAACTGCATCGTGCCCCGCAGGCGGCCGTACTGCTCGTCCAGCGCCTCGTACTGAACCAGCACGTAGATGCAGGCGGCAAGGCCGAAAGCGCACAGGGCAACGTCGATCACCCGGCGCCAGCCGGTGGCGGGCTGCGCGGTGAACAGAAAGACGAAGGGCAGCACCGCGATGATGTGCAGCGGTCGGCTCACCAGGTGCGGGATCAGGCCTGCAGTCACCAGCCACAGGTGGAAGGCCACCGAGGCAAAGGCGAGCAGCACCATTACCGAGTGCAGGGACAGGAGTGAGTGCCGGGGCGCCAGGGCAAGGGCCGCAGCGGGGGAGGTGTCGGTCATGATCTGAAAGTGATGGCGCCCGCAGGAAGTGCGGGCGCGGCGGGAAACAGGGCAAGGCGGCGTCCGCGGACGCCGCACGATGGGGCCGGCTTACTTCAGCCGGTCCGGAACGGCAATGCCGGCTTCGGTGTAGTACTTGAGTGCGCCCGGGTGCAGCTTTACGGTGATGTTGTCGAGGAGGCTCGGCAGCACACCGCTCCACCACGGGTTGGTCTTTGCCATCTCGGCAAGACCTTGCCAGTAGCTGCGGGTCAGCTGGTACGCAGTGGCGTCGTCCATGTCGGTCAGGGCGTAGGAGATCACCGGCAGCGAGGTGGTGACGATGTCTTCGGTCATGCCCGGGTAGGTGCCCTTGGGGATCACCATGCGGCTATGTCCGGTCTCCTTGATCTGCTCGTCGCTCATCGACAGCAGAGTGACCGGCGAGCTTGCAGCCACTTCGACCACGTTGGGGGCCGGCCACGAACCCGCGGTGGCAAAGCCGTCGACCTGGCGGTTCTTCATCGCAGCGCCGGCGCCGGAGAGTTCGATGTCGATGACGTCGATCTTGCCTTCGAGCCCGAACAGCTTGAAGTTGCGCGCGGCTTCCGCGGCACCGAAGGAGCCCTTGCCGGTGACGAAGCGCTTGCCGGCGAGGTCGGCAAAACTCTTGATGCCGGCATCGTTGCGAACCACGTAGTGCATGGTCAGCGAGGGGATCGGGAACAGCGCGCGGATCTTCTTGAACGTGGCCTCTTCCGGGTCAAAGGGCTTTTCGCCGGCGACCGCCTTGTCGACGAGCGAGGGCGGCGAGGTGAACATGTAGTGCTTGCCGCGTGCGGCGGATTCCATCACGTTCTGCACCGAACCCTGGCTTTCCTCGACGGTGACGATGATGTCGCCCGCGCTCGTCTTCTTGACCGTCTCGCCGATCTGCACGGCCATCTGATAGTACGAGGTGCCGGCCTTGGCCGCCTTGAAGGTGACGCGGGTTTCTGCGGACGCGACCGTGGTTGCGAACGCGAGTGCCAGGCTTGCGCCGAGGGTTGCAATGCTTCGAAGCTTCATCTTCATCTCCGTTGTTGGCGTGATGTCCGCTGTCAGAGGACCGGTCGGGCGCAGAGACTGCCGCGTGCTTCTCTTTCTCGGGCGGCTTCGCCGATCGGGCCATGGGCCACCGGATAGCGGGCGGGTACTATCGCACAAATAGGTCGTTTCGCGCACCAGTTTCGGCTCATTGAAAGGCCTTGGCCGCGCACCGTCTGGCGCTGATCGCCTTGCACGGGAGTATATGGCTTAGGCGGTAGGTGCGTGACAGACGCTGCCGGGCGGCGCAATCAGCGCCCTGCGGGGGCGGCTGCGCGCTGAAACTGTGCCGCAGTGCGTGCGGCAATCCGGGCCAGCAGTGCATCGGCTGCACGGCCGCCCGCTGAATCGACACTGCGGCGGTAGCCGAGATACACGGTGCCCTTGTCGGCGGGAAGGCTGTAGACCGCGATCGACAGCGGACAGTGGGCGATGTTGTGCGCTGACTCGGTCGCCAGTTTCGCGGCAATGACCGCGCTGCAGAAGGTGTAGATCCGGGCTTCGGCGTAGAGGTCGGCGCGGTGGCCGAGTTCGGGGGCGGTGCGCGCCAGCATGTCGCCGAAGTGGCTCTCGGATGGTGCCGTGATGCCTTCTTCCGCAATCGCGTCAGTGAGCGCAATGCTGACATCGTCGACAGCGGCGTTCTCGATGGCGAGGACGACCGCGTCGGCGTCGGCGGCCCGGGTGCAGGGCGCTGCCATCAGGGCACAGACCATGCCGATGGCGAGCAGGGCCTTGCGGAGGCGTTGTGGCGTGCGCATGGCGGGCGCCGGTTCAGAAGCGGTAGGTGGCGCGAACGCCGCCATACACGCTGCGCCCTGGGCCCGGTTCGTAGTAGCGGCCGTTGCGGTCGCCGACGATCACCGAGCCGACGTACTTGCGGTCGAAGACGTTGTCCAGTCGCAGCAACTGGTTGAAGGTCCAGGGGCCGGACTGCTGTTCGGCACCCAGGCGCAGATTGACCAGGGTGTAGGCCGGCGCGGGGCGGTCGTCGTTGCTGTCATTGACCTGCACCTTGCTGCGATGCACCGCCTCGATGGCGGTGTTCAGGCCGGCAAAAGGCTTCCACGCCAGTTCGGCGTAGGCCGAAACCGCCGGTACGCCGGGAATGCGATTGCCGGATTCCACCGTGCCGAAGGCCTCGTCATACACCGCGCGCATGAAGGTCAGCGCACCACGCACGCTCACGCTGCGGGTCAGGCTGCTTTCCGCCGCCAGTTCGAGGCCCTGACGCAGGGTCTGCCCCGCATTGGTGTAGTCGGTTCTGCCACCGCTCGAGCCCGCGACCACGATTTCATCCTCGGTGCGGATCTGGAACAGGGCTGCGTTGATGCGGCCGGTTTCGCCCACGTAGGCCTTCAGGCCCAGCTCGATCTGGCGACTGCGCGAGGGCTTGAGGTCGAAATTGAAGCCGCCTGCGGCGGAATACGACAGCTCGGTCAGGGTCGGAGTCTCGAAGCCGGTGCCGATGCTGGCGTACAGGTTCAGCAGCGGTGTCGCCCGCCACAGTACGCCGAAGGCCGGCGTGGTCTTGCGGTAGCGCACCGTGCCGCTGTCGTCGCCATTTGCACCGACGATGAAGTTGTCGTCCACGTCGAACTTCACGTTGCTGTGACGCACGCCCAGCGACCAGTCCCAGTCGCCCTGCTGCCAGCTGGCCTGCACGTAGGGATCGAGACTGGTGACGGTGTCGATCTCGTCGCGGCGCAATTCTCCCTTTACGCCCAGCGTGTTGCCGATGAAGTTCTGGTAACCCTGACGGTCATCCTGCGAACGGTCGTAGTCGAAGCCGGTGGTGACCGTCAGCTTGCCGCGCTCCAGCGAGCGCTGTGCGATCCAGCGCGCGCCGAAACCATGGAAGTCGCGATCGAAATCGATGATGCCGCCTGCCTGGGTGATGGCGCTCTGCGCGACTTTCGGAATCGATTGATACTGGATCACGCTGCGTTGCCCGGCATAGGCCTGCAACTGCAGTCTGTCCTCGCCGAAGCGGCGTTCGTACACGGCGCCGCCCTGCATGTGTTCGATGCTCTTTCGTGTCTGATACTGCAGGGCAACGTCTTCAACCGCTGTGTCGTCACGCTTCCAGGTGTCCCAGGTGAGGCCGAGCGGGTCCTCGGTGTCGGGCTGGCGCAGGCCGCTGGCGATCAGGGTCAGCTTGCTGTCCTCGTCCGGGTTCAGCGTCAGCTTGGCAAAGCCTTGGTCGCGCGTTGCCGCGCTGTAGCGGCGCTCGCCATCGGTCTCGAAATGCGAGGCGTCGAGCACGTAGCCAATCCCGTCCTTCTCGCCTTCCGCGCCGATGTCGATCTTCAGCGTGCCGTGATCGCCGCCGGCGATGCCGCCACTCACGCGCGGCGTGCCTTTGCCGTCGCGCGAAAACAGTTGAATGACACCGCCAGCATGGTTGCCGTAGACGGTTGCGAAGGGGCCGCGCAGCACTTCGATGCGTTCCGCGGTATCGAGGTTGAAGGTGGCTGCCTGGCCCTGGCCGTCGGGGTTTGTTGCCGGGATGCCGTCCGCGATCAGCTTCACCCCGCGCACACCGAAGGCGGCGCGGGCACCGAAGCCGCGAACCGAGATCTGCAGATCCTGCGCATAGTTCTGCCGGTTCTGCACCACCACCCCGGGCACGCCTGCAAGCACTTCAGAGACGTTCACCCGCAAGCCCTCGGCCGCGTTCTCCGACAGCGGGACGCCTTCGACCGAATAGGGCACGTCGAACGGTGAAACCTCCACCCGGCTGCCGGTGATGACGATCGCGCCAAGTGGCTGATCCTCGGCCAAGGATGTGCCGGCAGTGAGGCCGAGGGAGAGTAGGGCGGCCAGCCGAAGCGGCGTCGTGCGGAGTTGGCGGTCGTCCATGGTCCGAATCCTGGTCGATTGTGGATCGCGGTCTGGCACATTGCCGTCCGCTGATGCGCTTCACTCTATTGGGTTTCGCGGCGCGCAGCCTCAGCACGTTCGCCGAATCCGTCTCATGATAATCATGAGATCACGGTCGGGCAGCTGACTGCCAGGGAGCAGGGGGTAGCGGTGCGAACGTCCCGCCAGGGGCGGGGCGATGGAGCCAGGAAAACAAAAGGGGCTGTGCTCGTCGCACAGCCCCTCTGTATTTACCGCTGGCCGGACACCGGTTGCCCGGCGTCCGGTGTCTGCATTACACGCGTGCAGCCTTCAACAGTTCGTTGAGGGTTGCGCTCGGGCGCATGACCGCCTTGCACTTGTCGGAGTCGGCGAGGTAGTAGCCGCCGATGTCGACCGCCTTGCCCTGAACCGACTTCAGCTCGTCGATGATCTTCTGTTCGTTCTCGGTCATCGATTTCGCGATCGGGCCAAAGTGCGCCTTCAGTTCGGCATTGTCGTTCTGCTCGGCCAGTGCCTGTGCCCAGTACATGGCGAGGTAGAACTGGCTGCCGCGGTTGTCGAGTTCGCCGGTGCGGGGCGAGGGCGACTTGTTGTTGTCGAGCAGCTTGCCGGTCGCACTGTCGAGCGTCTTGGCGAGGACCTTGGCCTTGTCGTTGCCGGTCTTGATGCCCAGTTCTTCGAGCGACACCGCCAGAGCCAGGAATTCGCCCAGCGAATCCCAGCGCAGGTGGTTTTCTTCGACCAGTTGCTTGACGTGCTTCGGTGCGGAGCCGCCGGCGCCGGTTTCGTACATGCCGCCGCCAGCCATCAGCGGGACGATGGAGAGCATCTTGGCGCTGGTGCCGAGTTCCATGATCGGGAACAGGTCGGTCAGGTAGTCGCGCAGGATGTTGCCGGTCACCGAGATGGTGTCCAGACCGCGGACGACGCGCTCCAGCGTGTAACGCATGGCGCGGACCTGCGACATGTGCTGGATGTCGAGACCGGTGGTGTCGTGATCCTTCAGGTACTTTTCGACCTTCTTGATCAGCTCGTTCTCGTGCGGACGATAGGGGTCGAGCCAGAAGATCGCGGGCATGCCGGAGTTGCGGGCGCGGGTCACGGCCAGCTTCACCCAGTCGCGGATCGGCGCGTCCTTGACCTGACACATGCGCCAGATATCGCCCTCTTCGACGTCCTGCGACAGCAGCACTTCGCCGGTTTCGAGGTCGACGATGTTGGCAACGCCTGCTTCCTGAATCTCAAACGTCTTGTCGTGAGAACCGTACTCTTCGGCCTGCTGCGCCATCAGACCGACGTTGGGCACGGTACCCATGGTGGTCGGGTCGAAGTTGCCGTTGGTCTTGCAGAAGTTGATCATCTCCTGGTAGATGCGGGCGAAGGTGGATTCCGGCATCACGGCCTTGCAGTCGTACTGCTTGCCGTCAGTGCCCCACATCTTGCCGCCGGAGCGGATCATCGCCGGCATCGACGCGTCGACGATGATGTCGTTCGGCGAGTGGAAGTTGGTGATGCCCTTGGCCGAATCGACCATCGCCAGTTCGGGGCGGTGCTCGTGGCAGGCGTGCAGGTCGCGGATGATTTCGTCGCGCTTGGACTCGGGCAGGGTTGCAATCTTGTCGTACAGATTGACCATGCCGTTGTTCACGTTCACGCCCAGCTCTTCGAACAGTGCGGCGTGCTTCTCGAAGGCGTCACGGTAGTAGATGCGGACGCAGTGGCCGAAGACGATGGGGTGCGAGACCTTCATCATCGTCGCCTTCACGTGCAGCGAGAACAGGACGCCGGTCTTGCGCGCGTCTTCGATCTGCTCTTCGTAGAAGTCGCACAGCGCCTTCTTGCTCATGAACATGCTGTCGATGATCTCGCCGTCGAGCAGCGAAATCTTCGGCTTGAGCACGATGTTCTTGCCGCTCTTGGTCGTCAGCTCCATCTTCACGTCACGGGCGCGGTCCAGGGTCATGGACTTTTCACCGTGATAGAAGTCGCCGTGCTTCATGTGCGACACGTGGGTGCGCGAAGCCTGGCTCCAGGGCTGCATCGAATGCGGGTTCTTGCGCGCGTAGTTCTTGACCGCGGCAGGTGCGCGACGGTCGGAGTTGCCTTCACGCAGCACCGGGTTCACCGCCGAGCCGAGGCACTTGCCGTAACGTGCCTTGATTGCCTTTTCTTCGTCCGTCTTCGGATTTTCGGGAAAGTCGGGAATCTTGAAGCCGCGGGTCTGCAGCTCCTTGATCGCTGCGCTCAGCTGCGACACCGAGGCGCTGATGTTGGGCAGCTTGATGATGTTGGTGTCCGGTTCCTGCGTCAGGCGAGCGAGCTCGGCCAGCGCGTTCGGCACTTTCTGCTCTTCGGTCAGATAGTCGGAAAACTCAGACAGGATGCGGGCCGACACCGAGATGTCGCTCTTGGCGATCTCGATGCCTGCGGGGCCGGTGAAGGTCCGGATAATGGGTAGGAAAGCACACGTGGCCAGCATCGGCGCTTCGTCCGTGAGCGTGTAGATGATCTTCGATTTCCCTGCAACCATATTGCTTCCCTCAATATTGATTTTTTGACCATGAATCCATGGCGACCCCCTGTCGCCACAGACGACGGCTGACAACGCTTCTGCAGTCGACTACCCGATATTATGCCCCTCACGCACGCGTATCGAAACCGGCACGCGCATGTAGGCACCCATTTTTCAATGTTTTAGGGGGGCGTCCGGCCCGGCGTCGCAGGAATGCGAGCTCGCGGCCGGGCCGAACAGTGGGCCGGCCGGCGACGCAGCGGTCAAACGATGGAGGCTGCGAGCAGGCGGTGCAGGGCGCGTGGGTTCCCGGTCACGATGATGCGTGCAGGATATCTGCGCTGATCCGCGGCGCAGTTTGCAGAATGGCACCATCAGGGCTGTGGGTATCGGCCGGGAGCGTGCTATATATTGGCCTACACTTCTTCGGCAAGGCTGCAGCAGAACGATGAGTACCGAAAACTACCCCGTTGTCTTTGGCACTGAAGACGTCCTCAGAAGCCTGTGCGATTCGGTGAGCAGGGTCCTGAGTGTGACCACGCAGAGCCAGATCCGTTATTCAGGCATGGTGCAGCGGATCTCGAAAACCTGTCTCAAGCCCGATATCGGCTGCTTTGTGCTGTTCGATGGTGGCTTTTCCGGGCTGGTCGTCATCAACTTTTCCGCGCAGGCGGCGATGGAGCTGTACGAGCAGTACATGCTGAACATGGGCATGTCCAAGGACGAGCTGACCACCAGCCACACCTCGGATGAGGTCAGCAACGTGATGGGCGAGCTGATGAATCAGTCCGTGGGCGATTTCACCGCCAAGGTGGCGCGCGAGTTGCAGACCCACATTACGCAGAATCAGCCCAAGATGATGGCGCTCAGCAAGCAGGTCATCCTGAGCGTGGACACCCATCTGGAGAAGCCCGAGGCGCGGCGCGTCACCTTCTTCACCGGTCGGAACAACATCTTCTACCTCGAGCTGGCCATCGACCGCACCGAGTTCATCAAGCTCAATGACTTCGATGCCAGCGAAGTGCCCGACCCGGACGCGCTGATGGATCAGGTTCATGGCGCAACGGCCGCACGGCCCGCGCCGGTTGTGTCCGGCACCAGCGAGCACGATGAATTGCTGAATTCACTCGGGATGTAGTGTCGTTCCCGTGGGCAGCCGAGCGCCGCACCGCAGTACAGACCCGGCGGCGCGGCGCTTTCGCTTACAGGGCGGCGCGATAGATTGCGCAGACCTCTTCAAAACTCGGCTGAACCGGATTGGTGAGGCCGCAGGCGTCTTTCATCGCGTTGGCGGCGAGAGTCGGGATGTCGGCTTCCTTGGCGCCGAGCTGTCCCACCCCGGCCGGAATGTCCACGTCGGCGGCCAGATCCCGGATGGCCTGCAGGCAGCGCTGGGCCGCAGCGTCTGCATCGAGCCCCTGCACGTCGCAGCCCATCGCACGCGCCACGTCGGCGAGGCGGGGCGAGGCCACGCGGGCGTTGAACGCCTGCACATGGGGCAGCAGGATTGCGTTGCACACCCCATGGGGCAGGTCGTAGAAGCCGCCAAGCTGGTGCGCCATGGCATGTACATAACCCAGCGAGGCGTTGTTGAAGGCCATGCCGGCGAGGAACTGCGCATAGGCCATCTTTTCCCGTGCCTCAAGGTCGCTGCCTTGCTTCACTGCCGCGCGCAGGTACTGGCTGATCAGGCTGACGGCCTGCAGGGCGCAGGCATCGGTGATCGGCGTTGCCGCGGTGGAGACGTAGGCCTCGATGGCATGGGTCAGTGCGTCCATGCCGGTGGCAGCCGTCAGTGAGGCGGGCATGCCGAGCATCAGGTCGGGATCATTCACCGACAGCACGGGCGTGGTGTTCTTGTCCACGATCGCCATTTTTACGTGGCGGCTGTCGTCGGTAATGATGCAGAAGCGCGTCATCTCGCTCGCCGTGCCGGCGGTGGTGTTGATGGCCACCAGCGGCAGCTGGGGTTTGGCAGACCTGTCGACGCCCTCGTAGTCGGCGATGGCGCCGCCATTGGTCGCCACCAGCGCGATGCCTTTTGCACAGTCGTGAGGGGAGCCGCCGCCGAGCGAAATGACGAAGTCACAGTCATTGGCGCGCAGCACTGCCAGGCCGTTGTTGACGTTCTCGACGTTCGGATTGGGTTTGACCTGGTCGTACACCACCGAAGCCACGCCGTGTTCGCCGAGCAGTTCGGTGACGCGTCCTACGAGACCGGCGCGCACCAACGGCACGTCGGTCACGACGAGCGCCTTTTTCCAGCCGTGCGACTGTATGGCCAGCGCGGCGTCCTTGAGACAGCCGCTGCCCATCAGGTTGACGCTGGGGATGAAGAAGATACTGGTCGTCATGATGTTGCCCCGAATGAAAGACAGAGTGAAAAAGCAGAGCGGAAGACGCACTGGTTCAAGCCTACGCGCCTTGCCTTGCTGACGTCTTGACGCAGGGCAAGGCTGCGTCCGGAGATGGCTGCAACCGCTTCCGCCCGCAATCATCGTGCGTGCATCGGAACCTGTTGCGCTTGGCCGAAAGGGCGCTGCTCCGGTTTGCCGGACAGAACTTTCTTTGTCGGTCGTTGCTGTCGACCACAGCCGTCGGCGCTATATTCGAGACATCCGCATCAGCCTGTACGGGAGCCCTCATGAGTCTGTCGCTGCTCAGTCGTTACGCATTTTTTGCGCTTTGCGTGTTGCTTGCCCTGAGCAGCCTGCCGTTTCTGCAGCATGAATGGGCGTGGCCGGTCACGCTCGTGGCCGGTGCGCTGAGCGTGGTCGGCATCATCGATCTGACGCAGACACGCCAGGCCGTCCGGCGAAACTATCCGGTGATCGGGAACATCCGCTACCTGGTCGAGGCCATCCGCCCCGAGATCCGTCAGTACCTGCTCGAAGGCGATCGTGAGCAGCTGCCGTTTTCCCGCGCACAGCGTTCACTGGTGTACGCCCGCGCCAAGAACCAGAATGCCTCCAAGGCCTTCGGCACCCTGGTCGATGTGTATCAGAGCGACTTCGAGTTCATCAACCATTCGATCTGTCCGGCGCCCAAGGCGGACCCGGCGCTTTTCCGGGTGGAGATCGGCGGGCCGCAATGCAGTCAGCCGTATTCGGCGTCGATCTTCAATATCTCGGCGATGAGCTTCGGCTCACTCAGTGGCAATGCGATCCGTGCGCTCAACAAGGGTGCGCGCCTGGGCGGCTTTGCACACGACACCGGAGAGGGCAGCGTCAGCCCCTATCATCGCGAACACGGCGGGGATCTGGTGTGGGAGGTCGGCAGCGGCTACTTTGGCTGCCGTACGGCCGATGGCCGCTTCGATCCGGTGGCGTTTGCCGCGCAGGCGCAGCAGCCCCAGGTGAAGATGATCGAGATCAAGCTCAGTCAGGGCGCCAAGCCCGGTCATGGCGGGGTGCTGCCGAAAGGCAAGATCACACCGGAGATTGCGGCCACGCGCGGTGTGCCGATGGGGCAGGACTGCATATCGCCGGCCGCCCACAGCGCCTTCTCGACCCCGATTGAGCTGCTGCAGTTCATCGCGCAACTGCGCGAGCTGTCCGGCGGCAAGCCGGTTGGCTTCAAGTTCTGCCTCGGCCATGCATGGGAGTTCATGGGCATTGCCAAGGCGATGATCGAGACCGGCATCCTGCCCGACTTCATCGTGGTCGATGGCAAGGAAGGGGGCACGGGGGCGGCGCCACTTGAATTCGCCGATCATTTTGGCGTACCGATGCGAGAGGGCCTGCTGTTCGTGCACAACACCCTGGTCGGGCTCAATCTGCGCGACAGAATCAGGATCGGCGCCAGCGGCAAGATCGTCAGCGCCTTCGACATCGCACGTGCGCTGGCGATGGGGGCGAACTGGGCGAACTCGGCGCGCGGCTTCATGTTCGCCATCGGTTGCATCCAGAGCCGCTCGTGCCACACCAACAAGTGCCCCACGGGCGTCGCCACCCAGGACCCGCTGCGTCAGCGTGCGCTGGTGGTCGAGGACAAAGGGCAGCGGGTGCACAACTTCCACCGCAACACGATGGAGGCGCTTGCCGAGATGCTGTCCGCGGCCGGGCTCACGCATCCGTCGCAGATCGACGCCAGCCATCTGGTGCAGCGCATCTCGCCGACGGAGGTGCGCCTGTACTCGCAACTGCACGTGTTCCTGAAGCCGGGGGAGCTGCTTGCCGGCCAGGTTGAGGGGCGATTCTACGAGCGCATGTGGGCAATGGCACGGTCGGACAGCTTCGAGCCGGTCAGGGCCTGAGCGCCGGGGCGACGGCGTCCGCTGCCGTCGCCCCGCAAGCGCAAAGTGATCAGCCCTGCAGCCGCGCGTTCTGCGGGAACATCGCCTTGTTGGCCTCGTCGTCCATCTCGGCCTTGAACGTGAAGCGCGACTTGAGCGCTTCGGCGCGCTGTGCCGCCGGACGTGCATTGATCTCGTCGAGCAGGCGCTTGACGTTGGGCAGCGCGTTCCACGCCTCCTCACCCAGCACGAAGGGGGCGACGCGCGCCCAGCCCCACAGTGCCATGTCGACCAGGGTGTAGTCGTCGCCCAGCATGTAGCGGCGGGTCGCGAGGTGCTCGTTCACGATATGCCAGTGACGCGATGCTTCGAAGTCGTAGCGGTTCACCGCGTAGGGATGCTCGCCCGGCGCGTAGTGCTTGAAATGCACGGCCTGGCCGCTGAAGGGGCCGATGCCGCTGGCGACGAACATCAGCCAGGAGTTCATCTGACCGCGTGCCGCGGGCGTGTCCGCCGGGAGGAACTTGCCCGTCTTCTGTGCGAGATACAGGAGGATTGCATTGCTGTCGAACACCACGGCCTCGCCATCGACGATCACCGGGACCTTGGCGTTGGGGTTGAGGGCCTTGAATGCGGCGTCGTGCTGTTCGCCCTTGCGGGTGTCGACCGGCAACACTTCGTAATCGAGTCCGGCCTCTTCAAGGAAAAGGGCAACCTTCAACGGGTTGGGGGCGGGGGAGTAGTAGAAGCTGATCATGTTGTCTTCCTGTGAGGTAAAGGGCGGTGGCCGTTTGCGGCTCTGCTTCGCCCGCGACGCCAAGGCCATCGCGGAGCTGGGGGCCCATTATGCGTGATGCGCCAGCGGGAGGTGATCGATGAGGAGAATGCTGCGGGCGCAGGAACAGGGCGGCGGGCCGGGTGTGGCCCACGCAGACCGGTGCGCTGTGTGCGAGGTCTGCCGCGACAGTCTGTGCTCGGTGCGGCGGAAAATGTCGATTGCATTTCCGGCTCGGCTCCGATGGTGCGCCCGGGGGCGTGGCGTACAGGCCTGTTTTTCAATGCGTTCTTGAAGCGAGGTCTTGAGCGGCGTAGCATTGCCGGCTTCGTGCGGCGAAGGGGGCTGATCCTCTTCGCATTGCCGCCGTATTTTTGCTGATCTGATCGGCATGTTTTCAGAAATTCCCCGGAGATATTCGATGCGCAAACCCTGGCTTGCCCCCATTTTTGCAGCCTTTACCGCCATCGCCGGTGTCGGCGCCGCAGCGCCCGCAGCGCCCGCAGCAGCGGAAACCACCCTCAAGATGGCGTATGCGCTGTCGGCCAGTTCGCACTACGGTGCGGGTGGCGAAGCGTTCTCGAAGTCACTCGAGACGTCCAGCAAGGGCAAGTTCAAGGTGCAGCAGTTCGCCAACAGTGCACTCGGTGGCGAGCGCGAAGTCATCGAAGGCCTGCAGCTCGGTACGATCGACGCGGCCATCCTGTCGACCGGCGCGACGCTCAACTTCGTGCCGCAGACCGGCGTGTTCGACATCCCCTTCCTGATGCGCGACCTCGCGCACGCACGCAAGGTGCTCGACGGCAAGATCGGCCAGGACATGCTGTCCGAATTCTCGAAGCGCGGTCTGGTTGCACTGGCCTGGGGTGAGCAGGGCTTCCGTCACCTCACCAACAGCAAGCGCCCGGTGGCCAGCGCGGCCGATGCCAAGGGCCTGAAGATCCGCACTACCGAAAACCAGATCCACATTCTCGCGTTCCGCCAGATCGGCATCCTGCCGACGCCGATGGCCTGGCCGGAAGTGGCCACTGCGCTGCAGCAGGGCACCATCGACGGTCAGGAAAACCCGCTGTCGGTCATCACCTCGGCCAAGCTGTCGCAGCTGCAGAAGCACCTGTCGCTGACCGGCCACGTCTATGCGCCGACGGTGATCGTGGTTTCGCCGACGGTCTACGAAGGTCTGTCGGACGCCGACAAGCAGCAGTTCCTCGAAGCCGCCAGGAAGGCTTCGCAGGCCATGCGCGACTTCGTCGACAACGTCGAGAAGACCGGTGTGGAGCAGCTCAAGGCCGAAGGCATGGAAATCGTGACCAAGGTTGATCGCAAGTCCTTCGAGGATGCGATGGCGCCGGTGTACCCCGAGTACTACAAGAAATTCGACAAGGCGCTGATCGAGTCGATCAGGAACACCCGCTGAGTCCCGTGCGGCAAACGCATGCTGCCGGCCCTCGCGGGCCCGCCGCATGCCCCGTGCATCTGTCGGCCTGAGGGCCGACATTGTTTTTTCCGGGCAGCAAAATGACTTTGATTCGTCGTCTGGACCGCATCCTGTTCAAGAGCGTGTCCATCCTCGCCCAGCTGTTTCTGGTCGCTGCGGTTGCAGCCGGCTTCTGGCAGGTCATCGCGCGCTTCGTGCTCGAAGCGCCGGCAGACTGGAGCGAGGTGCTCACCCGCGCGCTGCTGATCTGGACCGTCCTGCTTGGCGTCGCGCTGGCCTTTCGCCAGGGCATGATGCTCGGGGTGGAGTTGCTGCGCAATCTGCTCGGCACGTTCTACCGGCGCTGGCTCGACCTGCTGGTGAGCCTGATCTGCGCCGGATTCCTCGGCTTCCTTGCCTGGATTGGCGGTCAGATGACCTGGCGGGTGCGCTTTCAGACCGTGCCCAGTCTCGACATTTCAATTTCCTGGGTCTACGTCGCCATCCCGATTGGCGCCGCGCTGGCCGCGATCGCCGTCCTGGCCCGGCTCGGCGACAGCGCCGAGACCCCGGCCCTGCGTAACGACGCTCAGGGCTGACACCCGCCCGACCCGATCCACCTTTTCACGAACAATGCGGTAGCCCCACCATGTCCCAGTTGATGATTGTCTCGATGCTCGTGTTCTTCGGCCTGACGGTGCCGATTGCGGTGTCGATCGGCCTGGGGGCCATGGCGGGCGTGAGTGCGGCAAACCTGCCCTCGCTGGTGGTGGCGCAGCAGCTCTATGCCGCGCTCGACAAGTATCCGCTGGTCGCGATTCCCTTCTTCATTCTGGCCGGCAACCTGATGGAGGCCGGCGGCATCTCCGAACGCATGGTCGAGTTCGCCAAGAGCTTGGTTGGCGGCGTGCAGGGCGGGCTGGCGATGGCCTGTGTCCTCACCTGCATGATCTTCGCCGCGGTCGCGGGCTCCAGCGTCGCCACCACGTTTGCGGTCGGCGCGATCCTGATTCCGGCCATGGTGCGCCACGGCTACCCTGCGCCCTTTGCCGCCTCGCTGCAGGCGACCGCGGCCGAGCTGGGCGTGATCATTCCGCCCTCGATTCCGATGATCCTGTTTGCGGTTTCCACCGACACCTCCACCGGCGAGCTGTTCATTGCCGGTGTGGTGCCGGGCATCCTGATCGCTGGTGCGCTGATGGCCTACGTGTGGCTGTACGCCCGCCGCAATGGTCTGGGGCTCGAAGACGGCGAGGGCCGTCTCGCACTGTGGCCGGCGTTCAAGCGCGCGTGGCTGGCCCTGCTGATGCCGGCCATCATTCTGGGCGGCATCTACGGCGGCATCTTCACCCCGACCGAGGCGTCGGTGGTTGCGGTGGTGTACGCGGTGGTGGTGGGCATGCTGATCTACCGGCGCATCAGCTTTTCCACGCTGTCCGCCACCCTGCATCGCTCGGTGGTGTCGACCGCGACCATCATGTTCATCATCGCCAATGCGGGCGTGTTCGGCTTTCTGCTCAACCGCGCTGGCGTGCCGGATGCGCTCGGCCAGTGGCTGGCGCAGGTCTTCAGCGACAAGGTCAGCTTTCTGCTGGGCGTGAATGCGGCGCTGTTCGTGATCGGCATGTTCATCGAGACGTCGGCCTCGATCGTCGTGCTGGCGCCGCTGCTGCTGCCGGTGGCAGTGGCCTTTGGCATCGATCCGGTGCACTTCGGCATCATCATGGTGATCAACCTGGCACTGGGCATGATCACCCCGCCGTTCGGGGTGAACCTGTTCGCTGCCGGCTCCATTGCCAGGGTACCGCTGGAGCGCCTGATCCGCCCCCTGCTGCCCTTTGTCGGCACGGTCGTCGCCTGCCTGCTGCTGATCACTTATGTGCCGCAGCTGAGCCTGGCCCTGCGCGACCTGGTCTACCGCTGAGGCGCTTCCGCTCAGGCTTCCACCAGGCCTGAGCGCACCGCGATCAGTGCCAGCTCTGCGGCGTTTGCGGCGTTGAGCTTCTGCTTGATGTGATACAGGTGGGTGCCTACGGTGCTGGCGCTGAGCTTGAGCGTGCTGGCGACTTCGGTCACTGAGTGCCCGCGGGCGAGCTGCAGGAACACGCTGAATTCCTTGCCCGTCAGCGTGTCCGCCGGGTCGCTGCTGTTGCCCAGGCAGGCGAGCGCGAGGCGTGGCGCGAGATCGGCGTCGATATAGCGCTGACCGCCCGCCACCGCAGCGATTGCCCTGATCAGCTCGGCCGGATCAGCGCGCTTGGAGAGATAGCCCGTGGCGCCGGCCTGCAGGGCACGCGACGGAATCTGGGTGTCCTCGTGCGCCGACAGCATCAGTACCCGGGCATCGCGGTCATGGGCGAGCAGGCGTTCGAGCGCGGCGAGCCCGCCCATGCCGGGCATCGATACATCCATTACCAGGGCGTCGGGCCGGTGTTCGGCATGCAGGGTCAGTGCGGTTTCGCCGCTGTTGGCTTCGGCGACGACGGTGGCGCCGGCGCCTTCGATCAGCAGGCGGAAGCCCATGCGGACGATGGCGTGATCGTCGGCGAGCAGGATGCGCAGTCCGTTCAGCGATGTCATGTCGTGGTCTCCGTGGGGGTGTGCAGGGGCAGGGTGGCGCAAACGCTCAGCCCGCCCCGGGGCGCGGGCTCGAAGCGCAGTTCGCCGCCGAGTGCCAGCGTGCGTTCCTGCATGCCGGTCAGGCCGTAACGCGGGCGGTCGTCAGTGCAGGGCGCACCGAGGCCGCAGCCGTTGTCGGTGATGCGCAGCTCGATGCTGCTGTCCGCGCAGTGCAGCGCGACCTCGACCTGGCTGGCGCCGGCGTGGCGTACCACGTTGGTCAGCCCCTCCTGCAGCAGGCGCTGCACCGTGAGCTGCAGCGCATCGTCGACTTCGCGCCCCGGCGTCTCGGTGCTGCACTTGAGGCGGATGTCGGGATGCAGCGTGGACCATTGTTCGCACAGGGTCTTCACTGCCTCATCGACGCCGCCGTGGCCGAGACTGGGCGGGCGCAGGCGCTGCAGGATTGCGCGCACCCCGTCATGCATCTGACCCGCCATGGAAACGATGGCCTGAGCGCTGCCATGGATGCCGGGCTGGTCGGCGCTGCGCTGCTGAATCGCGCCTGCGATGGCGCGCACGGCGGTGATGCCCTGCGCGAGTTCATCATGCAGCTCGCGCGCGATGGCTCGGCGATCCTCTTCCAGATGGCTTTGCAGCGCGCGTGCGAAACGCTGGTCCGCTTCGAGCCGGGTGTTGTTGGCCAGGCTGTGGTCGAGCCGTTCGGCCAGCAGGTTGTAGCTGTGCGCCAGGCGATCGAGCTCGGGCACACCATCCACGGCAAGGCGGCGGTCGAAATGACCTGCCGCGCCCCGTGCGAACGCGTCGTCAATCTCCCGCAGCGGCTGCAGCGCACGGTTGAGTGCAGCGTGACTGCCGACCCAGGCCAGCAGGAGCAGGGCCAGGCACCAGCCCGACAGGGCGCGGAGGTCGTCCCATGCGTCGAGCACCGAGCGCGACGGGTCGGGGATCAGGCTCAGCTGCAGGTCTCCGGTGGCGAAATGGCGCAGCGGCAACTGGGGCGTGAGGCGTGCGGCAAACCATTCCGGGGCGCTTCGCCCGGCCTTGTAGGTGGGGCCGGGCGAGCGATAGACGAGTTCGCCGCTGGTCGTGTTCGCCTCGATCACATGGGCGCGGATGCGGCCGATTTCGTGCAGGGCGGACACCAGATGGGTTTCGGCCTGCAGCGGGTCGCGCCGGGTTTCGGCGACCAGCACGCTGAGCCACTGAGCTGTGACGCGATTGGCCGCCTCGGTTTCCTCATGGATGGTATTGCGGGCTTCACTCGTCCACACGGCCGCGCCTGCCATCAGTGCAAGCGCGAGCAGAACGGTGATGATCAGGCTGAGGCGCGCATGCAGGCTGAGGCGGATACCGCCCCGCTGCGGTTGCTGGGGTGTGCTGCCGGTGTCGGTCTTCATCGCGGATGCGTCTCCGTCGTCGACATTCGGTGCTCAGGGCGAATCATTTGCGGCTGCCTCGGCTCAGCGCGGCCTGCTCCGCCGCCGGGTACAGATGGGTCACCGAGCGCAGGTATTCGCGCGATACCTCGGCAAGGCCGGAGAACTCGGCCGGTACCGGCCGTGCCAGCATCTCGGTCATGTCCAGCCCTTGTTCGGCGCCCTCACGGATGGACTGCTGCAGCCACTGCAGGTAGCGGCGGGTCTGCTCGATGGGCGCCTTGTCGGTGGCAGGGTCGCCGTGTCCGGGGACGATGTGGCGGAAGTCGATCTGCTGCAGCTGATCCAGGGCCTTCAGCCACTGGTCGATGCTGGCATGTGGCGTAGTGGGTGCACGGCCGTTGAACACCAGATCGGAGGCGAACAGGGTGCCGCTGGCGATGTCGAGCACGGCAAGGTCGGCCGGGGTGTGGCCGCTCAAGGCAATGAGTTCGAGTGTGCGCCCGCCGGCGTCGATCCGGCCCGCAGCGAGCGCGGCGTGCGGTGCGGCGATCTCGGTTTCGAGCATCCAGTCGCCGTTGAGGCGGTACATGTTGTCGAGAAAGGCCGGGCCTTCGTCGCTGATCCCCAGCAAGGTCACCGGGGTGGCCGACAGCGTGTCGGGAGGGAAGGCCTGATTGCCGAGGAAATGGTCCGGATGATGGTGGGTGTTGATCACCTTCACGATCGGCAAGGGGCTGATGCGGGCGATGGCGTCGCGCAGCTGCTCGCCGTAGCGCTTTGACGAGCCGGTGTCGATCACGGTGATGCCGCTGGGGCCGACGATGAAGCCGGTGTTCACGATGTTGCCGCCATTGTCGAAGGAGAAGTCCTCCTTGAGGCCGACCAGCACGTAGACCCCGTCGGCAATCTTCTGCGGTGCGAGTTCGTAGTCGAAGGCTGCGGCGAGCGTGGCGGGAGAGAACAGCACGGCATGCAGGCCGAGCGCGATGGCCGCGATCAGCTTCGGGACACGGGGCGCGATGTGCCGGCTGCTCATTGCGCTACCTCTGCGTCGATGCGGTTGCCGTTGTTGTCGCGTCCGCTCACCTTCAGTGCGCCGGTGCCGAGGACGCCGGGCGGGATGTCGATGGTGAACAGCGGATTCTCGGCAACGGGTTCGGCCGGACGGATCATCATCAGCTGCTCGCCTCCGGCCAGCAGCACGCCCAGTTCATCGATGTGAAACACCGGAATGCCCGGGGCCAGTCCGGTATCCATCGGATGGATCACCTGCAGCCGCAGCCGCGTGCCGCCATCGATGCGTGGCCACAGGCGTGCGCTGACCTCGTTCAGGCGCTGTTCCCACTCCGGCGATCCGGCGCCGGTCGAGGGCAGGGTGCAGCCGCCTCCGGTGGTATTGACCCAGGTGCCGCCGACATGCCAGACGCCATCCGCCGTGCGCGCCGCAGCGCGAACCGGGGTCGATTGCTGCAGCTTGAGGCGGAAGCCGAGGACGCTGCGTGCCTGTCCGGGTTCAAAGCTGAGCGCCTTCACGATGGGGTTGAAGTCGGCGAAGACGAGCACTTCCTCGACCCCGGCGAGCGCGCTGGCATCGACCTTGACCGGCACGTTCATGGCGTCCTCTGCGGTGGCGGGCGCGGACACCTTCACGCGCTCATCGAAGACGACCCGTTCGTCGCGGAAGAACTCGCGCTTCATGTCGCCCCAGCGCGAGGAACCGAGCGGGTCCTGCGCGGGGCTTTCAGCTGCTGCGGACGCAAGCGGCGCCAGGGCGAATGCCAGGGCCGCGCCGGCGATCAGTGTGATCAGACGCATTGTGTCTCCTCTGATGCGCGGTTCGTGCCGCGCCATTCTTGCGCGTCTACATGCAATGCCTGTGCCAGTCGCCTTGGTCTGCAGGCCCGGCGCGGGACTCGCACGCTTCACAGGTGTTCCATGTGTTGTTTCGTGTTCCATTTTGGAGCACTTGCCTTGATTTGATACAGGCACTGGCGCCGGGTGGAACCGGCGCGCCAGTGCTTGCGGGATGGCATGACGCTTGCAGACGGGGAGGGCAGGAGGTCTGCGGTGTCTGCACGATCCGCAGGAGCTTGCCTGAGACAAATACCGAGAGACCAAGGAGGAAAACGATGAGTACAAGATCAAGGATGTCTGCCGCACCACGCCGGCTGAGCGTCATTGCCGGCGCGCTGCTGGTGCTGGGGGCGACGCAGGCCACCGCGAAAGAAGTCACCAATGACGACATCGTCAACGACGCCACGATCACCACCCAGGTGGTCACTCACGGTCTGGGTACCAAGGGTCAGCGCTACAGCCCGCTGACGCAGGTCAATACGGAGACGGTGAAGGATCTCGTTCCGGCCTGGTCGTTTTCCTTCGGTGGCGAGAAGCAGCGCGGTCAGCAATCCCAGCCCCTCATCTTCGACGGCAAGATGTACGTAACGGCTTCCTACAGCCGTCTGTTTGCGCTCGATGCCAAGACCGGCGAGAAGCTGTGGAAGTACGAGGCCCGTCTGCCCGACGGCATCATGCCGTGCTGTGACGTGATCAACCGCGGTGCCGCGATCTACGACAACCTGGTGATCTTCGGCACGCTCGATGCCAAGCTCGTGGCGCTGGACAAGGACACCGGCAAGGTGGTGTGGCGCGAGACGATCGAGGACTACAAGGCGGGCTACTCCTTTACCGCTGCGCCGCAGATCGTCAAGGGCATGGTCATCACCGGCAACTCGGGCGGCGAGTTCGGCGTCGTCGGCCGCGTTGATGCGCGCGATGCCAAGACCGGCAAGCTGATCTGGACCCGACCGACGGTCGAAGGTCACATGGGGCAGAAGTTCGACAAGGACGGCAAGCCGAGCGACAACGGCATCTCCGGCAAGACCAACGCAACCTGGCCCGGCGATCTGTGGAAGACCGGCGGCGCGGCACCCTGGCAGGCGGCCTACTATGATCCGGATACCGACCTGATCTACATCGGCACCGGCAACCCCTCACCGTGGAACAGCTGGCTGCGTCCGGGCGACAACCTGTATTCGTCCTCCACGATCGCGATCAATCCCGATACCGGCAAGATCGTGTGGCACTTCCAGGGTACGCCGCATGACGGCTGGGACTTCGACGGGGTGAACGAATTCATCTCCTTCGAATACAACGATCCGAAGACCGGCAAGATGGTGAAGGCTGGTGGCAAGGCCGACCGGAACGGCTTCTTCCTCGTCAATGACCGCACCAACGGCAAGCTGATCAATGCCTTCCCCTTCGTGAGCCGCATCGACTGGGCAAAGGGTTACGACCTCAAGACCGGCCGTCCGATGTACAACGACGACAAGCGTCCGGGCAACCCCTTCACCGAAGGGGGGGGCGATGGTCAGAAGGGTGAGGTGGTGTTCGCCGCACCGTCCTTCCTCGGTGGCAAGAACCAGATGCCGATGGCTTTCAGCCCGAAGACCGGTCTCTTCTACGTGCCGGCCAACGAGTGGGGCATGGACATCTGGAACGAGCCCGTGTCGTACAAGCGCGGTGCAGCCTATCTGGGCGCCGGTTTTACCATCAAGCCGCTGTACGAGGACTACATCGGCTCGCTGCGCGCAGTCGATCCGGTGTCCGGAAAGATCGTGTGGGAGGTCAAGAACAGCGCACCGCTGTGGGGTGGCGTGATGACCACCGCCGGCAACCTCGTGTTCTACGGTACGCCGGAGGGTTACCTGAAGGCGATCAACGCCACGACGGGTGAGGAAGTGTGGCAGTTCCAGACCGGTTCCGGCGTGATCGCGCCCCCGGTGACCTGGGAAGAGAATGGCGAGCAGTACATCGCTGTCGTTTCCGGCTGGGGCGGTGCGGTGCCGCTGTGGGGGGGCGATGTTGCCCGCCGCATCAACACGCTCGAGCAGGGTGGCTCGGTGTGGGTGTTCAAGCTGCACAAGTCCTGATGTGAATGCTGCCCGGTCCGCATGACCGGGCAGCACGCGGGCGGTGGCGGCTTCCGTGCCCTGGCGCGGGTGGTTCGTGCGCCGTCTCCGCCCCGGAACAACCAGCATTCATCCAGAAGGAGCTTTTAACGTGATTTCCATTCGATCATTTGCAGGTGTTGCAGTGTTCGCCCTTGCTGCCAGTTCGCACGCAGCTGACCCGATGGCCGACGCCGAGATGACGAAGCTCGCCTCCGCAAGCGGATGCCTGACCTGTCACAGCATCGAATCGGGCAAGCCGGGGCCGAACGGTTTGGCGCCCATCGGGCCGGCGTGGCAGGACGTGGGCAAGCAGTACGCAGGCAAGCCCGGCGCAGGCGAGTTCCTGACCCGTATCGTGCTTGAGGGCTCCAGCCCCTACAGCAGCCACTGGAAGGGCAAGGTCAGCGGATTGTCGATGCCGCCAAATGCGGTTGCGATCACTGAAGGCAATGCACGCCGTCTCGTCGACTGGATTCTGGCCCTGGGAAGGTAGGCCATGGCCGGGTGCAGGCGACGCGGATGATCGCGATGTGTGCCTGCCGGCTGATCCGTTTCCGGAAATGAAGCAGAACGCGCCCTGTCCCCGTTGCGGAAACAGGGCGTCTTTACTTACAGAATGACGGTGATCTCTTCCCGTCGGATGAGTTCGGCGCCAAAGGCCTCGGCCTCGAGGCCGAGCGCGTCGCGCGCGGTCACGACGCCGGTCGGCCGCCCGCTTGCGTTCACCACCGGTACATGGCGGAAACCGCCCTCGAACATCATGTGCAGGGCGTGACCGAAGGGACGGTCTTCGGTGATGACCTGGGGATTGTGCGTGAGCACTGCGCCAACCGGCGTGAGGTCGGCGTCGATGCCGGTGGCCAGCACGCGAAAGGTGGCGTCGCGCTCGGTGAAGATGCCGGTCAGGATGCCATGCTCGGTGACGAGTGCAGCGCTCTCGTTGTGCTGAAGCATCAGGCGGGTGACCTCCCGCACGGGCATGTCAAATGGTACGCAGACGAATTTGCGGTCGTTAAGGACGTGGTGGATAGGGCGGCTCGGCATGATCTGTCTCCTTTACTTTTTGTAGGGCATTCAAAGATCTGCTCGTCACTGCACCGGCCCCCTCAGGCATGCTGCGAAAGCCATGCAAACGCCGTAGAAGCGCGTTCGGAACTGCCGGTTCATGTGTGACTGCGCCGTTACAGTCAAGCGTCAATCATGCCAGCTTCAACGCGTGACGAAGGAAAACGTCAAGGCCTTGTTTTGCAATGGAATAGACCTTTGTGCTATGCAGCATGCGTGTGATCAGGTCGCGGAAACGTGATCCTTTAGGGTGCATGCGGGTGTTCCCTGCACCCCCGTGGTGCGGCGCTATCGCCATGATTTGATTGTGGTTTTACGCTGGCGGCGGAGTGCTGCGCGGCGTCGCACGGTTTGTGGGCGAGTCGCGATGAATGCGCGTGGACATGAAGATTTACTGCTGATATGTTGATGCCTAAATCAATTTTACGGCAGGTGCCAACGTATGACTGCTCAGCATCCACAGCCCGCCTTCCGCTCCCCCGCAAACCGCGCCTATCACGCCCTGATGTCGGGCTGTGGACTGGTGTCGGCGCTGCTCTTCGGTGCAATGGGGCTGCTCGTCTGCGCCGACGTGTTCATGCGCAATCTCGGCCTTGGTTCGCTGACATGGAGTGTCGAGGTCACCGAGTACATGCTCATGCTTGCCACCTTCATCGCAGCCCCCTGGCTGCTCTACGTGGGTGACCACATCCGCATCGACATTCTGCTGCGGGCCTCGTCTGCCGTCGGTCGCTGGTGGCTCGAACTGCTGACCGATACGTTTGGATTGCTCATCAGTGCGGTGCTTGCGTGGCAGTGCGTCGTGGTGGCGCTCGATTCCGCACAGCAGGGCGGCATGGTGTTCAAGGTCCTGATCTTTCCCGAGTGGTGGCTGAACCTGCCCATGGGGTTCGCCTTCATCCTGCTGACGGTTGAATTCGCACGCCGGCTGCATGCGGCGACGCGTCGCCGCGGAGGGCGCTGAGATGGAATGGCAGGCAGCACTTGCCCTGATGCTGGGCACCCTGTTTGCGCTGATGCTGATCGGTGTGCCGGTTGCATTCGGCTTTCTCGGCGTCAATCTGCTCGGCGCCTGGATCTTCCTCGGCGGCGAGGCAGGACTCGGGCAACTGGTGCGCAACTCGGTAGGCTCGATCAGCAGTTTCTCGCTCACCCCGATCCCGCTCTTCGTGCTGATGGGCGAGGTGCTGTTCCATACCGGCCTCGCCTACCGGGCGATCGAGGCCATCGAACGTCTGATCACCCGCCTGCCCGGACGCCTGTCGGTCGTGGCGGTGCTGGGCGGCACGACCTTCGCGTCCCTGTCCGGTTCGACCATCGCCAATACGGCAATGATGGGCGGTACGCTGCTGCCCGAGATGCTGCGACGCGGCTATCACCCGACGCTCGCCATGGGGCCGATCATGGCCGTGGGCGGCATTGCGATGCTGATTCCGCCCTCGGCGCTGGCGGTGATGCTGGGCAGTCTGGCCGGCATCTCCATCGGCCAGTTGCTGATCGGCGGCATCCTGCCCGGCCTGGTGATGTCGATCGGCTTTCTCGGCTACGTGATTCTGCGCTGCCGCGCTCACCCCGAGCTGGCACCGGTCGACGCACAGGACGCGCCGGACATTGCCGGCTGGGCGCGCTGGTGGCCCTTTCTGCGCGATGTCGTGCCCTTGCTCGGCATCTTTGTTGCCGTGGTCGGCAGCATGCTGGCGGGCTGGGCATCGCCGACGGAATCGGCGGCAATCGGCGCGCTGGCGTCGGTGGTGGCGACCATGGCCTATCGTGCCCTGACGCTGCCGGCACTGTTCAAGGCGCTGATGGAAACGGCACGCATCTCGGTCATCATCCTGTTCGTGCTCGTGGCCTCGACCACCTTCTCGCAGCTGCTCAGCTTCTCCGGCGCGACGTCGGGCCTGCTCGGGCTGATCACCGAACTCGAGCTGTCGCCGGTGATGCTGGTCGTCGGCATGCTGCTCCTGCTGCTGGTCCTGGGCTGCGTCATCGATCAGGTCAGCATGATGATGATCACGCTGCCCTTTTTCATGCCCCTGGCCTCTGCGGCTGGCATCGACCCCGTCTGGCTCGGGGTGATGATGCTGATCGCGATGGAGATGGGGCTGCTTACGCCGCCCTTCGGCCTGCTGCTGATGGTGATGCAGAGCGTTGCCCCGGCTCACATCCGCCTGCCGCAGATCTATGCGGCAGCGACCCCTTTCCTTGTGATCGAGTTGATCGTCCTCGGCCTCATCTTCACCGTGCCGTGGCTGGCTGTCGGCCTGCCACGGCTGATGAGCTGAGCGTTACCCATCCGACTGAACCAACCCCACGGAGATCTACCATGCAGAGAAAATACGGAATACTCACCGCCAGTGTGCTGCTCTCGCTGCTCGCCACCTCCGCACAGGCGGCGGAAATCACGCTCAAGGCGGTCAGCGCCTTTGGCAAGGACACCTTCTTCTCGCAGCGCTTCAACGCCTTCGTCGACAAGGTGAACGCTGAGGGCAAGGGCATCATGCAGATCCGGGTGGTGGGCGGTCCAGAGTCCATGCCGCCGTTCGAGGTGGGCAACGCAGTGCGTGCCGGGGTGGTGGACCTCGCCAACAGCACGGGGGTGTTCCACGCCAATCTCGTGCCCGAGGCGCTGGCAATGACGCTGGCCGAAAAGCCGATGTCGGAGATCCGTGCCAACGGTGGTTACGCGCTGCTCGACGGCATTCATCGCCAGAAGGCGAACATGGTCTGGCTGGCGCGGGTGTCGGACGGGCTTGATTACCACATCTACACCACGAAGAAGCCGAGCGGTAGCGACTTCTCCGGCTTCAAGCTGCGCAGCGTGCCGGTCTATCGTGCCTTCTTCCAGGCGGTCGGTGCCGCGCCGCTGCAGGTGCCGCCGGGCGAGGTCTATACCGCGCTCGAGCGCGGGGTGGTTGATGGTTACGGCTGGCCTTCGATCGGGATGTTCGATCTCGGCTGGCAGGAGAAAACCAAGTATCGCGTGGAGCCCGGTTTCTACAACGTCGAAGTCAGTTTCTTCATGAACCAGAGCACCTGGAAGAAGCTCGACGCGGCCCAGCGTGCCTTCCTTGAGAAGCAGCTGGCGTGGGCCGAAGCCCAGAACGAAAAGGATCTGGCGACCGCGACCGAGGAGAAGGCAAAGCAGGCCAAGGCCGGCATCGAGACCTACGCGCTTCCGGAAGCGCAGGTCAATCTCTTCCGTGCCAAGGCCTACGAGGCAGGATGGGCCGGCATCGAGCAGGCCAGCCCGCAGAATGCGGCAAAGCTCAAAGCCCTGTTCAGCAACGGTCGCTGAACCGCTTGCGCGCCACGCTCATCCCAGCGTGGCGTTGGCCAGTTTGAGACCGAAACCGATGAACAGTCCGCCGACGCTGCCGGTTGCGGTAGCGGCAAGGCGGCGCCGGCGGCGGAACTGCCGCGCCAGATGCACGCCGCCGAAGATCAGTGCCGACAGGTACAGCGCGCTGCAGATCTGCACGATGATGCCGAGAATGATGAAGGACAGGCCCGGCCAGGCGTAGCCCGGGTCGACGAACTGGATGAAGAAGGAAACGAAGAACAGGATCGCCTTCGGGTTCATCAGGCTGATCATCAGCGCGGTGCGGAAGGGGCTGGATGCGTTGGTGACGGGCGGCGTGGTTTCGCCGGATTCTTCGCCGCGCTGCTTCCAGCTTGAAAACGAACTGCGCAGCAGGCTCAGGCCGAGCCAGGCGAGGTAGCCCGCACCGGCATACTTGATGACCAGAAAAAGCTCGGGCGTCGCCCGCAGCAGGGAGGCCGCGCCGGTCGTGGCGAGAATCATCAGGATCATGTCACCGACAAAAATGCCACAGGCGCCGCGGTAGCCTGCAGCCACGCCAAGGCGGGAGGCAACCGACATCACATAGAGCGAGTTCGGCCCCGGCAGCAACACGATGAAAATGGTGCCGAGGATGAAGGTCGTCAGGTCGGTGATGCCGTAGAACATGGAAGGCTCCTGCCACTAAATCGCACTGCGATCAGACACTTGGGTGCGTGCGCGAACCCGCGATCTTATCAAGCATAGACCGTGTCGTGGGGGTTTGTGATCCCGATTTGGGTAAGCCAGCAGATCAGAGTCCGCGTGCCCAGGCCGGACGCAGGCGGGCATGTTCCGGGTCGGCGAGGGCGGCGCGGACCTGCGCCAGCAGACGGTCCTTTTCCGCGCCCAGCGTGCCCTTCAGCACCAGCCAGTTACTGGCATGGTCGGAGCGGAACACCGTGCGGCGCAGTTCAAGCTGCGACAGGAAGCGCTCCATCTCGGCGATCAGCCCGTGCTGGTCCAGCGGCTCCCACTCGGGGAAGTCGGCACGGAAGCGCGCTTCGCCGGTGGGGAAGCTCACCACCAGCGTGGCCAGATACTCGGGCTGGGTGGCGTTGGCGAGGCGTGCGGAATTGTCGGCATGCTGCTCACTGAACACCTGGCCGCCGAGGCCGTTGAGGATCATCACCGAGCGCGTGATGCCAGCCGCGCCGAGCTTGTCCAGCGCTTCGCAGGTGGAGTCGAAGGTCTCGCCCTTGTTGACCCGCGCCAGCACCACGTCGTCGCCCGATTCTGCTCCCAGATAGGCCAGCGAGAGCCCGGCCTCGCGCAGCGCGCGCAGTTCCTCGACGGTTTTCCTTGCCAGGTTGCGGGCCAGGCAGTAGCTCGACACCCGGCGCACGGCAGGCATCTCGCGCCGGATGGTCTCAAGAATGTTCAGCAGGCGCCGGGTCGGCAGCACCAGTGCATCACCGTCGGCGAGAAAGATGCGCCGGATGCGGTCGCCGTAGCGCGCACCCGTCTGGCGGATGCTCTCCAGCACTTCGTCCTCGCTGCGCGCACGAAACGCCTTCTGCGGTGCGGTGTACATCTCGCAGAAGGTGCATTTGTTCCACGAGCAGCCGTCGGTAACCGGCAGGATCAGGGAGTCGGCTTCGCTCGGCGGACGAAAGACGGGTTCGACGTAACGGATTGGGATGCTCATGGGGGTGGGCCAATGATTTGTCGGCGCACATTCTCGCCGCGGGGACGATGCCGGTTCAAGAACGGTGCTCAGGAAAACCGGCTCCGGTGTCCCGCGAGCCGGTCAGGCCCGCGGGGCGGGGGAAGTCAGGCGTCTTCGAGAATCAGCACGATCAGCTCTTTCGGGCCATGGGCGCCGTAGGCCAGCGTCTGTTGGATATCCGCCGTCTTGGATGGGCCGGACACCAGCAGGGCGTTGGTGGGCAGGCCTGCTGCCCAGGACTGGGCCTGCAGCACGGTGTACAGATTGTCGTAGACCTCGCTCGCCTTGAGCAGGGCGATGTGCAGGGGCGGCACCAGGCTCATGAGCCGCGGCTCGGCCGTGGTCGGCCACATGATCAGGCTGCCGGTGGCGGCAATGCCGCCGAGCGTGCCGGTGAGACTGGCCGGGGTATTGAAGAAGAGCTCGTCCTTCCATTCCTCCACCGGGCGGTCGTAGGCCTTGAGCCGGATTGCCTTGGCCTGATCCGCAAGGTGGCTGGCGAACTGTTGGCCATGCGGGGTGTCGGGCGAGATCAGCAATTCGTCGATGCCCCGTGCGGTCAGCGCTTCGACGACCCGCGCAGGCCAGTCGGTGGTGGTGGTCAGCTGCGTTTCGCCATGCACGGCTTCGAGCAGTTCACGCAGGCGCGGAATGCGTTGTTCGGGCGCATAGGTCCACGGTTCGGTGAGCAGGGCTTCGTCGTAGTCGTCGGCGAGCGGCGTGGTGCCGGCGAGGCTGTGCCCGAGTTTGGCGAGGATGCGTTCCTTGGCGCTCATTCAGTCTTCTCCCAGATGGTCGCGGGCCAGTTCGTGCAGGCTGCGCGGGGCGGCCTTCGGGGCGCTGTGGTGCTCGGTCCAGGGGCCGAGCTTGGGCGGGGTCAGCGCGCTCAGGCGGGTGGCTGCCAGGTTGAAGACGCGATACAGCCGGGGCGAGGTGTTGAGCAGGCGCCAGCCCTTCCACGCCATACCCTCGGCGCGCGAATACTTGCTGCCCTGACCGCGCATGTGTTGCGGGCTGGCGTCGGGCGCTCGGACGTTTTCTTCGCGCAGGCGGCGCAGGATGGCCGGAATCGGAATCCTGACCGGACACACTTCACCGCAGGCGCCGCACAGCGAGGATGCGCTGGGCAGGTCCTTGGTCTCTTCCAGCCCAAGCATGTGCGGGGTGATGATCTTGCCGATTGGGCCGGGATACACCGTGCCGTAGGCATGGCCGCCGATACGGGTATAGACCGGACAGTGGTTCATGCAGGCGCCGCAGCGGATGCAGTTCAGGGTCTGGCGCAGCTCGCTGTCGGCGAAGGCCTGGCTGCGGCCGTTGTCGAGCAGCACCAGGTGCACTTCCTGTGGGCCGTCGAGCTCTTCCGCCTTGCGCGGGCCGGAGATCACGTTCACATAGGTGGTGATCGGCTGTCCGGTGGCGGAGCGGGTGAGCAGCGACAGCAGCGGCACCACGTCGCGCAGGTTCTCCACCACCTTCTCGATGCCGGTGACCGCAATATGGACCGGCGGCACCGTGGTCGACATGCGGCCGTTGCCCTCGTTTTCCACCAGCAGCAGCGAGCCGGTTTCGGCGATGGCAAAGTTCACCCCCGATACGCCGATATCGGCTTCGAAGAACTTGCGCCGCAGGGTCTCGCGTCCGATCTGGATGAGTCTGTCGACGTCCTCGGTGTAATCGACTTCGAGCTTGTCGTGAAACAGCGAGGCCACCTGGCCGGCGTTGAGGTGAATGGCCGGCATGATGATGTGCGAGGGTTTTTCCTTGCCGAGCTGGACGATGAACTCGCCCATGTCGGACTCCAGGCAATCGACGCCGTGGCCCTCGAGGTAATGGTTCATCTCCATTTCCTCGCTCACCATCGACTTGCCCTTGATCACCTGCTTTGCTTCATGCGCGCTGACGATCTCATGCACGATCGCATTGGCCTCGTCGACGGTCTCCGCCCAGTGCACCTTGACGCCGTTGCGGGTCAGGTTGGTTTCGAGGCGCTCGAGCAGTTCGGGCAGTTTCGACAGCGCACGTGCGCGCACGTGGTTGCCGAAGGTGCGCAGGCGTTCGAGCTCGTCGCCGTCGGGAAACTGTGCCGCGCGCTTGGCCATCAGGAAATCCATCGCGCCACGGAAGTTCTTGCGCAGCTGCTTGTCGTGCACTGCGTCGTGCGCACGCTGCTTGAAGGTCATCGGAATGGCGGGTGCGTGCGCAGCCGCTGTCGCAGTCGGGGTGGTGGCCTGGCTGGGGGCGGGTGCGTTCATGACTGGGCTCCCGTGGTCTTGCCGCCGGAGCGGCGCAGCAGGAAGCTGGCAAGGTGCTCGCCGCGCAGGCGGTCGTACTGTTTCTCGAACGCGCCATTGATGTTGAGCAGACAGCCGCAGTCGGCGCTGACCACCTCGGCCGCGCCGGAACCTTTCAGGGCTGCGGTCTTGTCGCGCACCATCGCGCCCGAGATGTCCGGCATGCGCACGCTGAAAGTACCGCCGAAACCGCAGCACTCGCTCTCGTGGTCGTGATCAACACGTTCGACCTGCTCAAGCTGCGCGAGCAGGGCGCGACCGTGCAGGTGTGTACCCATTTCGCGCCGTGCCGAGCATGAGGTGTGCAGCGCCACCTTGACCGGTTCGCCGCTGTCCTCGAAGCGGACCTTGCACACTTCCAGCAGGAACTCGGCCAGCTCGTAGGTGCGTCCGGCAAGTGACTCCACCTGCTTCAGGGTGTCGGGCTCTGCGGCGAAGAGTTCCGGATAGTGATGGCAGAACATCCCCGCGCACGACCCTGACGGGATGACCACCGGCCAGTCGCGCGCAAAGAGCTTGAGCTGGGCGCGGGCCACCTCACGTGCGTCATCGGTGTAGCCGGAGGTGTAGGCGGGCTGTCCGCAACAGGTCTGCCCTTGGGGGAAATGCACGCGGATGCCTTCGCGTTCGAGCAGGTGAATCGCATCCATGCCCGCATCCGGGTAGAACAGGTCGAGCACGCAGGTGCCGAACAGATAGACGTCGGTCGGTTTCTGCGCCGGGTAGCTTCGCGGCGCGGGTGGCGGCGGGGCGACGCGGGTGGCGTTATCGCTGGCGCCTGGGTTGTGCTGGCTCATGGGCTGCTGTCTCCATCCTGTTTTGAAGATTGTAGACGGACAAGGCTCACTGCATAGTGTGGTTCTCCCTGTGTGCCTGCCAGCGTGAGTCGTGTCGGGGCTCAGTTGCCGGTTCGAACCGGGATCTCCATCCCCGATGCAGGCCACACCCCCTGTTCGATTGCGCGCCGACCATCGAAGACCAGCCAGCTGCGGGCGCCGTAATGCGGCAGCGGGCGCAGCAAGTCGCGCAGCGCATCGGTGTCTGCGACCGAAACGATGGCCAGCGGCGCATGCGCCTGGTCTGCAGTGGTCCACACTTGCGCACTGCCGCGCACTCCCAGCTGGTCAGGGCGGGGCGGCAGGCCGGCGGTGGCAAGTGCCGTGTCGACGGCGGCATGGCGCCCGATCAGCAGCACGGGGGTCGAGCCGGTCTTCAGGTCTGCAATGGATGTACGCCGGGCAGGGTTCTCGAACACCGCATCTGCCAGCGCCTGCGCCGATGCCGTGAAGTCTGATGCATCCGGTCCGCCCTGGTCGTCGGCGATGACCAGGCGCGGGGAACGGGCGCTGATCCACTGGCGCAGGATGGGCGGCAACTGGTTCGCCGACAGCACCCGCCACAGTCGCAGCTCGGGGTCGAGTGCGACCCGCTCAGGCAGCGCCGGAAGTTCGAGCGTCAGGCGCTGCCGGCGCTGATCGAGACTGACCCTGCGTGTTTCATGATGATCGGCATAGCTCAGGCTGAGCGGCACCTCGAGCGCATAGGCGGGGGACGACTGACTGAGTTCGAGCGTAAGCCGGACGCTGCGCCCGTGCTGTGTCGCGCTGGCCTTGTCGAGGGTGAGCGCGGGCCCGCCGGGGCGCGTGAGCCACTGCTCGAAGAAGGTCGCTAGTGATCGCCCCGAGGCGGTCTCGAAGCTGCTGCGGAGCGCGTCCCAGTCTGCCACCCTGAAGCGGTGCTGGGTCCAGAACAGCTGGATGCCACGCTTGAAGGCCTCTTCGCCGATGAGGTCGCGCAGCATCAGGAACAGCATCGCCGACTTGCCGTAGCCCACCACTGCGGCCGCGCCATGCGTGCGGGAGCGAAACGAGGCCAGCGTGGGCTGGTCCGCTGCGGGGGTGGCGGCGAAGTCGCGCAACCAGCCCATGCGCATTGCGCTCGCGGCAGCAGCCGATTCCTCTTCCTTGTAGGCATGATCGGCCATGAAGGTGGTGAGGCCTTCGGACCAGTTGCCGCGCTGATAATCGACGAACACGCCGTTGCCCCACCAGTTGTGCAGGACCTCGTGGCCGAGCGATGTGGCGCGGATGAAGGGCAGCTTCAGCACCTGCGCGCCGATGTAGGTGAGCGTGGGCATGCCGAAGCCGGTGGGCAGGGGGCTTGCGACGACCGAAAAGCTGTCGAAGGGATAGGGGCCGATGGCTTCGCTGTAGCGCTCGATGTAGCGCCGGGTATCGTCCAGGTAGGCAGCCGGCAGGCCTTCGACGGCGTCGAGGTCGGCGGGAAAGTAGGTGCGCAGCCGCAGCAGGCCGGCGTCCGTGCGCGGCACCTGCTGCTCCCTGATTCGCCAGGGGCCGGCCATCAGGTCGATGCCGTCGGCGGGGTGAGGGAACTCGAAACTTGCACGGTAAGTGGCGTCGTCCGCCTGCGGCTGTGTTTCGGCGATCAGGCGCCCTGCCACGAGCGCACGCTGTGTGGCGGGCACGGTGAGCTCGACCCGGTAGGTGAACATGGCGCCGGGGTGCGGGTACCAGCCGCTGCCGGCGGGCAGGAAGCTGCCGGCAGCCGAGGCGGCAGGCATCAGGCGCTGAAGGACGTCGCGGTGATCGAGCCGGGCGTCGAGCGCCGGCAGGGTGCCGCCATAGTGCAGCTGCAGGGTTCCGCTGGCCGGCAGGACGACGCGCCAGCTGCGGATCTCGCCCCGGCGGCCGCCCGGCTGGACGCGAAGCGGACGGCCGTCGACACTGGCCGAGGTGACGCTGAGCGACTGATGCAGCGCGAAGATGAAGTCTGCCGACTGCGGCCGGACTTCGGCTACGGCGTCAAAGGCACGGGTGTCGGGGTCGAGGCTCAGCTTCAGGGCGATCGAGGGCAGCCGGTCATCGGCCGCTGCGCTGGCGACGCCTGAGTGCAGCATGACGAGCGCGAGCAACATGGCCCGGAGCCACTCCCCCGTGCGCAGCACGCAGGCGAGCGCTGCGCTCATGACTTCGCCGGAAACCGCACGATCAGCTCAAGGGTTTCACTGCCGCGCTTCACCGTCATCGGCAGCCAGGTGCCGGCAGGCTGCGTGCGAATGGTGGCGATCAGTCCGCCCACCGTTGGCGTCTTCTCGCCCGCGGCTTCGATGATGATGTCACTGACGGCGAAGCCCGAACGCTCGGCGAGACTGGCCGGCGATACCGTGGCAACCCGCACGCCATCGCGATGGGCCTCCAGTCCGACACCGAGGCGGGGCGGGGGCGGGGCGTCGAGCGCCTGTTCGGGAATGGCGAATACCGCGTCGGCGAGGCCGCCGGGAATGTCGGCGCACGGGGTCGAGGCAGCGATCGGCAGCAGCGTGCCGATGCTGTCGATGCCGAGATCCCGCAGCTGGTGGGGCACGCCGTGTCCGCCGCGGATGTGTCCGCCCCCCATGATGCCGACCACAAGGGGTTTGCTGCCGCCGTCGGCGGTGGCGCGTGAGCGGCTCGCCAGCGCCTCTGCCATCGCGCGGTCCCATACCTGCTGCGCCTCGACGAAGTCGCGGAAGGCAGGATCGTTGCGGCCGGCTGCGCCACGACCGCCGGCTGCACCATGCCCGCGCATGTGGCTACGCATGTCGGCGTGTGCCTTGTGCACCTCGAACAGCTCATCCACATACGCGGACGGGGCCGCAGCCGCCCGGCCAACGCCCTCGCGTTTCGATTCCGGCACGGACGCCCAGCCGCCGGCAGAGGTGTCGCGGATCAGTTGCGGCTCGACGTTGAGCGCAAGCATCGGGATACGGTTGAGGCGCGCGAACTGGAACAGCGGCATGTAGAGTTCTGCCGGCATTCGCCAGATCGTGTCCCATGAGGTGAGCTCCAGAAAGCGTGCTTCGCTCAGGCTGCCCCCGACCCACTGATCCAGCACCGCTTGCAGGCGGCGCGGGAACATCTCGAATCCGATCACCATGTCCGGGCGCTGGGCGTGCAGGGCGGCGAGAGTCTGCAGCTGCCAGCGGTGGTGGTCGGCGTTGTCGTGCTGCTCGCCGAGCAGGACCACATCCCGCAGTGCCATCGAGGCCACGGTTGCGGGGCCGGGCGTGGCGCGGATGCCGCTGGCCTGGGGGGTGGCCCAGGTGGCCGGTCCGATGCAGCCGGGCGCGCGCTCACCGACGGGGGCGGCGGGCGCTGCCGCAACCGTGGGGACGCCGCTGATGGCAGCGCATGCGAGCAGGAGCGTGCAGAGTGCTTGATTGCGCATGAGGAAGACGCCGTGGAGGAAAGTGGGTAGAGCCTCTGGCGGGCGGCGAGTTCCTGCCCGGTGTTGCGCGCGCGCTCATGCCGCGGTCCTGAAACGCTATTGATTGAAGCCTGTGCACGCTAAGCTCGCCGCCTCTCAGTGATTTGTCGAGCGATGATGTCCGATCGTGCTTCCGCGGCTGTGCCGGTACCTGATTGCGAGCCGCCCGCCAGCGTCAGCCTGGGTGAGGCCTTCCTGTTCTGGCTCAGGCTCGGCTTCATCAGCTTTGGTGGTCCCGCCGGGCAGATCTCGATCATGCACGCCGAGCTGGTCGAGCGCCGGCGCTGGATCAGCGAGAAGCGCTTCCTGCATGCGCTCAACTACTGCATGCTGCTGCCCGGTCCCGAGGCCCAGCAGCTGGCGACCTACATCGGCTGGCTGCTGCACCGGACCTGGGGCGGGGTCATGGCCGGCGCGCTGTTCGTGCTGCCCTCATTGTTCATCCTGATTGCGTTGTCCTGGATCTACATCGCGTTTGGCAATGTGCCGCTGGTGGCCGGCCTGTTTTACGGCATCAAGCCTGCCGTGACCGCGATCGTGCTGCAGGCTGCGCACCGCATCGGTTCGCGCGCGCTGAAGAACTCGGCCTTGTGGGGAATCGCGGGGGCGTCCTTCGTCGCCATCTTTGCCTTGCATCTGCCGTTTCCCGCCATTGTGGCTGGCGCGGCGCTGGCGGGCTTCATCGGCGGGCGCATTGCCCCGGCCCGGTTCAGCGCAGGTGGCGGGCATGCAGGCGCGGCAAGCCCGGCCACCGCTGCCCTGATCGGCGATGACACGCCGACACCCGCGCACGCCCGCTTCAGCTGGCGCCGGCTGGCGATGGTGCTCACCTGTGGCGCCTTGCTGTGGGTGGTGCCGATGGGGCTGCTGACGGCGTCCTTCGGCTGGAATGACACGCTCACGCAGATGGGCTGGTTCTTCACCAAGGCGGCCCTGCTGACCTTCGGCGGCGCGTATGCGGTGCTGCCCTATGTGTATCAGGGGGCGGTCGGGCACTACGGCTGGCTGAGTCCGACGCAGATGATCGACGGCCTTGCCCTGGGCGAAACCACGCCCGGTCCGCTGATCATGGTGGTCGCCTTCGTCGGCTTCGTCGGCGGCTACGTCGCTGAGCTGTTCGGCCCCGAAACGCGCTTTCTGGCGGGCGCCGTGGCCGCGGCGCTGGTGACCTGGTTCACCTTCCTGCCCTCCTTTCTCTTCATCCTGGCGGGCGGGCCGCTGGTGGAATCGACCCATGACGACCTGAAGTTCACCGCGCCGCTCACCGCGATTACCGCAGCGGTCGTGGGGGTGATCCTGAACCTGGCGCTCTTTTTCGGCTATCACGTGCTGTGGCCGGCCGGCTTCGAGGGCGCGTTCGACTGGCCCTCGGCGCTGATTGCGCTTATCGCTGCGCTGGCACTTTTCCGCTTCAGGATGAACGTGATCCACGTCATTGCGGGCTGTGCGCTGCTGGGGCTCGCTGCCAGATCCATGATCGGCTGAGCTCGCGTTGAGGTTGAAACCACGGCTGCGACAGGAGTGGTTACAATCATCGGCTAACGGCAGTTGCAATGACCGCCCTTCAACCGTCCCGGCAGGGCCCGTGTGCCACCGGGCGGCCAGGATATCAATAAGGAGGCACGATGCCCGCTTTGCTAGATAACGTCGATCCCGACGGCCTGCTCGAATACTCGGTGGTCTACACCGACCGCGCGCTCAACCACATGTCCAAGGCTTTCCAGGGCGTCATGCGCGACCTGTCGGCCATGCTCAAGCGCGCCTACAATGCCGATGCCGTGGCAATCGTGCCCGGTAGCGGAACCTTCGGTATGGAAGCCGTGGCGCGTCAGTTCGCCACCGGCAAGCGCGCGCTGGTGATCCGTAACGGCTGGTTCAGCTACCGCTGGACGCAGATCTTCGACATGGGTCGCATTCCCGAAACCGCTGTCGTGCTCAAGGCCCGCCCGGTGAACTCCGGCCCGCAGGCGCCTTTTGCGCCGGTGCCGGTCGAGGATGTGGTCGCCGCGATCCGTCAGCACAAACCCGACGTCGTGTTTGCGCCGCATGTCGAAACCTCGTCCGGCATGATCCTGCCCGACGACTACATCAAGGCCGTTGCCCAGGCGGTGCATGCAGAAGGCGGCCTGTTCGTGCTCGACTGCATCGCATCCGGCGCCATGTGGGTCGATATGGCTGAAACCGGTGTCGATATCCTGATCAGTGCGCCGCAGAAGGGCTGGACCGCATCGCCGTGCTGCGCGATGGTCATGTTCAGCAAGCTGGCGCGCGAGCGCATCGAGAATACCGCCAGCACCAGCTTTGCCTGCGACCTCAAGAAGTGGCTGCAGATCATGGAGGCTTACGAAGGCGGCGCACATGCGTATCACGCCACGATGCCTACAGACTCACTGGTCAAGTTGCGTGACGTGATGCAGGAAACCGAAGCCTACGGCCTGGAGAAGGTTCGCGCCGAACAGATCGAACTGGGTGCGAGGGTGCGCGAGCTGCTTGAGGGCAGGGGCATCCGGAGTGTGGCGGCCGATGGCTTCAAGGCGCCCGGTGTGGTGGTGAGCTATACCGAGGACGACGGCATCCGTACCGGCAGCAAGTTTGCTGCAGTCGGGGTGCAGAGCGCAGCAGGCGTGCCGCTGCAGTGTGACGAGCCGGCAGATTTCAAGACCTTCCGCCTTGGGCTGTTCGGTCTCGACAAGCTGCACAACGTCGAGCGCACCGTGACCAGCCTGAAGCAGGCGCTGGATCAGCTGCAGTAAGGCTGTTGCAGCCGTAAACGAAGCTGGCACGTCAGTTTGCGCAAGGGCGCGGCTGATGTGCCAGTTCGGTGTTTTCGATCAGATGCGTGCTGCCCGAGGGGGACTCGAGGGCAGCCACGGGTCAGGCTCAGCGATGAGCGTGACGCGAAGACAGGTTCAGTTTGTGCATGACGAAGGCAGCCAGTTGCTGGGCACTGCTGCGGCCGGCCGCGATCAGGCGGCCGAGCTCCTCGCTGCGGAGGCGGTTGGCCTCACGGACGATCGAGTCGATCTGTTCGGGCTTGTATTCCATTTTGACGCTCCTTTTACGTGTTCCCGTCGTGTGGGAACGGTGTAAATCTAGCGCGGATGTTGCGGCGCAACAAACGATGAATTGTCATCCGACGGATTAGAAAAACTCATCTGTATGGTCGAACGTCTTCCTCCGCTCAATGCCCTGCGTGCTTTCGAGGTCGCTGCCCGCAACCTCAGCTTTCGCCGTGCGGCAGAGGAGCTGTCGGTCACGCCGACCGCGATCAGTCACCAGATTCGCACGCTCGAGGAGCATCTCGGGGTTTCGCTGTTCCGTCGCCTGACCCGCGCGCTGGAGCTGACGCCGGAAGGCATGGCGATGCTGCCCAAGTTGCGCGAGGGCATGGACTGCTTCACGGCAGCGGTTGCGGCCGTGCGTGAGTGTGCGCCCGACCCGCGCCTGGTCGTGCTGGCGCCGCCATCGCTTGCGCTGCGCTGGCTGTTGCCGCGACTGCAGCGCTTTACCAGCATGTATCCGGATGTCGAGCTGCATCTGTCAGGCTCGGCGGCCATGATCGACCGCGGCGATGCGGCGCCCCAGCGTCTGCCCGACGTCGAGGCGGCACTCAGTAATGCGCCTGAAGTCTGGATTCGCAACGGTCACGGTCGCTATCCCGGCTGTCGCGTCGATCTGGTGCTCGAAACCGACTACACCGCGGTGTGCAGCCCGCAGCTGCTGCGTGGCAAGCTGCCATTGCGCAAGCCGGCGGACATGCGCTATCAGACGCTGATCCATGACGACACCATTCAGGATCTGCAGGAGCGGCCGAACTGGGCCGAGTGGCTGAAGGTGGCGGGTGTGAAGGGGGTGGATACGACGGCGGGGCCGCACTTCACCGACTCGGGTCTTGCCATCGCGGCGGCGCTGGGCGGGTTTGGCGTTGCGCTGCTGTCGCGGCCGCTCGTTGCCGCAGAGATTGCCGCAGGACAGCTGATCGCACCCTTCGACATATCGCTCGGGCGGCGCTTTGCCTACTACATTGTGACGCCGGAGGAGACCGCCGAGCGTCCGGTTGTTGCGGCGTTCCGCAACTGGCTCCTCAATGAATCGGGCATGAACCGCAAGGCGGAGCCTGAGTCCGGTGCGGGGCTGACCTAGTGGGTGTACATACCTAGGCGCCGCTGGCCGGTGTGCCAGCCCGGCGGGGCAGAAACGTCGCCAGCAGCGCAAGCAGGGCAAAGCCGGCGCCGGCGATGAATGTCCATTGTGCGCCGTGCAGTTCCCACAGCAAGCCGGCGAGCACGCTGGCCAGCAGCATCGCGAGGCCGCTGACGAGGTTGAAGAAGCCGTAGGCGGTACCGCGAAGTTCGGCAGGGGCGCTGTCGGCCACCATGCGCGCGAGCAGGCCTTGCGTCATGCCCATGTGCAGTCCCCACAGCGCAATGCCTGCCACCAGCGACGCCCAGTGCGTGCCGGAGGCGAGGATGAGGTCGGCTGCGATCAGCACCGCGAGCCCCAGTCCCAGCAACAGCGTGTGGCTCACGCCATCCGACAGCTTTCCGAAGGGGTAGGCGGTGAGGGCGTACACGACATTCATGCCAACCAGCACCAGCGGAGTCAGTGCGATCGCCAGTCCGCCATCGAGCGTCCGCAGCACGAGAAAGGCTTCGGAGAAGCGCGCCAGCGTGAACAGGGCCCCGATCGCGACCACCCACCAGTACGCTGAGGACAGCAGGCGCAGATTTTCGCGCTTGAGCGGATTGGTGCGCCTTGCCTGTGGGGGACGTTCGGGTTCGCGCACGCCGAACAGCAGCAGCGCCACCGACAGCACGCCCGGCACGATGGCGACCCAGAACACCGCACGAAAATCGTTTGCCCACAGCAGCATCAGCCCCATGGCGAGCAGCGGGCCGACGAAGGCACCGACGGTGTCGAGCGACTGGCGCAGGCCGAAAGCCGCGCCGCGCATCTCGGGTGGGGCGATGTCGGCAACCAGCGCGTCGCGCGGCGCACCGCGGATGCCCTTGCCGACACGGTCGATCAGCCGCGCACCCAGCACCAGACCGGGGCCGCTGGCGAGTGCGAACAGTGGCTTGGACAGTGCGCCGAGACCGTAGCCGAGCACTGCCAGCGGTTTGCGCTTGCCCCAGTAATCGGACAGCACGCCGGAGAAGACCTTCACGATCAGCGCCGTGGCCTCGGCCGCGCCTTCGATCAGCCCGACCACCAGCGTCCCCGCGCCCAGGCTGGTGACCAGGAAGACCGGCAGCAGGCTGTGGATCAGCTCGGAAGACACATCCATCAGCAGGCTGACAAAGCCCAGCATCCAGATCGCAGGTGGCAGCCCCGCCTTCGGAGACGGTTTGAGAGGAGAGGCTTCGCTCGCGGGGCCGGGGGCGCTCATGCCTGCTATATACGCCCCTCGCGCTTGAGTTGCCACTCCTTGACCAGGGCATACAGCGCCGGAATCACTGCCAGCGTCAGCACGGTGGAAGAAATCATCCCGCCCACCATCGGGGCGGCGATGCGGCTCATGACTTCCGAACCGGTGCCGGTGCTCCACATGATGGGCAACAGGCCGGCCATGATCGCAACCACCGTCATCATCTTCGGGCGCACGCGCTCCACCGCGCCGTCCATGATGGCGTGGTAGAGGTCGGCCGGGGTCGGGGCGAGACCTTCCGCAGCGCGTCTGGTCCGGATCTCCTTCCACGCCTGATCAAGGTAGATCAGCATGATCACGCCGGTTTCCGCCGCCACCCCGGCGAGCGCGATGAAGCCGACGGCCACCGCGACGCTCATCTGGTAGTCGAGCCACCACATCAGCCACACCCCGCCAACCAGCGCGAAGGGCACCGACAGCATCACGATCAGGGTTTCGCTCAAGCGGCGGAAGTTGAGATAGAGCAGTACGAAGATCAGCGCCAGCGTCAGCGGTCCGACCACGGCGAGCTTGGCCTTGGCGCGTTCCATGTTCTCGAACTGGCCGCTCCAGGTGGCGTAGTAGCCGGGCGGGAAGCTGACCTGTTCGGCCACCGCCTGCTGTGCGCGCTTGACGAAGGCGCCGATGTCGCTGTCGCGGGTGTCGACATAGACGTAGGCCGCAAGCAGCGCGTTCTCGGTGCGGATCGCCGGCGCGCCACGCTGCAGGCTGACCGTTGCCAGCTGGCCGAGCGGGATCGGACCGTTGGCGGTCGGCACATAGATCTCGGTGGCGATGCGCTGCGGGTCATCGCGCAGGCTGCGCGGGTAGCGCACGCTGACGTTGTAGCGCTCCAGCCCTTCGACGGTGGTGGTGACGCTGTCGCCGCCGAGTGCGGTCGCGACCACGTCGAGCACCATGCCGACGCTGAGGCCGTAGCGCGCGATCTGGTCGCGGCGCGGTTCGATATCCACATAGTAGCCGCCGGCGACACGTTCGGCGTAGGCGCTGGAGGTGGCGGGCAGGTTGCGCACGGCGGCTTCGACCTGGCGTGCCACCTGCTCAAGGGTGTCGAGGTCCTTGCCGAACACCTTGACCCCGACCGGCGTGCGGATGCCGGTGGAGAGCATGTCGATGCGGGCCTTGATCGGCATGGTCCACGAGTTGGCCAGACCGGGGAACTTGAGTGCGGCGTCCATCTCCGCGATCAATCCATCCACCGTCAGCCCGGCACGCCATTCGTCCCTGGGTTTGAGGTTGATGACGGTCTCGAACATCTCCAGCGGCGCCGGATCGGTGGCCGAGTTGGCCCGGCCGGCCTTGCCATAGACCGAAGCCACCTCTGGGAAGGTCTTGATGATGCGGTTGGTGGTGGCCAGCAGGCGTCCGGCTTCGGTCACCGACATGCCGGGCAGGGCCGCGGGCATGTAGAAGATCGCGCCTTCGTTGAGTGTGGGCATGAACTCCGAGCCGATCTGGCGCGCCGGGAAAACGGTTGCCGCCATTGCGACCAGGGCGACGAGGATGGTGAGCACCTTGAAGCGCATCACCTGGCCGATGATCGGGCGGTAGACCCAGATCAGGAAGCGGTTCACCGGGTTCTTCGCCTCGGGCAGGATGTGTCCGCGCACGAAGAACAGCATCAGCACCGGTACCAGCGTCACCGACAGCAGCGCCGCGCCGGCCATGGCAAAGGTCTTGGTGAAGGCCAGTGGCGAGAACATGCGGCCTTCCTGGCCTTCGAGCGTGAACACCGGGAGGAAGGACACGGTGATGATCAGCAGCGAGAAGAACAGCGCCGGCCCTACCTCCTTGCAGGCGCGGATGATGGTCTGCGCATGCTCCGCACGGCTGGCACCGGGCGGCAGGCGCTCGAGCCGCTTGTGGGCGTTCTCGATCATCACGATCGCCGCATCCACCATGGCGCCGATGGCAATCGCAATGCCGCCCAGACTCATGATGTTGGAGCCCAGATCGAGCGCGCGCATGGCGATGAAGGCGACCAGGATGCCCAGCGGCAGGGTGATGATGGCGACCAGCGCGCTGCGCACATGAAGCAGGAAGATGACGCACACCGCCGCCACGATCAGGCTTTCTTCCATCAGCGTCCATTTCAGGTTGGCGATGGCGTCCTCGATCAGCGTTGAGCGGTCGTACACCGGAACGATCTCGACACCTTCCGGCAGGCCGGGCGCGAGCTCGGCGAGCTTGGCCTTGACGCTGGCGATCACGTCGAGCGCATTCTGGCCGAAGCGCGCCATCACGATGCCTGAAGCGACTTCGCCCTCGCCGTTGAGCTCGGCGATGCCGCGCCGTTCGGCCGGCACCAGCTCCACCCGGCCGATGTCGGCCACCGTAACGGCCGTGCCGCCCGTGCTCTTGAGCACCAGGTTTTCGATGTCCTCCACGCCGCGCAGATAGCCGCGCCCGCGCACCATGTACTCCTTTTCCGCCATCTCGATGACGCGTCCGCCAACGTCGCGGTTGGAGGCGCTGATCACCTTGCCCACTTCGTCGAGGGCGATGCCGAAGGTGGCGAGGCGGTGCGGGTCGACCGTCACCTGATACTCGCGCACAAAGCCGCCGACGCTGGCCACTTCCGAGACGCCCTCGGCCTGGGTGAGCTGATAGCGCAGATACCAGTCCTGCAGGCTGCGGGTGTCGGCAAGCGACATGTTCTTGCCCGTCACCGCGTACTGGAACACCCAGCCGACGCCGGTCGCGTCAGGGCCAATCTGCGGTGCCACGCCGGCAGGCAGTCGGCCGGCCGCGGAGCTGAGATATTCGAGCACGCGCGAACGCGCCCAGTAGATGTCGGTGCCGTCCTCGAAGATCACGTACACATAGGACGCGCCGAACATCGAGAAGCCGCGCACCACCTTGGCCCGCGGCACCGCGAGCATCGAGGTCGTGAGCGGATAGGTCACCTGATCCTCGACCACCTGCGGCGCCTGTCCGGGATAGTCGGTGTAGACGATGACCTGCACGTCCGAGAGGTCGGGGATGGCGTCAAGCGGCGTCTTCTTGACCGCATAAAGGCCACCGCCGATCAGGAACAGCGTCGCCAGAATGACGAGAAAGACATTGCGCGCGGACCAGTCGATGACGCGATCCAGCATGTCAGTGGCTCCCGTGGGCGCTGTCGGACGCAGCGCTTGCGGCGCCTGGCTTCACCTTGTCGATGCGGGTGATGACGAATTCGCCCGGCGCACGTTGCTCGAAGGTGAAGCGAACCGGGGTGCCCGGCGCGATGCCGGCGGTCAGCTCGGGGGTGTCGAGGCCGAAATCCATGGTCATGTCCGGCCATTTCAGGGCGGGAATCGGCTCATGGGTGAAGGTCGCCGTGCCGCTTTCGGTGTCGGTGGCCTCGAATACGCCCGCGGCCTCGTAACTGGGGACTGCAGCTGCGTCCGCGTCGCTCAGGTTGGAGAGCGCGGCCTTGAGCTGACTCTCGGAGTCGATCAGGAAGTTGGCCGACACCACCACGCGGTCGCCTGCCTGCACGCCGTCGAGCACTTCGACCTCGGTGCGTCCGCGTTGTCCGAGCTTGACCGGCTGCGGCTTGAAGCGGCCCTCGTCGAGGGCGAGCAGCACGACCTGACGGGCGCCATCGTCGATCACTGCCGAAATCGGCACGGTCACGCGTGGCGCAGCGCCAGCGCTGGCCAGATCGACGTGCGCAAACATGCCCGGGCGCAGCAGCCCGTCACGATTGTCGAGCGTCAGTCGCACCGGCGTGGAGCGGGTGGCGCTGTTGAGCGTGGGGTAGAGATAATCGACGCGGGCCTCAAAGCTGCGTCCGGGAAAGGCGTCGAGGCTGATCGTCGCCGCTTGGCCGACCCTCACCCGGGCCAGGTCCTGCTCGAAAATGTCGGCGATGACCCACACGGTGGAGAGGTCGGCAATGCGGTAAATCGCCTCGCCTGCCATGAAGCGTGCCCCCTGAACCGCGCGTTTTTCCAGCACCACGCCATTGGCGGGGGCGTTGAAGGTCTGGCGCGACGGAACATTTCCGCCGGCCGGCGCCGCGATCTCCCAGTTGCGCAGGCGTCCGCGGGTGGCATCGGCGAGGCGGGCCGCCGATTCGGCGGCGACGGGGTCGTTGCCGGCGCTGCTGCGCTGCAGGCGTTCGGCAATATTCAGCTCCTCGCCTGCGGATTGCAGCTCGGGGCTGTACACCGAAAACAGCGGCTGGCCGCGGCGAACCGGGTCGCCCACGGCATTGACGTAAAGGCGTTCGATCCAGCCTTCGAAGCGGGGGGCAACGTCGACCACGGTGCGTTCATTGACTTCGATACGACCCACGGCGCGAACAACGGCGTCGAGCACCTTGTTTTCAGCCAGCGCGGTCTTCACCCCCAGGGTCTGTACCCGCGCAGGGCTGACACGGACCACACCGCTGTCGTCCGGGGCGTCGTCGGCATACACCGGAATGTAGTCCATCCCCATCGAGTCCTTCTTGGGCTCGGGCGAGGTGTCGGGCAGGCCCATCGGGTTGCGGTAATAAAGAATCTTGCGCGCCTCACCGCTGGCGTCGCCTTGCGCAGTGCCTGCAGGCGCTGCTGCCGTGTCCATCGCGTTGGGCATGGCATCGTTACGGCTGCCTGCCCAGTAGCCTGCGCCAAGGGCGAGTACGACCGCAAGTGCGGTCAGCGAGCGATTCAGGCCTGAATTCACGGCTGCTCTCCAGCAATTTTTTCGAGTTCGGTCAATGCAAGGCGTGCGTCGAGTTCGGCCTGCAGCAGGGCGAGGCGGGTGTCCACGAGCTGGCGCTCGGCTTCGAGCACGGTGTCGAAGTCGACGCTGCCGGCGGCAAAGGCAGAGCGGCTGGCGTCACGCGTGGCTTCCGCCTGCGGCAGCAGGGTGCCGCGCAACAGGCGCAGGCTGTCGTGGCCCGCGCTGTAGGCTGCATGTGCGCTGCCAAGCTCACCCTGCAGCTTCGCCTCCACCGCTTCGCGGCGGGCGTCGGCAGCCGTCAGCATGTAGGTCGCCTCGCGCTCGCGGGCCCGCCGTGCCGATTGCTGCAGCGGAATCATGACCTCGAACATCACATCCCATGATGGGTCGCCCCCGCGCGGACGGTTGTTGGTGAGGCCGATGCTGAAGTCCGGGTAGCGGTCGCGCCAGGTGCGGTCGCGCTCGAAGCGGGCGGCTTCAACGCCGGCGGCTTCGGCTGCGAGCAGCGGGTTACGGTCGCGGGTATGTGTCAGCAACTGGTCGATGGGCGGCAGGTCGACGAGCGGCGCCGGTTCCGCCGGTGCGGCAAGCGGGCTGTCCGGTGTGCGTGCGAGCAGTGCGTTGAGGGCGGCGGCGGCCGTGCGGCGGCGCTGCTCGACGGCAACCAGGGACAGGCGCTGGGCGGTGATCTCGCGTTGCGCGCGCAGTACGGCCTGCTGCGGCAGCAGGCCGAGGCGGTAGCGTGAAAGGGTGATTTCCTCAAGGCCTTGCAGCAGGCGCAGTGCGTCCCGGTTCAATACGGCTTCGCGGTCGGCTGCGTAGTAGCGCAGCCACGCGGCCTTGATGCTCGCGCTCAGCTCCAGCCACACTGCTTCGCGTCCGGCGTCGGCACGTCCTGCACGTGCGGTGGCGGCGCGGACGTCGAGTTCGCGTTTGCCCCAGGCGGGAAACGACTGCACCACGCTATAGCGGGTTTCGCCCACCTCGCCCGGCAGAATCGTTGTGCCGCCACCGCGCATGGTGTTGGTGGCGTCCATCAGTTCGATCTGGAATGCCGGGTCTGGCAGCGCGCCGGCGGGTTCGACGCGCTCGCGTGCAGCCTCGGCCTCGGCCCGTTCGGCGGCAAAGGCCGGGTTGTGGAGGCGGGCATGTTCGATCAGTCCGTCGACGCTGGCGCCGAGCATCGGGCCGTCGGCCAGCGCCGGCGCGGCACCGAGCAAGGCGCAGAGGACCGAAGTTGCCAGCAGTCGTCGGGGAAGGCGCAGATCAGTCATGGCGGCCTTGATGAAAGAGGGGTTCAGACAAGGAGTCGCTTGTGGTTCGCGTTCAGGCGAGGCGTGCGGGGCGGTTCCAGCAGCGGATTCGACGGTGCGCGCTGGTGTGTAGCCGGCCCGACCCGTGCTGCGCCCCGGCCCCGCGTGGAGCGATCACCGGGGGCGGATTTACTTGGCGGCTTCCAGCGCAGTCACGGTGAACGCGCCATCAATGCGTTCGGCAGTGAAACGGATCTTGTCGCCCACCTTCAGGTCTTTCAGCATGGCAGGATCGCTGGCGCGAAACACCATTGTCATCGGCGGCATGTCGAGGTTGGCAAGCGGGCCGTGGCTGATGGTGAGCTTGCCTGCAGCCGCGTCGAGCTTTTTCACCGTGCCCTCGGACATCATTCCGGCGGCGTCGTGCATGTTGCCCATGCCTGCCTGGTGCCCAGCGTGGTCGTTGCTGGCAAGTGCAGGGGCGCTGATCGCGAGAGTGGCGAAGGTGGCGACGGCAAGGGTGGCGAGGGTGGTTTTCATGGCTGTTCCTTATGTGGGTCTGTACGAGTGATTGCCGTGGCGGTGAATGACATTTGCCTCCGGCTCAACGGACGATGAGCGCGCCTTTCATGCCTGCCTGATAGTGGCCCGGCATCAGGCAGGCAAATTCGAATTCCCCTGCGCGGTTGAAGGTCCAGGTCATTTCCGCCTTCTCGCCGGCCGGGACGTGCGCCATCCACGGCTCGTCATGCACCATGTCTGGAAAACGCATCATCAGGGCCGCGTGCTCGGCGAGTGTTTCCGGCGTGCCGATGACCATCTCGTGCAGTACCGCGCCCGTGTTGTGGTGCTCGAAGCGGATGGTTTCGCCCAGCCTCACCGCGATACGGTCCGGGGTGAAGCGCATGTCGTCGCTCATTTCGATGCGGATCGTGCGGTGCGCCTTGCCGGGTGCGCCGGCAATTCCCCACGCCTGCTGCTCGGCGGCATCGGGTGTCTTTGCCTTGCCAGTGTGGGCAGCGTCGCCATGGGCACGCGCCAGGGAGGTGAAGCCAAGCAAGCCGCTGGCGATACCGGCAGCGATAAAGTGGCGGCGACTGGTCATGGCTGCCTCCGTTCGTGCCCGGGCAGAGTGGAAATTGCGTTGAAACTGTTGTTGTGGGCGCAAGAGGTCATGGATGGTCAGTCTTGGTAATAAGCGGGGCAACGAAGATACGTCCCCGACTTGTGCCACGCAATCTTGCCTGTCGGTGACGGACAGAAAGCTGACGCGAACATTACATCTTTGTAATCCTGGCTCGACGCTGAGCGGCGGCGGGCACAATATGGGGAACACTGCATTCGAGGCGGGCAAGCCGTGAAGATCCTGATTGTTGAGGACGAACCGAAAACCGGCGACTACCTGCGCCAGGGCCTGGTCGAGGCGGGCTTCGTGGTCGATCTCGCGCGCGACGGACTCGACGGTCTGCATCTGGCGCTTGGCGGCGGTTACGACCTGATCGTGCTCGACGTGATGCTGCCCTCGCTCGATGGCTGGGGCGTATTGCAGACCGTGCGCGGGCAGGGGCAGGAGATGCCTGTGCTCTTTCTTACGGCGCGCGACCAGGTCGAGGACAGGGTGCGTGGCCTGGAGCTGGGGGCCGATGACTACCTGGTGAAGCCGTTTGCCTTTTCCGAGATGCTTGCCCGTGTGCGTACCCTGTTGCGCCGGGGCAAGGCGAAGGAGCCCGAGATGCTGCGTGCGGCCGACCTCGAACTCGACCTCGTGCGCAGGCGCGTGCTGCGCGCGGGTGTGCGCATCGACCTCACCGCCAAGGAGTTCGCGCTGCTTGAGTTGCTGCTGCGGCGGCAGGGCGAGGTGCTGCCGCGTTCGCTGATCGCCTCGCAGGTGTGGGACATGAATTTCGACAGCGACACCAACGTGATTGAAGTGGCTGTGCGGCGGTTGCGCGCCAAGGTGGACGAGCCCTTCGAGCCGCGCCTGATCCGTACCGTGCGCGGCATGGGCTACGTGCTCGAAGCGACCGGGGAGAGCTGAGCGTGCGCGTTCCGCTGTCGCTGACCGCACGCCTGGGGTTGCTCTTCGCGGTACTCACCGCCTGTCTGCTTATTGTCGTCGGGGTCGTGCTCGGGCGTGCTGCCGAAGATCACTTTCGCGAGCTGGATGAGCACGAACTGTCGGGCAAGTTCAGCCTGATCGCCAAGCTGTTGAAGCGGGTGGGTTCTGCTGCGGAGCTGGAGGCGCTTCCGCAGGCGCTGGACGATGCCTTTACCGGTCACGACGGGGTGTCGCTGCTGATGCGCGACGATGAGGGCAGCGTGATCTACGCCCTCAACGCATCACAGTTTGCCCCTGCCCAACTCGCAGGCGAGGCTCTCGCCAATGGTAGCGGGGCGTGGCGGCTGGACGGGCGTGACTTCGTGGGGCGCGAAACAGTGCTGGAGATGCCGCTTTCCTCGCGTCCGGTCCGGGTGCTGCTCGGGCTTGATATTGTTCATCACACCCGCTTCCTCGACGAGGTGCGCATGCAGATGTGGATCGGTATCGCGGTGGCGACGGCCGTGGCCGCGCTGCTGGGCTGGCTGGCCGCGCACAGAGGTCTTGCACCCCTGCGCCGGGTGACTGAGGTGGCAAGGCGGCAGTCGGCGGATCGTCTCGGCGAACGCCTGATCGAGGGCGATGCGCCGGCCGAGGTGCGCGAACTGGTAGAGGCGCTCAACGGCATGTTCGAACGTCTCGAACAGTCCTTCCAGCGCCTCGCCGACTTCTCCGCCGATATCGCCCACGAACTGCGCACGCCGGTCTCCAACCTGATGACGCAGACCGCCGTCGCGCTGTCGCGTGCCCGCAGCACCGAAGAGTACCGCGAAGTGCTGGGCTCAAATCTGGAGGAGTACGAGCGCATCGCGCGCATGGTGAGCGACATGCTGTTTCTGGCGCAGACCGAGAACGGGCACCTGCCGCGACCCGCCGAAGTGGTGTCGCTGGCCGACGAGGCGCGTGCGCTGGCAGAGTTCTACGATGCGCTCGCCGAGGAACAGGGCGTGCGAGTCGAGGTCAACGGAGAAGCACGGGTCAGCGGCGACCGGCTGATGTTGCGGCGCGCGGTTTCAAACCTGCTGTCGAATGCCCTCAGGCACGCGTCGCGCGGAACAGGGGTGGACATCGATATTTCGGCATTGGGGGGTGAGGCCGTGCTGCGGGTGTGCAACGCCGGCGACAGCATCGCCCCCGAGCAGCTTGGCCGGATCTTTGAACGCTTTCACCGCGCAGGGCCGGAGCGTCACCGGCATGGCGTGGGCGCCGGACTGGGGTTGGCCATCACCCGCTCGATCGTCGAGGCCCACGGCGGGCGCGTGAGTGCAGTATCGGACGCGGGGCGCACGGCCTTTGAGATTGTCCTGCCGCTGGCGTCTTTTTCCTGATTGGCCCGGATATCAAACTGTCACAAGGAGGTTTCATGAACCAGCATTCCACACGATTCCGTCTTCCGCACCGACTCGCACTCGCCACCGCGCTGGTCGCGGCCGTATCGGTGTCGCCTGCACTGGCCGCCGGCGAGGAGGTGACGATGTACAAGGACCCGAATTGCGGCTGTTGCGGCAAATGGGCCGAGCACATGCGTGAGAACGGCTTCAAGGTGAAAGAGATCGCTTCAGCGCAGATGAGCGAAGTCAAGCGCAGCGCCGGCGTACCGCAGGCGCTCGGCTCGTGCCACACCGCGAAGGTGGGCGGCTATGTGGTCGAAGGCCATGTGCCGGCTGCAGATGTGAAGCGGATGCTGACCGAGCAGCCGAAGATCGTCGGCATCTCGGCGCCGGGCATGCCGATGGGCTCGCCGGGCATGGAGGGGCCGTATCCGGCCGATCGTTACAAGGTCGTCAGTTTCGGCAGCGACGGCAGTCACGAGGTTTTCGCCAGCCACTGAGAGCGGTGGCGCACCATCCCGCGCGGCCGTCGCTGCGCTTGACCGCTTCAGGCCTCAGGCAAGCGGCGGGGTGTTGCTGTCTGCTGCTTCCGCTTCAGGCTCGGCGTCGGCATTGTCGTCGCTGCCGCCTGCCGCCTTTGCGGCGAGTTTCTGGATGCGTTTTTCTTCCTGCTTGCGCTTCTTTGCCAGGTCTCGCTGGCGTTTCTCGAACTGGTAATTTGGCTTGGCCAAGTGGCCTCCTCTGATTGCCCCGTAGGGCAGAATCGAACGCGGGTGAAGGAAGGAGAAACGGTTACTTGATGCTTCCGTTTCCGAGGGGAGCAGCACAAGATTAATGGGCGCCGCCGGATGACGCCAGTCGGAGGCTTGTCCTCCACGAGGGCACCGTTGTGGGCGATGCCTTTGGCGGTCATGTGCTCGCGCCTTGCGCGGAGAGGCATGATGCGCTGATTCGGTGGTCAGGCAGAGCCTTGCCCGCTCGTGCAGCCCCGCCATTATGACAGGGTTGCCGACGGATGCTACTCGCCGACCCTTCCTCGTCCGGCCTTGACCGCGGCACGCCGGGTCTTGCCTTCAAGCCGGCGCGTAACCGAGCCCCGGGTGGGGCGTGTTGGTCGGCGCGTCTTTTGCACCGTGGCCGCGCACTCGATGAGTTCTTCCAGTCGGCGGATTGCCTCGGCGCGATTCTTTTCCAGGCTGCGAAAGGCCTGTGCCTTGATGATGATCACGCCGTCCTTGCTGATGCGCTGGTCGCCGAGGCGCAGCAGGCGCTCGCGGATGGCCTCGGGCAGCGACGACGCGGCGATGTCGAAGCGCAGGTGCACCGCGTTCGACACCTTGTTGACGTTCTGCCCACCCGAGCCTTGGGCGCGGATGGCGGTAATGTCGACTTCTTCCGGCAGGATGGTGAAATGGATGCGCATGCGGGCGGCCGGTGCAGGAGTTGGGTGTTATTGTGACCCATGTGCTGGCGTCCTGCCATGCGCACCTTTTCACCTTATCGAGCACCCCATGCAATGCTTTGAGTACCAGATCCGCAGCGACATCCATCAGATCGCCGAAGACGTCGCCCGCGCCCACGGCAGCCGCGAAAAAGACCGCCTGTGCGCCTATACGGAGGTCGTGCTGGCGGAGTTGAACAAGCTCGGCGCCCAGGGCTGGGAGCTGATGCAGGCGCCGGACAGCAATACCAACCGCAACTGGATCTTCAAGCGCGCGGTGGGTTGAGGCGAAACGAAGCGATCAAACGACTCTGACCCCTTTGATCCTTGATCTCATGAAAATCATGAGGCGATTTCGGTCGGAATCCTGATGCGGCGGATGCGACGCCGAAGGCACACTGGGGCTGTGAGCGGTCATCCAGAACGCCATGTCGCTTTACCGACCAACAGGAGACACGTCATGAAATGGGAAACCCCTGCAGCCTGCGATTTTCGATTTGGGTTTGAAATCACGATGTACATCGCCACCCGTTAAGGTGATCGGGCGGGGTGGCGCGTACAGCGTCGGCCCCGCAAGAACTGGTTGCCGCGTTGCTTCCTGCCCACGGGAATACAGCGAACAAGAACGGGGGAGAGCGCCATGATGTCGTTTCTGAGAGCCGGCCTGGCGCTCTTCGCGCTGCTATGCCTTACGGCGGTGCCGGTTCGTGCTGCCGAACTGCCGGTGCTGCGGGTTGGCGTGTTGCAGTTCGGCACGGTCAGCTGGGAACTGGCGGTGATGCAGAAAGGCGGGTTTGCCGAGCGCGAGGGTGTGCGGATCGAGGTCGTGCCTTTGGCGCTGAAGGATGCAGCCAATATCGCCATGCTCGGCAGTGCGGTCGATGTCGTGGTCAATGACTGGATCTGGGTTGCACGTCAGCGTGCCGAGGGGCAGGACTTCACCTTCGTGCCGTATTCGCTGGCGGTGGGCGGGGTGATGGTGCGTCCCGACGCCGGGGTGAAAGCGTTCGCCGACCTGAAGGGCAAGCGTCTGGGCGTGGCCGGCGGGCCACTCGACAAGAGCTGGCTGCTGCTGCGCGCCTATGCCCGCCGGACCGTGGGTGCGGACGCTGCCGGTTGGCTGGAGCCGGCTTTCGTTGCACCGCCGCTGCTCAATGAATTGATGCTGCGCGGCGAGCTTCCCGCGGCGATGAACTTCTGGCACTACGGTGCGCGCCTGCAGGCTGCGGGCATGGTGCCGCTGCTGAGCATGGACGAAATCGTGCGCACCCTCGACGTGGATACCGCATTGCCGCTGGTGGGCTGGGTTTTTCGCGAGAAGTGGGCGGCGCAGCATCCGCAGGCGATACGCAGCTTTTTGCGCGCCTCGGCCGCGACCAAGCAGCACATGCTTGAATCGGACGCGGTGTGGGATGAACTGCGGCCGATGATGAAGGTCGCGGACGATGCCACCTTCGTGGCGCTGCGCGAGGGTTACCGCGCGGGCATTCCCGCTGCGAGCATGGGTGAGTCCGAGCAGGTGGCACGCAAGGTGTTCGCCATCCTCGCTGCCGAGGGCGGGCAGGCCTTGGTCGGCAAGGCCACATCGCTTGCCAGCGGTACCTTCTGGGCCGGGGGCCTGGAACGGTGATCGAGCGGGTTCAGGGCGCCGGCCACGACACTGCGGCACAGCATCTGGCTGCGGCATCCGCGCCACTTTCCTGGCGCTCTCGCCATGGCGGCGACGCGGGCGTTCGCCTTGCTTCGCTGCTCGTGTTCGTGCTGTTGTGGCATGTGCTGGCGTCCGTGCTGCAGAGCAACGCGCTGCCAGCGCCGCTGATGGTGTTCGGTCGTGTGGTCGACGAAACCCTGTCGCTGGTGATGCCGTATCACCTCGGCATCACCCTGTCGCGGGTGGTGATCGCGTTTGCCGCCGCGATGGTGATCGGCACCGTGATCGGCATCGCGATGGGGCGCTGGCGCACGCTCGATCTCTTCCTCGACGGATGGCTGGTGCTCGGGCTCAACGTGCCGGCGCTGGTCACGATCATCCTGTGTTACGTGTGGTTCGGCCTCAACGACACCGCCGCGATTGTCGCGGTGGCGATCAACAAGATTCCCACCGTGATCGTTACCGTGCGCGAGGGCGCACGTGCGGTCGATCCGCGTCTGATGCAGGTTGCCAGCGCCTATCGCCTGCCGCGCTGGCGCACGCTGTCGCGCGTGTATCTGCCGCAGCTCTACCCCTATCTGATGGCGGCCGCGCGCACCGGGCTGTCGCTGATTTGGAAGATCGTGCTGGTGGTGGAGCTGCTCGGGCGCAGCAACGGCATCGGCTTCCAGCTCAATGTCTTCTTCCAGTTCTTCGACATCGCCGGCATCCTGGCCTACACGCTGGTGTTCGCCGCCATCGTGCTGGTGGTCGAGGCCTTTGCGCTACGCCCGCTCGAGCGCCGGCTGACGCGGTGGAGGGGCTGAGCGATGCTGGATATCGAGATTGTGCGCAAGTGTTATCCGGATCGGGGCGGGCGCTCGCACATTGCGCTGGCTGATTTGCGGCTGCAGGTACAGCCGGGCGAATTTGTCTGTGTGGTCGGCCCCTCGGGCTGCGGCAAGAGCACCCTGCTCAACGTCGTCGGCGGGCTCGATCACGATGTGAGCGGGCGCGTCACCCTGGATGGCAGTCCCTTGCAGGACGGGATCGGCTTCATGTTCCAGGAGCCGCGTCTGATGCCGTGGCTGACCGTGATCGAGAACGTGCTGCTGGTGGCGGGCGATGATCCGACTGCACCGGCGCGGGCGCGCGACTTGCTGCAGGCGATGGAACTGGGCGACGTGCTTGACGCCTATCCGGGCCGGCTCTCCGGCGGCATGCAGCGCCGGGTGGCGCTGGCGCGGGCCTTCGTGATCGAGCCCCGGGTGCTGCTGATGGACGAGCCCTTCGTGTCGCTCGACGCGCCCACCGCCGACCGCCTGCGCGCGATGCTGGTCAGTTTGTGGCAGCGCTGCAATACCTCCGTGCTGTTCGTCACCCACGACCTGCGCGAGGCGCTGGCGCTGGGCGATCGCGTGTGTTTCATGTCCGGTGCGCCGGGCAGGGTGATGCTGGAGTGGCGGGAAGGGTTGAGCGGTCCGCGCTTGCCCAACGATGCCGCGGTGCTCGCACTGCAGCGCGAACTGCTCGACCGCCATCCGGCCTTGCTGGCCGGTTTGCTTGATAACGATGGGGCCGAAGGCCGCGGACTCGACCACAGCGGAAATGCGGGTCAGGGAAGGGCGCAGGGCAGAAACAACATTGAGGTGCGCACGGATGCATGAGGACGTGGTGGTCGCGCAGTGGTCGCTGCAGGTCGAGGAGGTGCGCAAATCCTACGGCGCGCGCGAGGCGCTCAAGGGCGTCAGCCTGACGGTGAGGCCGGGCGAGTTCGTTGCGCTGCTGGGGCCGAACGGTGCGGGCAAGAGCACCCTGTTCCAGCTGCTTACCGGCCTGTTCAATGCCGACGGCGGCGTGGTGCGGGTGTGCGGTCACGACATGCAGCGCGAACCGGTGCGAGCGCTGGGCCGTATCGGCGTGGTGTTTCAGCAGATGACGCTCGACCTCGACCTGAGCGTGGAGGCCAACCTGATGTTTCACGCTCGCCTGCATGGCATCGCCGGGCGCGAATCGAAGACACGGATTGCGGATGCGCTGCAACGGCTGGGGCTGTCCGAACGCGCCCACGACCGGGTACGCGAGCTCTCCGGCGGCAACCGGCGCAAGGTCGAACTGGCGCGGGCGCTGGTGCACAAACCCTCGGTCTTGCTGATGGACGAGGCCACGGTGGGGCTCGACCCTGCCTCGCGTCGACAGCTGCTGGACGAGGTGCTGGCGCTGCGCGAGGGCGGCGTGGGTATTTTGTGGGCCTCGCATCTGGTTGATGAGGCTGAGGAGGCCGATCGCGTGATCGTGCTGCACCGTGGAAAGATCCTCGCCGAAGGAACGCCGCAGTCGCTGGTGGCCGCTTCCGGTGTGGCGTCGCTTGCCGAGGCTTTCATGACAATGACGGAGGGTGGCGAACCCTCGTCAGGATCGCTGTAGTCGTCAAAATAAATAGCCAACAGGAGATTGTCCTCATGCGTCTGAAATCCCTCAGCATGGCACTCGCCGCCAGTGCGCTGCTACTTCTGCCGATGAGCGCCGTGCATGCAAAGGGCACCGGCCAGATTTTCGTCAGCAGCGAGAACGACAATGCGGTGACCGTGCTCGACGGCAAGACCTACGCGGTGGTGAAGACCATCCCCACCGGCGAGCGACCGCGCGACATGAGGCTCAGCACTGACGGCCAGAAACTGTTCGTGATCGCGAGCAATTCCGAGCGGGTGGACGTGATCGACATCGCCAGGCTGGCGGTGGAGCGTTCGATTGAGGTCGGCGAAGATCCGGAGATGTTCGCCTTCAGCCCTGACAGCAAGCGCTTCTATGTGTCGATGGAAGAAGATGCCAAGGTGTCGGTGATCGACGTCGCGGCGGGCAAGAAAGTGGCCGAGATCGAGGTCGGCGAGGAGCCTGAGGGCGTAATGATGAGCCCTGACGGCAAGCGCCTGTATGTGACCTCGGAGGTTGCCAACATGGTGCATGTGATCGACACCGCGACCAACGAGATCGCCGCCAATATCGTGGTCGGCAACCGGCCGCGCCGCTTCGCCGCCACCCCGGACAGCAGCGAGATCTGGGTCACCAACGAACTCGGCGGCTCGGTCACCATCATTGATGGCAGGAAAAACGAGATCAAGGGCACCGTATCGTTCGCGCCCAAGGGCTTCCGCGCTGACGATGTGACCCCGGTCGGCATCGCCATGACCCGCGACGGCAAGACTGCCTATGTCACCCTGGGGCGTGCCAACCATGTCGCCGTGGTCGATGTCGCCAGCCGTGCGGTGAAGGAATACGTGCTGGTCGGGCAGCGCGCGTGGGGTGTCACCCTGAGCCGCGACCAAAGTCGGTTGTTCGTTGTGAATGGGCTGTCGGACGACATGTCGATCGTCGATACCAGGAACAACAAGGTGTTGCGTTCGGTGCCGGTCGGGCGCGTGCCCCATACCGCGGTGATTGACGACTGATCCGAACGCTGCTGGTGCGACTGCGGGGCCGCTGCTTGCCCGGCAGTCGCCACACTCCAGGGAATTTCACATGCCTTTATCGACTCTCCTTCGCCGATCGCTGACCATCGTCGCCGTGCTGTTGTTCAGCCTGCCTGCGGCCGCAGAGACCATCCGCTTCGCCTTCCTCGAGCTCGACAAGGATGCGCGTTACGACGAGAAGCGAACCTTCCATCGCAATCTGTCGCAAGCCTTTGGCAGGCCCTTTGCCGGCGCCGAGGTGGCGATGCGGGAAGCGCGGTTCGTCGGCCAGGCGCTCAAGCTCGAGTTCGCGCTCGAACGGGTGAAGGGTGCCGACGCCGCAGCATTGCTGGCGCAGGTGAGCACGCTGCAGGCTGCGGGGGTGCGCTATTTCCTGGTCGACGCGCCGGCCGAGGTCGTGGCCGAACTGGCCAGGGCCACCCGCGGCAAGGAACTGCTGCTGTTCAACGTGTCGGCCGCAGACGACGTGCTGCGTCAGGAACAGTGTCAGCCGCATCTCTTCCACACCTTGCCCAACCACGCGATGCAGACCGACGCGATGGCGCAGTATCTGGTATCGCGCAAGTGGCGTTCGGTGCTGCTGCTGGAAGGGCCGCTGGCGGCCGACAAGTTGCTGGGCGCAGCCTTCGAGACGTCGGCGAAACGCTTCGGTCTCAAGGTCGTAGACAAGCGCAGCTTCGTGCTCAGCAACGATCCGCGCCAACGTGATCAGGGCAATCCCCTGCTGCTGACGGGTGGCGCCGATCACGATGTGGTGTTCGTTGCGGACAGCGACGGCGAATTTGCGCGCAACCTGCCGTATCGAACCGTGCGTTCGCGTCCGGTCGTGGGCAGTGAGGGCCTGGTCGCCGAGGCCTGGCACTGGGCGTGGGAGCGCCACGGCGCGCCACAACTGTCCAGCCGCATGCAGAAGCAGGCCGAGCGCCAGCCGTCGAGCCCCGACTGGGCAGCGTGGATTGCGATCAAGTCGGTGATCGAGGCGGTGGTGCGCACCGACAATGCGCCTTTCGCCAAGCTGGTGAGCTACCTCGCTGGCGACGAGATCACGATCGATGGCTTCAAGGGCAACCGGCTCGGCTTTCGCCCCTGGGATCGCCAGTTGCGCCAGCCCATCCTGCTCGCCACCCACAACTCGGTGATCGAGCGTGCGCCGATCCAGGGCTTCCTGCATCAGCAGAACAATATGGACACGCTGGGCTTCGATCAGCGCGACAGCCGCTGCAAACCCTGACCCTGAACCCACCAGCCGACCCGGAACCCCGACATGAAACTGAGCCATGCGCTCCTCGCCCTGCAGGCCGTCACCAGCCGGGAGGTGGCCAAGTTTGTCCGCCAGGGTGGCCGCCTGGCCTCAGCACTGGTGCGTCCACTGCTGTGGCTGGTGGTGTTTGCCGCCGGCTTCCAGAACGTGTTCGGGGTGTCGATCATCCCGCCTTACGACACCTATATCCCTTATCAGACCTACATCGTGCCCGGTCTGCTCGGCATGGTGCTGCTGTTCAACGGCATGCAGTCCTCGCTGGCGATGGTGTACGACCGCGAGATGGGGGTGATGCGGCTGCTGCTCACCGCGCCGCTGCCGCGCGCCTACCTGCTGTTTGCCAAGTTGCTCGCGGGTACGCTGCTGTCGGTGCTGCAAGCCTACGTGTTTCTGGCGATCGCGGCGCTGTTCGACGTGGGTGTGCCGTGGTCGGGCTGGCTGTATGCGCTGCCGGTGCTGGTGTTGTCGGGGATGATGCTGGGGGCGCTCGGGCTGCTGCTGTCGGTGCATGTGAAGCAGTTGGAGAATTTTGCAGGCACGATGAATTTCGTCATCTTCCCGATGTTCTTCGTGTCGCCGGCGCTGTATCCGCTGTGGAAGCTGGAAGAATCCGGCGCCAGCGTGATCCACTTCATCGCCAGCTGGAACCCCTTCAGCCACGCGGTTGAGGCGACGCGCTTTGCGCTGTACGGGCAGTGGGCGCCGCAATCGCTGGCGATCGTCGTGGGTTGCCTAGCCGTGTTTTTCCTGCTTGCCGCATGGGGTTACGACCCGCAGCGCGGTATCGTCAAGCGCGCCGGGAAGCCGGGCGGAGCTTGACCACCTCCTCGGCAACCCGCAATCTCGCAGACCTTATCGCCAAGGGCTGCCTCGTCAGGTTGCCCGGAGGTGGTCGCAGTACCCGTTATCAAATCCAGTGGCAGCGCGAACACACGGACGTAGACGCATGATTTTCGACAACCCGCAGGGCACGCCGCCCACTGAGCGCGGCATCCGTATTGCGCTGATCTTCGCGCTCACTGCCGAACGCCTGTCGGCCTTCTATGAGCATGGGCAGTGGATGAACGAAGGGCAGGGGGCGACGCTGGCGGCGGACTGGCTGCGGCGCAGCAAGCGCACGCTGCCGCAGTCCGAGCGCAAGCAGCTCTCTGGCTTGAGCGACGACATGGCGCGGCAGATCGCCGCCACGCTGTCGCGTGAGGCGGGCCTCTTCACCGCGCATGAAATGATGGAAGCCCTCGACCCCAACTATCAGTCGGAACTGGCGCAGGCGATGATGCTGGAGTGCGAGCGCCTGCTCGATGCCAGCGAGGCGTCCTGAGCCCGTGGCTCAGTTGTCGTCGGCGCCGTCCGTGCTTTCGCCGGCCATTCTTGCCTGACGTGCGGCTTCTTCGCGGCGCGCGGCGTCGATCACCTGCATCACTTCGTCCAGATTGGCCAGGGTCTCGACGTCCTTGAAGGTGCCGGTGAGCGGGCTGTCGGGAAGCAGTTTTCCGGTTTCATACAGCGCCCAGATTTCATCGGCGTAGCGGGTCTGGAGCAGTTCGGGGGCGAACTGGCCGAAGTAATCGGCAAGGTTGTCCACGTCGCGCGCCAGCATGCGCTTGGCGTTGTTGTTGGCCGCGGCATCGACCGCCTGTGGCAGGTCGATGATGACCGGGCCGGTGTGATCGACCAGGATGTTGTACTCGGACAGGTCGCCGTGCACGATGCCGGCGCACAGCATGCGCACCACCTGACGGATCAGGAAGGCGTGAAACGTGCGGGCGTCGTCGGCGCTGAGTTCGATGTCGTTGAGGCGCGGTGCGGGTTCGCCGTCTTCATCGGCCACCAGCTCCATCAGCAGCACGCCTTCGTGGAAGTCGTAGGGTACGGGCACACGCACACCGGCTGCGGCGAGCTGGCGCAGGGCGTCGACTTCGGCGTGTTGCCACGCTGCCTCCTGTTCCTGGCGGCCGTAGCGCGAGCCCTTGGCCATGGCGCGCGCCTGGCGGCTGTTCTTCACCTTGCGGCCTTCGGTGTAGTCGACTGCCTTGTGGAAGCCACGCTTGTTGGCCTCCTTGTACACTTTGGCGCAGCGTACTTCGTCGCCGCACTGGACGACGTAGACCATCGCCTCCTTGCCGCTCATGAGCTGACGCAGCACGCTGTCGACGAGGCCGTCTTCGACCAGTGGGGCGATTCTGTGCGGTGTTTTCATGCTGCCTGCGGGGTCCTGTGCAGTTTGGCGTGGCCGAGCGCGGCGTCCTTGCCTGCGGTGAAGTGTTCTGACGACATTGGGTTCTGTCCTGCTGCGGGCCGGTATGGAGTGCCCGCCATCGTCGCCGGCGCGGTCGACAGTGCGGAAAGTGTGGGGTGACGGTGGCGAGGCCTGATGGCGCGCGTGAGCAGATGGACGGCTTCACGGCGTGCCCGGCGAACGGCTGGCCTGGCTTTGCAAGGCGAGGGCGTGGTGTCGGGCTTCGTCGCTACCGCGCGGATGATACCTTGTCCCGCCGGCTGCCGTGGCGGCTGCGTGGTAACAGTCTTGCCTGAGATGAGTTGTGCAAGGCTTCCTGATCGCCGGAGTTGCCCAATATGCGTGGCACACAGGACAATAGCGGGATGGAAACCTATTTTATCTTCATGCTCGCGGCCGTTGGCGTTCTGGTGCTCAAGTCCCGGGACCAGCGTCGCCGCATCACCCTGCTGGGCAGCCACCTGAGCAACTACCAGATCGAAAAACTCATGGAGACGCTGGCCGAGGGCTATGACCGCGCCCTTGGCGAGCAGGACCCGAACCGTCAGGATCAGGTTCTCGCGCTGATGCAGTCGCACGAGACCGCACTCGCCAGTCAGTTTCGCCGTCTTGCTGCGGACATCGCGCGGGTCGACTCCGCGCAGGTGCTCATCAGCACGCTGCCGCTTGCTCTGCCCCACGCCGACCGCCTGTTTCCGTCCTCGACCTTCGCGTTGGGCAAGGCCTTCGACATCCATGCCCGCGGCTTCGAACGCGCAGTGGAAAACGAAGCGGGCCGCTCGCCGCGCGAACGCGCCTTTCTGCTGTCGGCAGAAATGTACCTGATGCAGCACACCTGCCACTGGTTCTGCAAATCGCGGACGATTGCTTCTGCCCGCCTGCTGGCGCGCCACAAGACCAGTCACGAACAGGTGCTGGAAGCGGTGTCGCCCGAGACGCGGCGCGCCTACCGCGAGCTCACCGGCATCTGATCCACATCGCCCCGGCCGGCGCTGCGCGCGCTCACGCGGGGCGCTCCTGTGCAGCGGCCAGTTCCGGTGCGGCTACGGTGTGAAGGTGCACATCCCGTTGCGGGAAGGGGATGGAGATGCCTGCGGCCGTGAACAGCTTCCAGATCGCGAGGTTGATGTCGGTGCGCACGTTGCCGATGCCGTTCTCCGGATCGCTGATCCACACCCGTAGTTCGAGCTGGATGCCGCTGTCGGCAAAGTCGAGCATGCGCGCGGCGGGCTCCGGCAAGGGCAGCACCCGCGGCGAGGCCTTGGCCGCCTCGAGCAGCAGGGCCATGGCCTGCTCGGGGTCGTCGCTGTAACTGATCTGCACCGGCAGCCGCACACGGGTGTTGGTGTCCGAGTAGCTCCAGTTCACCACTTCGGACGTGATCAGGTTCTCGTTCGGGATCAGTCGCTCGACGCCGTCACGGTCGCGTACCACCACGTAACGCGCGCGCAACTCCTGCACCCAGCCGAACTTTGCATCGTTGCCGCCGACCGAAATCACGTCGCCGGGCTTGATCGAGCGGTCGAGCACGAGAATGAAGCCGCTGATGAAGTTGCTGGTGATGCGCTGCAGGCCGAAACCGATGCCCACGCCGAGCGCTCCGCCGAACACCGTGAGCGTGGTGAGGTCGATGCCCACCGCGTCGATGGCGAGCAGAAAGGCCAGCGCGATCAGGAACACCTTGCTGAACTTGCCGAAGGCGACCTGCAGCGAGGGCGTCATGTGGGTGGATGCACGCATGCGCCGCTCGATCACCCCGGACACCCAGAACGCGAGGGTCAGCAGCAGGGCGACGAGTGCGACGAGCTTGACCGTGGCCAGCAGCGAGATGCGCGAGGCGCCGATATTGAAGGCGAGCTCGTCCATCGTGGCTTCGACGGCAGGCAGCCAGCCCACGAGATGCAGTGCCACCATGGCCCAGATGCTGCCGGAGATGAGGTTCTCCCACGTCTTCAGCGCCGGGGTCACCGGGAAACCCTTGCGCAGGACGTACACCAGCAGGCGGATGGCGACCAGCGACAGCAGCAGGGGCACGGCGACATCGAGCAGGCCGACAGGCAGTTGTGCCGAACGCAGGGCGCCGCGGCCGACCAGCACGCCGAGCAGCATCGTTGCCGGCAGCAGGATGCGTTGGGCAGTGCGCAGGGTCAGATGGCGCAGGCCTTTGCTGGATGCGGCCTCAAGCCCGGCGCGCAAGGACTCGCGCATCGTGCGGTGAATCACCCAGGCGATGAGGCCTGCGAGCGCAAGCACGCCGAGTTCGTAAAACAGTTCCACGGTCGCCAGTTCCGTCAGCAAATCGGGCAGGCGCTGCAAATACGACTGAATGTCCGGACTCATGGGGTCTCCCGTGTTCTTCTTGTCGTTGAGGACGCATTTTAACGCGCCCCGGTGACGACCACCGGACTCACGGTGAATGGAGACGAGTGAGTGGCTGCGCGACCGCCCTGGCGCTGGGTCGCTATCTGCCCTGTGTCTTTCGCATCATGTGTGCAGGCAGCAGCCCGCGCTCACCGTTTTCGAGCGTGACGTTATAGGCAAGCTCCGGGCCTTTGGCGCCACTCACGCGGCTGATGCGGGTGACCTTGCCACGAACCCAGGCGGCGCCGTAGCGGGCATATACGGTTTCGCCGACGGTGAAGCCTGCCGTTGTCGCAGCAGGCGTTGGCGGCGCGGACTGTGCCGGACGCTGAACGCCGCTGCTGCGTGGAGCCGCCGGGCCCGCAGAGGCGGCCGATGCGGGGCACAGCACCTCCCACTGCTGTGAGATGCCGAGTCCGCCGCTGGCGTTGTCACGCCCGACGATCTGCCCCGAGGCATCCCTCCAGCGCGTGCGTCCGCCACCGATGTCGGAGTTGTCCCAGCGTCCGGCCAGGGTGTAGGTGTTGCCATCGACCGCCGTGATGCGGCCCTTGATACAGTTGGCCGTGGCGCGCCAGGTCTTCTTCGCCTCCGGGGTGGCAAGCTGGCTGCGCACGCAGTCGCGGTCGCCGGGGCTCCAGTTGGCGCACCAGCCCTCGATCGCAGCCCGCGTGGCACGCGCCTCGGCAACGGCGTTCTCGGTGCCTGCGCCGGTCTTGGAAAACACGGTCGGGGACCAGTGCTTGCTGCCGAGGGAGAGCCATTCCTCCTGTCCCGCCGCTGCGGCCGGCAGGGCGAATGCTGTGGCGGCCGCGGCCAACAGCCCGGTCAGCGCGCGCCAGCAGGAAGCGAAGCGCGCAATGCAGTGCGATTCCGTGATCATGGTAACGACCTCCCCCATGCCGTGTGATCTCAACATAGGCGATGGAGGGGTTTTTTCAATCCTGAGCGTGTTGTCCGGCATGCATGCGCCAAAGCCGGGACAGGGGGCGTACGCGCAGGCTCGCGGTGATCGGCTGTCGCCTGACTAGGCGCGCAGCAGCAACACCAGGCAGAGCACCACCGCTGCGGAGGTCACAAGCGTGGAAACGGACAGCCATAGCAGGCGAACACGGTTGGCCTCGACCCGTTTCACCAGCTCGGTATTCTGTTCGGCGAGCGCATTGATCAGCTCGGACGAAGCCAGCATCTGGGCGTGCAGATCCTGCGAGGTGTTCTCGAGCGCAAGCAGCCTTGCCTGCAGCTTCGTCGAGGCATCAGCTTCGGCGGGCACCGTTTCCGCGCTCTCATCCGTTGCGGCGGTGTCGGGTTGCGTCTTCCTGCCGACCGTCTTCCAGAGCTTTTTCGCACCGTCGGCGACTACCGGTGCGGTGGCGATGACATCCGCCCAGGGAACGGTCTTCAACAAGGTGATCCAGCCTATGGCCATGGCGACTTCCTCCCGGAGCAAGGCCCCGATTATGCATGCAAGGTCCGACCGTCAAACTGGCCAGTCGTTGCGTAAGGTGTTCAGGGGGCTCCCCCGTACCAAGGGGAAGCGCGGAGCGTGGCGGTTTCACGCGGAGGCGCGGAGGTTGCGGAGGAAGGCATAATGGGCGGGTGCTCCGTGCCTCCGTGTGAGGCGCGCTTTGTCTATTACAGGAAACATTGCAGTGGCTAAAGCTTCCATCGTGTCCGTGGTCATTACATTGGCAGTCGTAGCGTTGGCGTTCTGGCTCAACCCGACGCCCGAGCAGCACCGGGAGCAGATTCGGCAGGCGATTGCGGAGCGCAGCCCCGTCGCGGGTCTGCTCGGACTGGGGGCTTTTGCGGCCTTCGTGTCGCACTATCATCCGCTGGGAGTGGCGTCCTATACGATGGTGAATCAGCGCCTGGTTTCCATTGGCGCGTTTGGCGTGGTTTTCGTCCTTGAGGCCATGCCGGCGCAATGAAATTCTTGCGGATTCGCTAGTCCGTCTCGAAGCGGTGGGTGAGTGTTTCCAGCACCTGGCTGGCGAAGCGCGACACCGCAACCGGCAGGATGCGACCCCGCAACTGACCGAAATAGAGCACGCCGGGCGGGACGTCGCGTACGTCGAGCGGCCTGCTGACCATGCCGCTGCCTTCGGTGTCGATCGGCAGGCCGATCGGAATCTGGAAGGCGAGAATGTCTTCTTCCAGCGCGTGACTGCGCAGAAACTCAAAACTGTCTGACTCAACCACCGGCTGCAAGGTGAGCGAACTGCGCTGCACCGCCAGTTCGAGCAGGTGGCGCACGCCGTATTGCGAGGTCGGCAGCGCCACCGGATAACGCAGGCAGTCGCGCAGGCGCAAGGTCTCGGCCTGTGCCAGCGGGTGGTTCGGGCGCATGAGCGCATGAACCGGCTGGCGGACCCGCTGCAGGACCTGAAAGTCCATGAGCCGAAGCGGCTCGAATACCAGTGCAAGATCCGCGCTGATGTCGACCAGCGCCTGCTCGGCGGCGGCACGGTCGCGGACGAGGACTTCAAAGGTAACGGCAGGGTGTGCATGCCGGTACTGGGCGATCTGGTTGGGCAGGAAGAACGGCAGCAGGGCCTGGCTGCAGGCGATCGATACATGGCCCCGACGCTCGCCGGTGAGGTCGGAGATCTGGCTCTTGACGCGCTCCATGTCGCTCAACTGGTTGCGCACATGGTGGATCAGGATCTCGCCGGCGGCGGACAGTCGCACGCCGCGGGGCAGGCGCTCGAAGATGGGCACGCCCAGTTCCTCTTCCATCGCGAGGATGCGGCGGTTCAGTGCGGTGGATGTGATCGCGAGACTGTCTGCCGCCTTGCGGATGGAGCCGCTGCGAGCAATGACGTCGATGTAGCGCAGCGGCAGAAGATGCTTCATGGCGATGCTCCGTTTTCAGTGATGCAAATTTTGCAGCACAGATGGCGAAAATTAGCAGTATGCCGCGTCAGTGATCCCTGCTCAAATCACTTCCAGACGTTTCTGGAAGACATTTCATGCTGCACACACTCCCGTTCGATATCTCCAGCCTGCACGCCGCCTATGCGCAGGGGCTTGATCCCGCTGCCGTGATGGAGGAGGCCCACCGCCGCATCGGGGCCGCAGGCGATCCGGGCATCTTCCTGCATGTGCTCGCGCCCGCTGCGCTGCAGGCCCAGCTTGCGCAGCTTGGCGCTTTTGATCCCGACAGCAAGCCGCTGTGGGGCATTCCGTTTGCCATCAAGGACAACATCGACGCCGCCGGCGAGCCCACCACCGCAGGCTGCCCAGCCTATGCCTACGAGGCCGGGGCAGACGCCTTCGTTGTCGGCGTGCTGCGTGCCGCGGGGGCAATCCTGATCGGCAAGACCAACCTGGATCAGTTCGCGACCGGACTGGTCGGTGTGCGCACCCCCTTTCCTGTACCGCTCAACGCGCTCGACCCCGCGATCGTGCCCGGCGGATCCAGTTCCGGTTCCGCGGTGGCGGTTGCACACGGCATCGTGAGTTTCTCGCTGGGCACCGACACCGCCGGGTCGGGCCGGGTGCCGGCGGCGCTGAACGGCATCGTGGGGCTCAAGCCCACGCTCGGTGCGCTTTCAGCGAGCGGTGTGGTGCCAGCCTGCCGCACCCTCGATACGATCTCGATCTTCGCGCTGACCGTTGGCGACGCCTACAAGGTGTTCGCCGCTGCGGCAGTGTTCGACCCCGCGGATTCGTACGCGCGACCGCTTGTGCTGGCCGAGAACCCCGTCGCCGCGCCGACGTTCCGCGTGGGTGTGCCGGATACCGCGAGTCGGCGCTTCTTCGGTGATGAAGTACAGGCGGCGTCCTTCGATGCCACGCTGGAATCCCTGCGTGAGCGGGGGGCGGAGATCGTTGAACTCGACTTCGGTCCGCTCTATGCCATCGCGGAAATGCTTTACGACGGCGTCTGGGTGGCGGAGCGATACACCGTGATCGAGGCGCTGTTACGCGAGCAGCCCGAGGCTGTGCTGCCGGTGACACGGGCCATCATCCAGCGCGCGGAGAAGTTCTCTGCGGCCGACGCATTCCGCGGCTTCTACCGTCTGCAGGATCTGCGTCGGGAGGCGCTTGCCGTGGCCGATGCGGTCGACCTCCTGTGCGTGCCCTCGATTCCGACCTTCTGCACCGTGGCCGAGCTCGAAGCGGATCCGGTGGGGCCCAATTCCCGCCTCGGAACCTATACCAATTTCGTGAACCTGCTCGACATGTGCGCAATCGCGGTGCCCGTTCGCACGCGTGCCGACGGCAGGCCGGGCAGTGTCACCCTGATCGCCGGCCGCGGGGAGGATGCACGCATCGCAGCCGTCGCCGGGGTGCTGCAGCAGGACTGCGCCGCGCCGCTGGGTGCGACCGGCTGGCCCCTGCCTCAGGCTGCCAGCGTTTCGCCGGCCGCCAACCGTGACGAGATTGCGCTGGCGGTGGTGGGCGCGCACATGTCGGGTCTGCCGCTCAACCACGAGCTGACCCGCCTCGGTGCCCGCTTTCTGCGCGCTACACAAACCGCCCCGAACTATCGCTTCTACAGCCTCGCCGGTGGCCCGCCGCGGCGGCCCGGGCTGGTGCGCAGCGAGGCGGGTGCTGCGATCGACCTCGAAGTCTGGGCGCTGCCGCTTTCCCGCTTCGGCGAGTTCATGCGCGGCATCCCGCAGCCGCTCGGCATCGGCACGCTCGATCTGGCAGATGGCAGCCAGGTGAAGGGATTTCTGTGCGAGCCCATGGGCACCGCGGGTGCCGAGGACATTACCCATTTCGGAGGCTGGCGCGCCTACATGGCCGCGCTGGCTTCAACCTGACTACACACCAAGGAGTTCGATCATGCAAAGACGAGATTTCATCAAGGCAGGCGTAGTCGGCGCGAGCGTGCTGCCTTTCCTGCGTCACCTGCCCGCCCACGCAGCGGCCGGCAGCGACACGCTGGTGGTGGTGACCGGTGACGGCATCAACAGCCTCGACCTGCACCGCGCCGGGACCAACCGTCCGAGTTACCAGATTACGGTCAACGTCTACGACCGCCTGGTGCGTTTCGGTGTGAAGACGCTGGAAGATGGCTCGCTGTCCTACGATTCGACCAAGATCGTGCCGGAGGTGGCAGAATCCTGGACCTACTCGAGCGACCGCAAGTCGATCACCTTCAAGCTCAGCCCCAAGGCACGCTTCTGGGATGGTTCACCGGTGACGGCGGAGGACGTCAAGTGGTCCTTCGATCGGGCAGTGAGCCTGGGTGGTTTTGCCGGTGTGCAGATGAAGGCGGGCTCGATGACCAGTCCGGAGCAGTTCGTGGTGGTCGATGCGCAGACCTTCCGCATCGACCTGCCCGCGCCTTCGAAGCTGACCTTGCCCGACCTCGCGGTGCCGGTGCCCTTCATCATCAACGCCAAGGTCGCCAGGAAACATGCGACCAAGGAAGACCCCTGGGCCACCGAGTACCTGCACAAGACGCCGGCCGGCTCCGGTCCGTTCAAGATCGCGCGCTGGGAACCGGGTCAGCAGTTCGTGTACGAGCGCAACGACGCCTGGGCCCTCGGACCCAAGCCGGCGCTGCGCCGCGTGATCGTGCGTGAGGTGCCGTCCGCGGCAACGCGTCGTGCGCTGATCGAGCGCGGCGATGCCGATCTCTACATGGATGTGCCTGCGAAGGACTCCAAGGAGCTCATGGAGGGCGGCAAGGTCAAGGTCTCCGGTGCGCCGATCGACAACTGCCTGCACGTGCTCGGACTCAGCGTGACGCACAAGCCTTTCGACGATCCGCGTGTGCGCCAGGCCGTCGCCTATGCCCTGCCGTACAAGGACATCCTTTCCGCTGCAGCCTATGGCCGCGGCAAGCCGATGTTCGGTGCCGGTGCGAAAACGCCCGCCACGACCGAGTGGCCGCAGGCCTTCCCCTACGACACCGACCTGGTCAAGGCGCGTGCGTTGCTTGCGGAGGCGGGCCTTGCGGGCGGCTTCGAAACGACGCTGTCCTTCAACCTCGGGCTGGCCGACTGGCAGGAGCCGACCGCGCTGCTGATTCAGGAGGCGCTGGGCAAGATCGGTATCAAGGTCACGCTGGACAAGATTCCGGGTGCCAACTGGCGTACCGCTGCGCTGGTGGAAAAGCGCCTGCCGATGCATCTGGAAAACTTCGGCGGCTGGCTCAACTACCCGGATTACTACTTCTTCTGGGCGTACAAGCACGGGCACCTGTTCAACTCCTCGAACTACAAGAACGAAGAGATGGAGAAGCTCGTGGATGAAACCCTGCACATGGAGGTGAGCGATCCGAAGTACGCGCCCAACATCAAGCGCATGATCGCGATTGCGTTCGCCGACGTGCCGCGCATCCCGCTGTATCAGCCCTATCTGGATGCCGCGCTGGCGAAGAACGTCGGTGGTTACGCCTCGTGGTACCACCGCCAGCTCGACTGCAGCACCATCACCAAGGCCTGAGATATCGTGAGCAGAGCTTCACTGCCCATGGCACGCGCACCCATGTCTTCGGGCGGGGTGCGCTGATGCCTACAAAACTCATCCAGATCGGGAAGCGACTGCTGCAGTCGCTGCCTTCACTGTTCGGAGTGGTGGTCATTTCCTTTGTGCTGACGCGGGCGCTGCCGGGCGATCCGGCGGCCTACTTTGCCGGCGCGATGGCCGACGCTGCATCCATTGCCCAGGTGCGCGAATCGCTGGGTCTGGACCGGAGCTGGCCGGAGCAGTTCGTTCTCTACGTCGGGCGGCTATTGCAGGGCGACCTCGGCATGTCGCTCGGCACCGGCGTGCCGGTGATGGAGGAGCTGCTGACGCGGCTGCCGGCTTCGCTGGAGCTCACTTTCTGCGGGCTGGGGCTGGCGATCGCGGTGGCGATTCCGCTCGGCGTACTGGCGGCGACCCGTCCCGGTTCGTGGATCGATCATCTGTGCCGCGTGGTGGTGACGGCGGGGGTTTCGCTCCCCACCTTCTTCACCGGCCTGTTCCTGATCTACATCTTCTACTTCCTGCTGGGCTGGGCACCGTCGCCACTGGGGCGGCTGGACATTCTGTATCTCTCGCCCGAGCGCGTGACCGGTTTCTTCCTCATCGACAGCATCATCGCCGGTGACGCCGAGACCTTCTGGGCCAGTCTGCGCCAGCTGGTGCTGCCGGCGATCACCCTGGGCGTGTTCGCGATGGCGCCCATTGCGCGCATGACGCGTGCGGCAATGCTCAATGCGCTGTCCAGCGAATACGTGCGCTCGGCACGCGCCAACGGCCTGTCGCGCTCCACCATCCTGGGCGCTTATGCCTTGCGCAACGCGGCGCTGCCGGTGCTGACGACGCTGGGCATGGTGTTCTCCTTCCTGCTCGGCGCCAACGTGCTGGTCGAGAAGGTGTTCTCGTGGCCGGGCATCGGTTCCTACGCGATCCAGGCGCTGGTGGCGTCCGATTACGCTGCGGTGCAGGGATTCGTGCTGGCAATGGCCTTGCTGTTCGTTTTCGTCAATCTGCTGATCGACGTGGTGCTGACCCTGGTCGATCCGCGCGTCGGTCTTGACGCCTGAGGGCCATTGCAATGATCCGCTTCCTGCGTCATTTCCGTTATGTGATGAGTGAGAACCCGGTGACGGCCGGGGCCTTCTTCCTGTTCTTTGCCATCGTGCTGATCGCCCTGTTCGGCCCGGCGCTGGCACCGTACGACCCGATCGCCACCAGTGCCGCCAATGCATTGCAGGCGCCGTCGTGGGCGCACCCCTTCGGCACCGACCACCTCGGTCGCGACATGCTGAGCCGTGTGATCGTGGCCACCCGGCTCGATCTCGGCATCGCCCTCGCCGCGGTGGCGCTGTCCTTCTTCGTCGGCAGTGCGCTCGGCTGTGCCGCCGGATTCTGGGGCGGATGGACCGACCGCATCGTCGGCCGCGTGACGGACACCATCATGGCTTTCCCGCTGTTCGTGCTGGCGATGGGTGTGGTTGCCGCGCTGGGCAACTCGGTGGAGAACATCATTTACGCCACAGCCATCATCAACCTGCCGTTCTACGCCCGGGTCGCGCGCTCGGAAACCAGCATTCGCCGCAACGCCGGCTTCGTGCAGGCGGCGCGCCTGTGCGGCTGCACCGATGTGCGCATTCTGGCAACGCATCTCTTTCCCAACATCCTGCCGCCGATGATGGTGCAGGTCTCGCTCAACATGGGCTGGGCGATCCTCAATGCGGCCGGCCTGTCCTTCATCGGGCTGGGCGTGCGTCCGCCCGATGCGGAGTGGGGAATCATGGTTGCAGAGGGTGCGACCTACATCGTGTCCGGCGAATGGTGGATGGCGCTCTTTCCTGGCCTGGCGCTGATGCTGGCGGTGTTCTGTTTCAACCTGCTGGGCGACGGTCTGCGCGACCTGGTCGACCCCCAGCGTCGTACCTGAGGAGCATTTCGTGTCCACTCATCCCCTGTTGTCGGTGGATCGTCTGTCGGTCGAGTTTCGCACCCGGCACGGCGTCGTCCGTGCCCTTGACGAGGTTTCGCTCACGGTCGAGAAAGGTGAAGTGCTCGGTGTGGTGGGTGAGAGCGGCTCCGGAAAATCGGTCACCGCCTATACCGTGCTCGGCCTGCTCGATGCCGCCGGCACGGCTGCCGGAGGCTCGGCGAGCTTCGACGGCATGCCGCTGACCGGTGCGTCGGAGGCCGCCTTGCGCGATCTGCGCGGACGCGAGATCTCGATGATCTTCCAGAACCCGCGCGCCGCACTCAATCCGATTCGCACCGTCGGCCGTCAGATCGAAGATGTGCTGGTGCGCCATTCGCAGGCAACCCGGCTGACCGCGCGCGACAAGGCGATCGAGATGCTCGACAAGGTGCGCATCGTCGACCCCGCCCATCGTTACCATGCCTATCCTTTCGAGCTTTCGGGCGGGATGTGCCAGCGCGTGATGATCGCGATGGCGCTGGCGTGCAATCCGCGCCTGCTGATCGCCGACGAGCCCACGACGGGGCTGGATGTGACCACGCAGAAGGCGACGATGGACCTGATCGCCGACTTGACCCGCGAGCGCAACATGGCGGTGGTGCTGATCACGCACGACCTTGGCCTGGCTGCGGCCTACTGCGACCGTATTGCCGTGATGCAGAAGGGCAAGGTCGTGGAGTCTGCGGCGGTGGCCGACCTGTTCAGACACCCCACCCACCCCTACACCCGCAAGCTGATCGCGGCGTCGCCGGGGCCGGAGACCGATCTTTCAGATCTGACCGCGGTGCCCGACGAGCTTGTCGATGGTCTCGTCGGCACTGCAGCCTCGGGTGAGGTGATGGTCTCGGCGGGTGGCAGCGAAGCGCCTGCCGTCATTGCCCATGCACCCGCGCGCAGCGACACCTTGCTCGAGGTTGTCGATCTGGTGAAGGTCTTTCCGCGCCGCGATACTGGCGGCGGCTGGCCGTGGCGCCGCGCCGATCCGGCCGAGCGCGATTTTCGTGCAGTGGATGGGATCTCCTTCAGGCTGCAGCGCGGCGAGAGCCTGGGGCTGGTAGGTGAGTCGGGCTGCGGCAAGTCGACGACGTCGAGCATCATTACCCGCCTGCTCGATCCCAGTTCGGGGGACGTGATCCTGGACGGCGAGAACATCACCGCGCACCCTGCGGCGCGCTTTGCCAGTCTGCCGCAGCGCATGAAGATCCAGATGGTGTTCCAGGATCCCACCGACAGCCTCGATCCGCGTTACTCCGCGCAGGATGCGATTGGCGAACCCCTGCGCAGGCTCAAGGGCATGCGCGACGGGCGCAAGATCGCCGCGCGGGTCACGCAGCTTGCCGACATGGTCGGCCTGCCGCGCGAGCTGCTGACGCGCTTTCCGCATCAGCTTTCGGGGGGGCAGAAAGCGCGCGTCGGCATCGCACGCGCGATCGCGGTGGATCCGCTGCTGCTGGTACTGGACGAGCCCACTTCGGCGCTCGACGTGTCGGTGCAGGCGGTCGTGCTGCAGCTGCTCGACCGCCTGAAGCGCGAGCTGGGCATGAGCTATATCTTCGTGTCGCACGACCTCAACGTGGTGCGGCTGCTGTGCGAACGGGTGATCGTGATGAACCGCGGACGCATCGTCGAAACCGGGACGGCAACAGCGGTCTTGCGCAACCCGCAGGAGGATTACACCCGCACGCTCATCAACGCGATCCCGCACTTTCAGCCCGAGACCATGGTCTGAACGCCGCGTCACGCCAGCGCCTTCCTGCGTCGTTGGTGATGGCGGGGCTGGTGTTTCGCGCGGAGGCGCGGAGAGCGCGGAGGAAATCCGAATGGAGCTTCTCTGCGCTCTATGCGTCTCCGCGTGAGTCGATTCTTGGACTGATTATGGAAACTGGGTGGGTTGCGCACCTGCTCGCCACTGCGGGTACTTGCCCATTACGTGATTGAAGCGCGGGCTTGTCGTGATGGTGGTCAGCCAGGCTTGCAGTCGCGACCAGGGCTGGCCGGCAAACCAGTCGGGGTCGGTGGCGGCGAACTGGCGCACGAAGGGGGCAATCGCCATGTCGGCGAGTGCGGGACGGTTGCCGAACAGGCATGCCGTCGCTTCGAGCCGGTGTTCGAGTTCCATCAGGAAGGCGGAGCCTGCGCTGCGATGCTGTGCGGCGTCTGCGCCCGGATAGCGGTTCGGATACTTGTAGCGGTCGAGGTGGTGCTTGAAGCCGCCTTCGCTGTTGCTGTCGTTGCGGGCGATGAGCGTCAGCATCCCGTCGAGCGAGCCCGATGGCGGATTCAGCCAGGCTTGCGGGTCGTGCAGGCGCAGCGCCCACAGCATGATGTCGATGCTCTGCTCGATCACCTGGCCATCGGGCAGAACCAGCACTGGCACCGTCGCCTTGGGCGAGGCGGCGATCAGTTCGGGCGGTTTGTCCCTGAGCACGACTTCGCGCAACGCCACCTGCTGGCCACTGGCTGCAATCGCCAGACGCGCCCGCATCGCATACGGGCAGCGCCGGAACGAATACAGCAGGGGCAGGGCGCCGTCGCTCACGGTTTGGGGCGTGCCGCCTTGTCGTCGGCGCGCTTCTGTTCTGCGGCCAGCGCTTGCTGGCGGCGGCGTTCGCGTAGTTCGGCCTTGCGTTCTTCGGTCGAGTCGCAGCAATGCGGGCAGCTCACGCCGTCCTCGTACTGTTCGGAGGCCTGTTCTTCTGCGGTGAGCGGGTAGCCACAGGCAAGGCAGCGGCCCAGCCCGCCCGGCACCAGCGCGTGGCCGACCGAGACGCGGTCGTCGAACACGAAACATTCACCCTGCCAGCTGCTGTCAGCTTCGGGAATGGTCTCGAGGTATTTGAGGATGCCGCCTTCGAGGTGATAGACAGCCTCGAAGCCCTGCATGCGCATGAAGGCGGTGGATTTCTCGCAGCGGATGCCGCCGGTGCAGAACATCGCCACCCTCGGTTTGTCGGCGAGCAGACCGCCGGGTGCGGACTCCTTTTCCACCCAGGCGGGCAGTTCGGAAAAGCTGCGGGTGTGCGGATCGACCGCACCGTCGAAGGTGCCGATGGCCACCTCGTAATCGTTGCGGCAATCGACCACCACCACGTCGGGGTCGGCAATCAGCGTGTTCCAGTCTTCGGGTTTGACGTATTCGCCAGCCATGTTGGTCGGCGATACGCCTTCCACGCCAAGGGTGACGATCTCGCGTTTGAGCTTCACCTTCATGCGCTGGAACGGTGGCGAGTCGGCCCACGAGGACTTGTGCTCGAGTTCGGCCAGACGCGGATCACTGCGCAGCCAGGCCAGCACCGCTTCGATGTCGTCGGGCAGTCCGGCGATGGTGCCGTTGATGCCTTCCTCGGCCAGCAGCAGCGTGCCCTTGACCTGATGACGGTTGCAGCAATCCAGCAGCGGGGCTTGCAGCTCACGGAAGTCGGGGAGGCGGACGAACTTGTACAGCGCTGCGGTCAGAAAACTGGACATGGGGAAGGCCGGAATGGAATGCGGCCAATTTTAGCCCGGATTGGTGGGCGGCTTGCACCACGATGAGGGCGCGCGGCAGGCGGTGGGTGTTCAGTTTCCGAACGTGGCCCAGTGCAGCGCTTCGGGCGCAAAGACAAGCAGCATGGTCAGCGCATAGAGGGAGACAAGCGCAACGGTCAGTCCCAGACGGACGAGGCTCCGGCTGCGCGGGAGAGGTTCGGCGTCGGCGCCGCAGAGGCGGTGAATGAGTGCGGACATGGGGGCGGGGGCGTGGGAGGCGGCCACCATGACCCCTTGCAGGGCAATGGTGGCCGTGTGCGTTTAACCGCGGGTCTGACCGTGGCTGTCGGCCGCTTCCATTTCGGCAGTGGTGTTGGCAAGGATGCTCACATCCTTGGTTTCACGGGTGCCGATGCGATGCGGACGCTCGATCAGGAAGTACAGGACCAGGCCGATCACCACTGCATACACGGTGGATTTCGGGTCGGGCATCGCCAGGGTGACCGCAACGATGCCGGCCACGCCGCGCTCGGTGGAGTTCTTCAGCTCTTCCATACCGACCATGATGCAGATGTAAGCCGTCAGCACCAGGGTGAGCGAGAGCGCAATCGGCAGCACCGGCTTGAAGATGCTGACCAGGGGCAGCATGAACAGTGCGACAAAGCCGGTGATCCAGAAGGTGCCGCCGCCGCTGTAGATGGAGTCCATCGCCTTGCGGCCGAGTGCATAGCGCTCGGCAACCGTGGCATGCGCAGCCGTCCACAACGGACCGGCCAGGCCGGGCCACGGTGCGAAGAAGGCGTGGATGCCGTTACGGATGGCGGTCACCAGGTGAACGCGGGTGATGCCCTCTTCGATCTTCTCGTCTTCACGCAGGTGGTCGACACGCTTCACCAGGGTGAAGCCGACCACGATGTCGCCGAAGGCGATCACGTAGGCAATGATGGCGGTCGGGAGCGCGAGCAGGAAGGTGCTGGCGTCGGGCAGGCCGGTGGAGAACACCAGGTAGTTCCACATCAGCTTGAAGTCGGGATTGGTGATGCCCCACTGCACGTCCGGCCACGGGTACTCACCCACGGCCCAGCCGACCAGCATGGCCAGGATCATGCCGGGCACCATGCCGAAGTTGGAGATGCGCTTGGCCCACACGTTCTTCTCGACGATGCTCTTGAACGACAGCGAGAACAGCACGTATGCCGACACGATCGAGCCGATGATCAGCGAGATCGGGGTGTTGTCGATACGGCCGCCGACCTTGAGTTCGCCCATCATCGCGGCGATACCGGCGCCGATGATGATGCCGGACTTGAGCGAGTTGGGGATGACCGTGACCAGGCGGTTGCCGAGGCCGGTGATGCCCAGGATCAGGAAGATCGCGAACACTTCGATCTGCAGCGCGAACAGCGCCTTGATCGCCTCGGGGCCGGGCTCGAAGCCTTGCAGGAAGAGGATCACCACCGGAATGGCCGGGGTGATCCAGCCCGGTACCAGTGGCACCCCGAGCAGGGCGGGCAGCATGTAGCCGACACCGGCGATCACGCAGAAGGCGAGCGCAGCCTCATAAGGCATGCCGAGATACTTCTGCAGCAGCGGAATCATCGCCAGGCCGACCACGAACATGATCAGGCCCTGGATCATCTCGGGATATTCCCAGCGATAGTGGATGAAGGGCAGCCGGATCTTGAAGGGGCCAAATGGCCAGTAGGGCTGTTCGGCCCCGTGAGGGCGTTGCATGGACACGATGTCTCTCCTCGTCTGTTAAAAGTTGTTTGTTGATGCTTTCGTGCGGGTTTGATTACATGTTCGGGTAGTTGGGGCCGCCGCTGCCTTCGGGCACCGCCCAGTCGATGTTCTGCGTCGGGTCCTTGATGTCGCAGGTCTTGCAGTGCAGGCAGTTCTGGGCGTTGATCTGCAGGCGTGGGCCCTGCTCTTCACGCACGATTTCATACACGCCGGCCGGGCAGTAGCGCTGCTCGGGGGCCTCGAAATCGGCGAGGTTGGTGACGATGGGCGTCAGCGGATTCTTCAGCCGCAGGTGACAGGGCTGCTCTTCCTCGTGGTTGGTGGCCGAGATGAAGACCGATGACAGGCGGTCGAAGCTGATCTTGCCGTCCGGCTTCGGATAGACGATCTGCTCGCAGTCGGCCGCCTTCTTCAGCTGGGTGTGGTCGGCATGGTTGCGCAGGGTCCATGGCGCGCGGCCGCGGAACAGGAAGGTGTCGATGGCGCTGTAGGCGATGCCGCCCCACAGGCCCCAGCGGAAGGACGGGCGGACGTTTCGCACCGAGTACAGTTCGTCCCACAGCCAGCTGGCCTTGAGGCGCTCGGGGTAGCCCGTGACTTCAGTCGTCTTTGCATCGTCGGCCGTCAGGTGCGCGAACAGTGCTGCAGCGGCTTCGATGCCCGACTTCATCGACATGTGGGTGCCCTTGATCTTGGGCACGTTGAGGAAGCCTGCGGTGTCGCCGACCAGCATGCCGCCCGGGAACGTGAGTTTGGGCAGGGACTGGAAGCCGCCTTCAGACAGCGCACGTGCGCCATACGACACGCGGCGGCCGCCCTCGAAGTACTTGCGGATCTCGGGGTGGGTCTTGAAGCGCTGGAACTCTTCGTACGGCGACAGCCAGGGGTTGCTGTAGTCGAGGCCGACGACAAAGCCCACCGACACCAGGTTGCCTTCGAGGTGATACAGGAAGGAGCCACCGTAGGTGTCCGACTTGAGCGGCCAGCCGGCGGTATGCACGGTGAGGCCGGGGCGATGGACGGCCGGATCGACCTCCCACAACTCCTTGATGCCGATGCCGTAGGTTTGCGGGTCGGCATCGCGGCGCAGGTCGTAACGCGCCATCAGACCCTTGGTGAGCGAACCGCGACAGCCTTCCGAAAACACCGTCTGGCGCGCATGCAGCTCCATGCCTTGCTGGTAGTTGGGGCCTGGCTCGCCGTTGCGGGTCACGCCCATGTCGCCGGTGGCGATGCCACGCACCGCACCGGCTTCGTCGAACAGCACTTCGGCGGCGGCGAAGCCGGGGTAGATCTCCACGCCGAGCGCCTCGGCCTGCTCACCCAGCCAGCGGCAGAAGTTGCCCAGGCTGATGATGTAGTTGCCTTCGTTGTGCATCTGCGGCGGGGTCGGCAGCTTGCGGGCACCTTTCTCCGACAGCAGCATGAAGTGGTCTTCTGTGACCGGGGTGTTGAGCGGGGCGCCGCGTTCCTTCCAGTCGGGGAAGAGCTCGTTGAGCGCACGCGGCTCGATCACCGCGCCGGACAGGATGTGCGCACCAACCTCCGAACCTTTCTCCACCACGCACACCGACAGTTCGCGCCCGGCCTTTTCGGCAAGCTGCTTGAGCCGGATCGCGGTGCTCAGCCCCGAGGGGCCGGCGCCGACGATGACGACATCGTATTCCATCGATTCGCGGCTCATCAGAACAGCTCCTCGGGCAGTGCCAGCACGGATTCGGCACCGTTCACGATGGCGTCGCGCAGGGTGTTGGCTTCGGGCAGCACGTGCTCGACGAAGTAGCGCGCGGTGACGAGTTTGGCACCGAAGAAGCCGGCATCCGGCCCCTGCATGCGCTCGATCGCGATGGCGGTGCTGCGGGCCATCAGCCATGCGCCAGCGACCGTGCCGGTGAGCTTGAGGAAAGGCACGGCACCGGCAGCGGCTGCCTGCGGGCTGAGCTCATAGTTGGCCAGCAGCCAGTCGGTGGCTTCGCGCAGGGCCAGGATGCCCTTGCCGAAGGACGCACCGATCTTCTGCAACTGCTCGTCGGCATGCGCCTCGAGCTGTGCCTGGGTCGCCGACATCTCCTCGATCAGGGCGGCCATGGCATGGCCGCCTTCGCGGGCCACCTTGCGGCCGATCAGGTCATTGGCCTGGATCGCGGTCGTGCCTTCGTAGATGGTGGTGATGCGGGCATCGCGCATGTGCTGGCAGGCGCCGGTTTCTTCGATGAAGCCCATGCCGCCGTGTACCTGGATACCGTTCCAGGTCACGCTCTGCGCGGTTTCGGTGCACCAGCCCTTGACCACCGGGGTGAGCAGTTCGAGCCGGCTCTGGTTGCTGTTGCGCACGTTCTCGTCGGCGTCGCTGCGGGCGCGGTCCATGCAGCCGGCAACGTAGTAGGCGAGGGCGCGCGTGGCCTCGGTGCGGGCCTTCATGTCCATCAGCATGCGACGCACGTCGGGGTGATGCAGGATGGGCTTGGTCTCGCCCGACTTGTCGCCGATGATGCGGCCCTGCACGCGTTCGCGGGCATAGCCGAGCGCGGCCTGATAGGCACGCTCGGCAATCGCCACGCCTTCGAGGCCGACGTTGAGGCGGGCATGGTTCATCATCGTGAACATGTACTCGAGGCCACGGTTGGGTTCGCCCACCAGGTAGCCGATCGCGCCTTCCTTCTCGCCGAATACCATGACGGCGGTCGGGCTGGCGTGGATGCCCATCTTGTGTTCGATCGATGCGCACACCAGGTCGTTGCGGGCGCCGAGGCTGCCGTCGGCATTGACCAGGAACTTGGGCGCGACGAAGAGCGAGATGCCCTTCACCCCCGGCGGTGCATCGGGCAGGCGTGCGAGCACGAGGTGGATGATGTTCTCCGCCATGTCGTGCTCACCCCAGGTGATGAAGATCTTGGTGCCGGAGAGCGCGTAGCTGCCGTCACCGCGCGGTTCGGCCTTGCTGCGTACCGCAGCGAGGTCGGAGCCGGCCTGGGGTTCGGTCAGGTTCATGGTGCCGGTCCACTTGCCGGACACCATGTTGGGCAGGAAGGTCGATTTCAGTTCGTCGCTGCCGTGATGGGCAATGGCTTCAACCGCACCCAGGGTCAGCATCTGGCACAGCGAGAACGACATGTTGGCCGACTTCCACATCTCCAGCACGGCGGTGGATACCGTGACCGGCAGTCCCTGGCCGCCGAACTCGGTGGATGAGGGCATGCCGTTCCAGCCGGTGTCGCAGAACACCTCGTAGGCCTGCTTGAAACCGTCGGCGGTGCTGACTTCTCCGTCGTGCCAGGTGTTGCCCTGACGATCGCCCGGGGCGTTGATCGGCGCCAGCACTTCGGCAGCGAACTTGCCGGCTTCGTCGAGAATGGCTTCGACGAGATCGGCGCTGACGTCCTCATTGCCCGGCAGCGAGTAGATGTCCTCGAGTCCGGCGAGTTCGTTCATTGCGAACAGCATGTCGCGTACGGGAGCGGTGTAAGTGGTCATGTGCGTGTTCCTTGTGTCGTTGGGTGCAGGTCTGGCACGCCGCAGTGCGCGATGGCACGGCGGGGATCGTGTCAGCCGATTGCCGAAGCGGATTTCGCCTGATCGCGCAGCACGAATTTCTGGATCTTTCCGGTCGAGGTCTTGGGCAGGACGCAGAACTCGATGTGCTTGGGCACCTTGTAGCGGGCCAGATGCTCGCGGCAGTGGGCGACGATGTCGTCGGCGGTGACGTTCGCGCCTTCCTTGACCTCGATGAAGGCGGCCGGGACTTCACCCCATTTCTCGTCGGGGCGGGCGACAACGGCTGCGGTCATGACCGCGGGGTGGCGATACAGCACCTCCTCGACCTCAAGCGACGAGATGTTCTCGCCGCCGGAGATGATCACGTCCTTGGAGCGGTCCTTGATCTTCACGTAGCCGTCCGGGTGCATCACCGCGAGGTCGCCGGTGCGGAACCAGCCGCCGGCAAAGGCTTCGGCAGTGGCCTTGGGGTTCTTCAGGTAGCCCTTCATCACCAGATTGCCGCGGAACATGATCTCGCCCATGGTCTCGCCATCGGCGGGCACCGGTTGCAGGGTGTCGGTGTCGAGCACGGTGATCGCTTCCTGCATGTGGTAGCGCACGCCCTGACGGCCATTGCGCTCGGCGCGCCTGTCGATCGGCAAGGCATCCCATTCGGGGTGCTTGGCGCAGACGGAAGCCGGGCCGTAGGTTTCGGTCAGACCATAGACATGGGTGATGTCGAAGCCGATGCGCTCCATGCCTTCGATGATGGCGGCCGGGGGCGCCGCACCGGCGATGAGGGCCGACACCTTGTGCTCGATGCCGGCACGCAAGGCTTCGTTGGCATTGATCAGCATGCCGTGGACGATGGGGGCGCCGCAGAAGTGCGTGACCTTGTGCTTGCGGATCAGCTCATAGATCAGTGCCACGTCGACCTTGCGCAGGCACACGTTCACGCCGGCATTGGCGGCGATGGTCCAGGGGAAGCACCAGCCGTTGCAGTGGAACATCGGCAGCGTCCACAGATAGACGGCGTGCTGCGGCATGCCCCAGCTGATGATGTTGGAGGCGGCGTTGAGATAGGCGCCGCGGTGGTGGTAGACCACCCCCTTGGGGTTGCCGGTGGTGCCCGAGGTGTAGTTGAGGGCGATTGCGTCCCACTCGTCTGCGGGCAGCGACCATTCGAAGTCGGGCTTGCCGGTTTCGAGGAAGGCTTCATACTCGATCGAGCCGAGGCATTCGGTGGAAGGATATTCCGGGTCGAGCGCATCGATGATCAGCGGCTTCTCGCCTTCGAGCCTGTCGAGGGCGGGGCGGACGATGGCTGCGAATTCGGGGTCGGTGATCAGCACCTTGGCCTCGCCGTGCGACAGCATGAAGGCGATCGCTTCGGGGTCGAGGCGGGTGTTGAGGGTGTTGAGCACGGCACCTGTCATCGGCACGCCGAAATGCACCTCGACCATGGCCGGCACGTTGGGCAGCATGACCGCGACCGTGTCGCCCTTGCCGATGCCGTGCTGGGTGAGCGCGCTTGCCAGGCGGCGGCAGCGCTCGTAGGTTTGCTTCCAGGTGAACTGGCGTGCGCCGTGAATCACACTGACACGGTCGGGATATACACAGGCGCTGCGTTCGATGAAGCTCAGGGGCGACAGCGGTACAAAGTTGGCTGCATTCTTGTTCAGGCCCTGCTCGTAAGGATTGGTCGACACCCTTTGCTCCTCCATGACGTTTTTTTGGAAACCCTTGCCGGTGGTCCGGCGGTCACCGCGCGTCTGCAACCCCGAAACCCCCAGGCAGGCTGGCTGGCAGTGGTCGTTCTGCGCCGCGGGAGCAGAATGACAAACAAACTTGTCACCAATTTCGAGGAAATGTACTGAATCTTGTCGGCGCTGCCCCGGGGCTTGCGGGCCGACTAGAATCAGTCCGTACCCGGAAAATGCGGGAGTGCAGGAATGAGTGAATCGGCATGACATCAGGGCAGGTGCCAGCTGCGGCTGGCGACACGAACAAACCGGTAATCAGTGACCGCCGTTATCGCGAGATGACGGCTGCAGGGCTCGATCTGCTTGATCAGGGGGTGACGGTTTTCGACCGCAACCTGCGTCTGGTCGCGTGCAATCGCACCTTCCTGCGCCTGCTCGACTTCCCCGACACGATGGCCGAGCCCGGGCTGCCGTTCGAGGCTTTCATCCGCTACAACGCCGATCGCGGCGAGTACGGGCCGGGCGACCCCAACCTGCAGGTGAGCGAACGGGTGGAGGCCGCGCGTGCGTTCAAGCCCCACGAAACCCGGCGTCGCCGTCCGGATGGCACGCTGTTGCTGATCCGTGGCTTTCCACTGCCGCACGACGGCTTCATCGCGCTGTACTCGGACATCACCGAGCTCGATGCCAAGCAGACCCAGATCGAACGTCAGCAGATCGAGCAGGAGGCCGCCATCGAGCGCCGTACCGCCGAGCTGACCCGCTCCAATGCCGAGCTCACCGCCGCCATCGAGGACAACCGCCGGATTACTGCGGCGCTGCGTTTCAGCGAGGCTCGACTGCGCCAGATCACCGACACCATTCCGGCGCATATCGCCTACTTCGACAATCAGTGGATCTACCGTTACGCCAACCGCAGTTATGCGGAGTGGTTCGGGTGGACCAGCGAAACCATGGCCAACCAGCCCATCCGCGAAGTGATCGGGCTGCAGGTGTTCGAGGCCGTGGAAGACGCGGTGGAGCGGGCGCTTGAAGGCGAGGAGGTGTCCTACGAGTACTCGCTCATCGCGCCCGACGGCATGATGCGCTTCGCTCGCAGCACGCTCGTGCCTGACGTGGGGCCGGATGGCGAGGTGATCGGCTGTTTTGTCCATGCGGTCGACATCACCGAACAGCGGCGCACTTTCAGCGCCCTTGCGCAGGCGCAGAAAATGGAAGCCATCGGCCAGCTGACCGGTGGCCTCGCGCACGACTTCAACAACATGCTGACTGTGGTGATGGGCAACCTCGCCGGTCTGCGCGAGGCGCTGCCCGGGCATCCGGTGATCGACGAGTTTGTCGATCCGACGCTGGAAGCCGCCGAGCGGGGCTCCACGCTGATCAAGCGCCTGCTCACCTTCTCGCGCCAGCAGCCGATGGCGCCGGAGCCGGTCGAGGTCAACGAACTCGTGCTCAGCATGGCGCGCCTGATCCGGCGCTCGGTGCCGGGCAATATCTCCATCCTCACCCAGTCGAAAACCGATCAGCTGGTCGCCATGGTTGACGCGCATCAGCTGGAGAGCGCGCTGCTCAATCTGGCGCTCAATGCGCGCGATGCGATGCCGAATGGCGGCGCGCTGTGCATCGAATCTTCGCTCGAAGCGCTGGGGCGGGCGGAGGCGGCCGACCTCGAGCTGCCGCCCGGCAACTATGTGCAGATCGCCGTGAGCGACAACGGCATGGGCATGGACGGGGCGACCGTTGCCCGCGTGTTCGAGCCTTTCTTCACCACCAAGAAGTTTGGCATGGGCAGTGGTCTGGGCATGGCCATGGTGTACGGCTTCATCAAGCAGTCCGGCGGTGGCGTGCGCATTCGCAGCCGCCAGGCGGTCGGTACCACGGTGGCGCTGATCCTGCCGTGCGCAGCGCGCCCCGCCGTGACCTTGCACCTGGATGCGCCTGCTGCGGTCGGGATGGATCTCAAGGACCGTCTCGTGCTGCTGGTCGAGGACGATGACGACGTGCGCAAGGTGGTGCGAAAGCAGCTGGCTTCGCTCGGGTGCACCGTGCTGGAGGCGGAAAGCGGCAACGAGGCGGCCGACATGGTGGAGAACGTCGCGTCGATCGCGCTCGTGCTGTCCGACGTGGTCATGCCGGGCGGCATGGACGGACGCGCGCTGGCGCGTTTCGTGAGACGCTTCCGTCCCGATCTTCCGGTGGTGCTGATGAGCGGTTACGCGAGTTCGGAGCCGGGGCGCAGAGGCGATGATGACGTCCCGATGCTGGACAAACCCTTCAGCCGCGATAAGCTTGCGGCAGCGCTCACATCCTTGGGGCGCTAGACGGGTACATCGACAGAAGAAAATACGGGGGCTGGATGCAGGTCAAGGATAGCGTGCTCATCCATGTGGTCGAAGATGACGCAACTGTTGCACGACTGATTGAAGGCGCCCTGCAGCGTTTTGGTTATGAGTGCGAGGTGTTTCGAACCGGCAGTGATTTCCTGCGCCGGCTGAGGGTGCAGCAGCCCAAGCTGTGCATTCTCGATCTCGGACTGCCGGACATGGATGGCATGGAAGTCTTGCAGCAGGTGCGCGCGCGGCATCGCTTCGGCCTGCTCATCGTCACCGGCCGGACCGATACCTCGGACCGGGTGATGGGGCTGGAACTGGGGGCAGACGATTACGTGCTCAAGCCCTTCGAGCCGCGCGAGCTCATTGCCCGTGTGCGCAGCGTGCTGAGACGCTACGAGCCGGCGCAACCGGATCCTGCGCTGGGCGCGGCCAAGGTCGCGCAGTTTGCGGGCTGGCGCTTCGAGCTCGGCACGCACCGGCTGATCAGCGCCGACGGCAGGGAAGACACCCTTGGTCTGGCCGAAGCACAGCTGCTGATCACCATGCTCGAGCATCCCAACCAGATTCTGTCGCGCGAGCAGCTGCTAAGCGGACGCGATGTGTCCGCGCTCGATCGCAGCATCGACCTGCGGGTGTCGCGCCTGCGCCGCCGGCTGGAGGAAAACCCGCAGCGCGCCAAGGTGATCAAGACGGTGTACGGTGCGGGCTACCTGTTTGCATCGACGGTGAGCTGGAAATAGTTCTGCACGCGCGGATCAGCTCTGCCACAGCATCCGGATGGACAGCACGATGCTCAGGAAGCAGATGATCCAGAACACGATCGGTGCGGCGCCGCCCTTGAACTTGACCCCTGCCATCTCGAACTCCAGCGGCCCGGTCGAAATCCGCAGAATGAGCGTGACGAACAGCGCGCCCAGCCCGGCCATGGGCAAGCCCACCAGTACCGGAAACTGCTCGCGGATCAGATCACGCCAGTAGGTGCCCGGGGTTTCATGCACGGACACGAGCTTCATCAAGGCGTAGGAGCCGAAGCCGATCAGGATGACCACGACCACCCAGCTTGCGACTGCCTGAAACTTGCGTGTGCGCGCATCGGGTTCGTGAAGCGCATGGGTTTCGCTGTCGAGGTCCGGCATATCCTTGTCCATGTTCGTGAGCTTTCACAGTCGATATTCGACGGTGCCGCAAACACATGCTTCGGGCATGCATGAAAATGTCTTCCGCTTCAGCGCCCGGCGTGAGCGCGAAGCACGGCACTGCGCGTCGGGTGTGCCTCTGGAGCATAGGTGCTCATCCCCACAGCCGCAAATGTCATTTCCCTGACGCGATGTCGGTGGGGAGGGGCAGATGGCCAGTCTTGACCAGGATGGTGCAGCCCTCGCGGCTGAAGGGTTTGTGCTGGCTCAGGTGAGGGCTGCGTATCCAGGTGCCTGCAGGGTAGCGTCCGAATTCATCCTCGAACACGCCGTCAATGACGAAGATCTCCTCGCCGCCGTAGTGACGGTGCGGGTTGAAGCAGGTCCCCGGTGCCCATCGCACCAGCGCCGTGTGCTCGGTGCCGAACTCGGCAAGCGGTAGCACTGACAGGCCGGGCACAAGTCCCGGATACCAGGTCGCGGTCGTGGTATCGATTGCCAGATGGGCCTGATCCGCCGGGTTGATGTGACGCAGTTTCACGAACAGCACGCAGCCCGTGGCCGAGTGCGGTGCGTGCGACGACCCCGGGGGATTGCGCAGATAGGTGCCCGCGCCGTAGTCGCCCGATTCGTCACTGAATGTGCCCTCGAGCACGAAGATCTCCTCGCCCAGTTCATGCAGGTGGCGCTCGAACCTTGCCCCCGACAGGTAGCGGACGATCGAGGTCGCGCGCGCCACCTCGTCGCCATCGCGCTCAAGCATCCGCCGCTCGACGCCACCAGCGGGAGAGCTGACCCAGGGCAGGTCCTGATGTTGTACGACGGCGCGCAGGGAGAAGTCCGCGTTGATGTGCATGGAAAATATCCGCTTTGTGGTTCTCTGACAGGAACGTCACTGTACCAAAGGGGGTAGTGGCACGCGGAGGCGTGGAGAAGCACGACTGCACGAGTTGTCCTCTGTGCCACTGCGCGAAACGGCCGCCGTTTCAATCATTGAGATCACGAGCAGGGCAGGCCTGCCTCGGTCGAACCTTCAGTCGCCGATCTGCTCCAGCAGCTCTTCGGGGATGTCGTCCGGGCACAGTTGCCCAGCTTCGTCGCCCATCAGCGCGAGGATCAGGCGCAGGCGGTTGTGAAGTTCGCTCAGGTTGCCGGGCCAGCGGTGTTTGCGCAGCAGGGCGAGGGCGTCGGGGCAGACGTACATCGGACGGTCTGGACATTCCCCGCGGACGAAGCCGCGCACCAGACTGTCGAAGTCGCTGCGGCGGCGCAGCGGCGGCAGGTGGACTTCGATGCCGTGGCTGGCAGCGAAGGCGCTCATGTTGAGGCGGTTCTCGTCGACCAGGACATCGAGGTTGCGGCGGGTCGCGGCAACAAGCCGCGGGCTGAGGTGCGCCGTATCTGCGAACAGGCTGCCCTGCCATGAAAGTGGCAGGGCGTCGATGTCGCTCAGATAGAGCGCACCGCCGCGCGCCTGCCGCATTGCGACTGCCAGCTCCGCGGCAATGTCGGTGCTGGAGGCGAGGGCGCGGCAATCCATCTGGATCAGCGGGGTTCCGGGGGCATGCTCGTGCCAGAGGGTGCTTGCGAGGTAATGCTTTCCGGTGCCGGTTTCACCTTCGATCAGCAACGGGCCTGTGCCACTGGCCCAACGGCGGATCTGTGTCGTGGCGGCGATGACGCGGGGGTCGCCTGATGGTGTGCTGCGTGTGACGGCAACGACGCTGTCTGCGTTTGCTGCGGGCGGGTTGCCTGCACCGGGTGTCCCCGTCTTGCCGTGAGTGCGGCCTTGGCTGAAGTCGAGCGGGCGCCGATGAAGGCTGACGCGGGCCGCCAGGGTCTGGCCCTGTCGGGCGCGCAGCGGGAAGGGAAGGCTCTGATCGAGGGCTGCCCAGTCGAGCAGTCTCTGCCAGGTGATTGCGAAGCAGTCTTCGCAGCTTGCGTCCGGATACTCCTGATGCAGCCTGAGCACGTTGCGGGCGTTACGGTTGCAGGCCATCACTCGCCCGCCCTCGTCGAACACTGCAATGGCTTCGAGAGGGCTGCCGAGCAGTTCAGGGCGGTTGTGGAAGCGCACGCGAAGAAAGCCGTCGTCCATGCTCTCGACGAGGCGGTGCTCGATGATCTCGGCCGTCGTGCGCAACAGCGCGTTGGAATGCGACAGGTTGGCATTGGCATCGGTCGAGATGTCGAGGATGCCTGCGATGCCGCCGGTGGGTGCCAGGATGGGAATCGCGACGCAGGTCAGAAAGCGGTTGCGCTCGAGAAAGTGCTCATGTCCGCGAACCGCAATGATGTCGCCGGTGGCGAGCGCCGTGCCGATCGCATTGGTGCCCATCGCTTCCTCGCTCCAGGCCGCGCCGGGGCCGAGCGCGACGCGGGCGGCCCGGTCCAGAAAGCCGGTGTCCCCGTTTGCACTGAGGATGAGCCCCTGATTGTCGGTCAGGAGTACGGTTGCGTCCCTGCTGTCGATCTGCCGCAGCAGGTTCTCGATGACCGGTTGCGAGAACGTCACCAGGCGGGCGTTGGACTCGAGACGGTCTGCGAGATCTGCCCGGTTCAGCGGGTCGAGCGGAAGTGGCTGGTCGGTCTGCAGCCCATGCGCCTGGCTGCGCAGCCAGGAGGCGCGCAGGTCGGGAGGGAGCGCAACGGGTGAGCTTGCCTTGTTCATGACATTTTTGATGCAGGAAACGTGCCTTCCGCGAACGTTAACCTTCCTGGGTGCGGCGTGCTTGTTTCTACTGCACAAATTCTGTTGCATAGGCCTTGTGTGCGTCGATATGCAGCCTGATTCATAGGGATTCCTGCATCGCATTGGAGCAGCTGTACCCAAATTGAACAGCGCGGCAGGTGACAGTCATGCTCCGCCCGATACCGGTGCGTGGCGCCTGGAAATGAGACATGTGCCGGAAAACTATGGAGATTTTTCCGAGCGGGATGCAAAGGCTCAAGGGCTGGCATGGGGCCTGCGAAAGGAGGTGCAACGCAACACCGCGTTATTCGCTTACCCGGAAGGAGACAAAAAGTGATCTACGAAATGCCCGGCAGGCCTGGTGCCAAGGTTCAGTTCAAGGAAAAGTACGACAACTACATTGGTGGCGAGTGGGTTCCGCCGGTCAAGGGGCAGTACTTCGACAACATCACGCCGATTACCGGCGCCGTGTTCTGCAAGGCCGCCCGCTCCACCGCGGAGGACATCGAGCTCGCACTGGATGCCGCGCATGCTGCTGCCGACGCCTGGGGTCGCACCCCGCCGGCCGAACGGGCCAACATCCTGCTGAAGATCGCGGACCGGCTCGAAGCCAACCTCGAGATCCTTGCCTATGCCGAGACCGTGGATAACGGCAAGCCGATTCGCGAGACGCTCAATGCCGACATCCCGCTGGCGGTCGATCACTTCCGCTATTTCGCCGGCTGCCTGCGCTCGCAGGAAGGCAGTCTGAGCGATCTCGACGAAAACACCGTGGCGTACCACTTCCACGAGCCGCTGGGCGTCGTGGGTCAGATCATTCCGTGGAACTTCCCCATTCTGATGGCCGCCTGGAAGCTGGCGCCTGCCATCGGCGCCGGCAACTGCGTGGTGCTCAAGCCGGCTGAATCGACTCCGGTCAGCATCCTGGTGCTGGCCGAGCTGATCGCCGATCTGCTGCCGCCGGGCGTGCTCAACGTGGTCAACGGTTTCGGTCGCGAAGCCGGCATGCCGCTGGCCAACAGCAAGCGCATTGCAAAGATCGCCTTCACCGGCTCCACCTCGACCGGCCGCGTGATCGCCCAGGCCGCTGCAAACAACCTGATTCCGGCAACGCTTGAGCTGGGCGGCAAGTCGCCCAACATCTTCTTCGCCGACATCGCCGATGCCGACGACGAGTTCTTCGACAAGGCGATCGAAGGTCTGGTGCTGTTTGCCTTCAACCAGGGCGAAGTGTGCACCTGCCCGTCGCGTGCGCTGATCCACGAGTCGATCTACGACAAGTTCATGTCGCGCGTGCTCGAGCGCGTCGCAGCCATCAAGCAGGGCAACCCGCTCGATACCGACGTGATGATGGGCGCTCAGGCCTCGAAAGAGCAGCTGAGCAAGATCATGAGCTATATGGATGTGGGCCGGCAGGAAGGTGCCGAGCTCCTGATCGGTGGCGGCCGGGCGCAGCTGGAAGGCGAGCTGGGTGACGGCTACTACGTCAAGCCGACCCTGTTCAAGGGCCACAACAAGATGCGCATCTTCCAGGAAGAGATTTTCGGACCGGTGCTGGCGGTGACCACCTTCAAGACCGAAGCTGAAGCGCTCGAACTGGCCAACGATACCCTCTACGGACTGGGTGCCGGTGTGTGGACGCGCGATGGCAGCAGGGCGTATCGCATGGGTCGCGCAATCAAGGCCGGACGCGTGTGGACGAACTGCTACCACGCCTATCCGGCACACGCCACCTTCGGCGGATACAAGGAGTCCGGTATCGGTCGCGAGACGCACAAGATGATGCTCGACCACTATCAGCAGACCAAGAACCTGCTGGTCAGCTACGACCCGAAGAAGCTCGGCTTCTTCTGATACAAGGCCCCGCATGTCGAGCTGCGATATGCGGGGCAGCCTGAAGTTCTCCCTCCTCATGAAAGTGAGTTCACGGGCGGCAATTGCCGCCCGCTTTTTTTGCAACGATGGAGGCCGTCATGGTCGAGAGAGTCATTGCAACCGAGGCCACACTGGCCCTGATCGAGTTGCTGCGCGCCAAGCATGGCGACCTGATATTCCACCAGTCCGGCGGCTGCTGTGACGGCAGTGCTGCCAACTGCTACCTGCCGGGCGAGCTGTGCACCGACCAGGATGTGCGCCTGGGCGAGATCGGCGGCTGTCCTTTCTACATCAGCAGTTCGCAATATGAGTACTGGAAGCACATGCAGCTGATCATTGATGTGCTCGATACGCGTGGGGGTGGAACCTTCTCGCTGGAAGGGCCTGAAGGCAAGAGCTTTCACACCCGTTCGCGCCTGTTCACCGACGAAGAATGGGCCGGGCTGGAGGCAGCCGGTGTTGTTTGAAACCCGTTTCCCAACAGAAGGGTGCGGCGTGCACCCGGCCAAGGAGTGAATACCGTGATGATCAGGACGATGGTAGTGGGGGCTGTGCTGATGGCCTCGATGTCGGCGCCGGCAATGGCGTCGATGGAGATCGTGAAGAAAGCGCGCTGTGTGGCCTGTCATGCAGTCGACAAGAAGATGGTGGGCCCGGCCTATCGTGAGGTGGCGGCAAAGTACGAAGGGCAGGCCGGCGCCGCATCCGAGCTCTTCGACAAGGTCCGCCATGGTGGTTCAGGCACCTGGGGCGCCATTCCAATGACGCCGAACGATGAAAGCAGGATCAGCGACGACAATCTGAAAGCCGCGATCGCATGGATTCTTGCTGGCGCAAAGGACTGAGCAGAAAAAACACCTGCTCCGGAGTGGAGCAGGTGTCTCGTTTTGGAGCAGGTGTCTTCCGTTTGCGCGCGGCACCGTTTTCCGACTCGGTCGATCAGGTCCGGCACCAGGATGGCGTGCACTCAGTGCAGCAACATGGCGCCGCGACCGTTGTGTTGCGTTGCGTGCTTAGTTGATTTCAACGCCCCATGGCAGCTCGCCCACGGGCTGATCGGTTTCGGTGTCGCGGACCGTGCCCGACTTTTCAGTTGGGACATGGGCAAGAGGGACCGCGCCGGCGAGGCTGGGCGCCAGGCCCGCAAATGTCATGCAGGGCAAGGGGTGACGGAGTGCATGCTCACCGCCGGTTCTGGCGTGTTGTCATGAGTCAGATTCCTCCGGGGAGACGGTGAGTGCTGCCGTTCTCACTGAAGATGCGGCCAAGCTCGCCGCTGCGCTGAAGCTCTGCCAGGGCGTCGCCGAGTGCAGCAGCAAGCGTCGGATGATCGGCTTTCACCGCCATACCCAGTGGCCAGCCGGTCACGCGAAGTTCGGGCATCTGCAGGCTGTCGATGGCAACGCCGGGCGCATCCTTGAATGCCGATTCAAGTTCGGTGCGGGTGCCGATCACGGCAGCCACTTCGCCGGCCTTCAGACCCGCTGCTGCGAGCGGAATGCTGCGGTAGTGAGTGACCTGGTCACGCAGGCGACCGTTGAGCACATGGAGCATGAAGTCGCTTCCGTGGGTGTCGAGCTCGGCGCCGATGCGCTCGCGCGTGAACACTTCGAATGCGTTGGCGGCCGACCCCGCGATGGCTGGAATGCGTGCGCTGTTGCGCGCAATCGCCATGGTTTCGAGGTGGTAGGGCGCGAAGATCGTAACCTTGTCATTGTTGGCGGCAAAGTTGCGATCGACCGGTACGTGCAGCATCACGTCGCCGGGGCGCATGCCCAGGTAGTGGCCTTTCCACACCATGTTGCGCAGGTCGTCGCTCATGTCTTCGTCGGCCGGAAACTCGACGAACTCGGCACGCAGCCCGAGCCTGGCCGCCAGCGCCCTGCCCAGTGCGATATCAATGCCCTGGCCCTTGTCCGACCAGGGCGGATAGTTGGCATAGACCGCAATGCGCAGTGCGCCAGCCTGTTGCAGCTCAAGTTCGGCCGCCGCCGCACGCGCGGGCAGCGCGGCAGCGACCAGCATTGCGCCTGCGCCCAGGAGAAAGTGTCTGCGTTCATTCTTCACGTACGGTCTCCAGCCATGCACGAATCGACCACATTGCTTCCTGCGGCAGGATACCCTCGAACGGCGGCATGTAGACACGTCCCCCGCGGCTGGCACCGTCACGGATGCGCTGCATGAAAATCTCGTCGCCCTCGTCACCTTTAGGCAGGTAACGCAGGTCAGGTGCGATCCCGCCGGAGACGGCGCCCAGGCCGTGGCAGCGCGCACAGTTCTGGTTGTAGGCCGAGTCGCCGATGCGGATGGCTTCCTTGTCCTTGCGATAGGGGTTGCTGACAAGCCAGTCCTTTCCGAGCGGCTTGAGCGTGGATACATCAACCGCCTGCGGCGTGACGTCTCCGTGAGCACCCGCAATCAGCGTGACGCTTGCCAATGCTGCAGCGCAAGCGATCTGACGTAATGAACGGGTGACTGTCTCCTTGTTGTACTTGTCTTCCACTGTATCGTTCCTCATGGCTGGTATTGAAGCGCTTTGATTCGCATGTCCCCGGTTGGGCCGGTGTGCTCATGCTCTGCAAACGCTGTGCCACTGTTGCCGGACTCCCTGTATGGCAAGGAAATTGCTCACGATGAACTGCCGCCAGGGTGCGGCGGTTGCTGCGCATCGTGACAGGTGCTAAGTTTTGGAACATGTCCCCCGACAAAAAATAGAGACAGGGGGCTGGAGGAGACGACATGACAGGTCACCCAATGGCCACGACGCCGCACGAACTGCGTGTGCGTGAGGCGCGACACCAGTTTTTCGATCGTGGAGAGTGTGCGGACATCGAACTGCCGCAGGAGGTGCTGCGATCCTGGCTGCGCTGCCGGGACAGTGGCGTCGATTATCGGGACGATGGCCGCGGCGACCCCGAAGGCCGGTTCGGGCTGGATCTTGCGCGGGAGCGCAGCAAGTCCCTGCTGAGCAACGCGGCCGGCATCATGGAGCATGTGTTCGAGCAGATCCGCGCTTCGGGCAGCATGGTGATCCTGGCCGACAGCCAGGGCATGATCCTGCACAGCATGGGCGATCCCGATTTCGTCAGCCGGGCGCAACGCGTGGCCTTGCAGCCAGGCTCCTCATGGAGCGAGTCGGTACGGGGCACCAATGCGATCGGCACCACCCTGGTCGAGGCTGCGCCTGTCGAGGTCAACGGTGCCGAGCACTTTCTTGACCGTAACGGCATCCTGACCTGCAGCGCCTCGCCGGTGTTCAACCCGCGCGGTGAGATCGAGGGGGTGCTGGATATCTCCGGCGACTATCGTGGCAATCAGCGCCATACCCTCGGACTGGCGCGTCTGGCTGCGCAGTTGCTCGAGAAGCGTCTGTTCGAGATCGAGTTCGCGCGCGAACTGCTGATCGCATTCCATAACCGTCCCGAGTGTGTCGGCGGCCTGCAGGAGGGCTTGCTCGCGGTGTCGTCCGAGGGGCGCGTCGTGGGGGCCAATCCGGTGGCCAGGGCCCTGCTCGGCGTGAAGCAGGGTGGAATGGTCTGCGGTGAGTTCGGCACCCTGTTCCGCCTGCCCTTCGGCACCTTCATCGACCGCTGCTCGCGCGACGTCTGCTCGCTGCAGGCGCTCGAGCTGCGCGGGGGCGAACCGCTCTATGCGCGCATCCGCGGGCGGGTGCCGACGGTGGGTAAGGCGAACTCGCGCAGCGATGCCGGCGGACAGGGTGAGGCGCGCAGTACGTCGGGCGCGGGCGAGTCGGCCGGACGCAATCCGCCGTGCGACCGTCGCAGCGGGCGGGCGACGCTCGAGTGCCTGTCGACCGGCGATGCACGCTTGCAGCTGGCGCTGGATCGCGCAGCGCGCATCATGGGCAAGGACATTCCGCTCCTGATTCAGGGTGAATCGGGCGTGGGCAAGGAGTTGTTTGCGCGCGCATTCCATTATTCCAGTCCGCGCCAGGACGGCCCCTTCGTGGCGGTCAACTGCGCGGCCATTCCCGAGAACCTGATCGAATCCGAACTCTTCGGTTACGTCGGCGGCGCCTTTACCGGTGCGCGGCGCGAAGGGGCCGTGGGCAAGATCCAGCAGGCGCATGGCGGCACGCTGTTCCTCGATGAAATCGGCGACATGCCGCTGGCGATGCAGGCGCGTCTGCTGCGGGTGCTGCAGGAGCGCTGCGTGACACCGGTGGGGGCTCAACGCAATGTGCCGGTCGATATCACCCTGGTGTGTGCGACCCACCGGGTGCTGCGAGAGTCGGTGCGCAACGGCAGCTTCCGCGAGGATCTCTACTATCGGGTGAATGGCCTGACCGTCACCCTGCCACCCCTGCGCGACCGCAGTGACATCCGCTCGATCGTCGCCATCATTCTGGCGTCCGAAGTCGACCCCGCGCGTGGCGAGGTGACGATCAGCGAGCAGGTGCTCGACTTCTTCGAGCGCTACCCCTGGCCGGGCAATGTGCGCCAGCTGCAGAACGTGATCCGAGTTGCAGTGGCGCTGCTGGATGACGACGAATACGAGATTCTGCCTCTGCATCTGCCAGAGGAGCTGTTCGGTTCCGATCCGATGGACGACGCCGAGAGCGGGCAGGCCAGCGCGGTGGCGGCGTCCTCACCGACTGCGGCGGCAGTACCCGCGCAAGCCGCCGCGGGGCGCAGCCTGGACGAGATCGAGCTCGATGCAATTTCCCGCGTGATGCTCGAAGAGGGCGGCAATGTGTCGGCCGCAGCACGCCGTCTCGGCATCAGTCGCAACACCCTGTATCGCAAGATCGGCCGCATGAAATAAGGCTGCGTTCCGGGCCGTCTAATCCATTAGTAATAAGGGTTTTCCTGCGCTTGTCCCGTCCGGGGTCGGGCGTATCCTCGACGGCAGGTATGAAGTGTGCTTCATATGAGTTGCTTCATCACTGTCATAACAACGGAAATCGGAGGAGAAGGTTGATGTGGAAATCACTTCATATTGATCCCGCAAAGTGTACCGGCTGTCTGCAGTGCGAGATGGCCTGCTCGTATGAGCACACCGGGGTCTTCAATCCCAGCAAGTCGCGGATCAAGGTATTCAACTTCGAGGCCGAGGGGCGCAAGGTGCCATACACCTGTACCCAGTGCACCGAAGCCTGGTGCCTGAATTCCTGTCCGGTCGATGCGATCCGCATCGACCTTTCCACCGGCGCCAAGATGGTGTTCGAAGACACCTGCGTTGGCTGCAAGGTGTGCACGATCGCCTGTCCTTTCGGCACGATCAACTACAACCAGGAGTCGGGCAAGGTGCAGAAATGCGACTTGTGCGATGGCAATCCTGCCTGTGCCGAGGCCTGTCCGACGGCGGCGATCACCTACATCGACGCCGACTGGACGGGGCTGGACAAGATGCGCACCTGGGCCGCCAAGGCCAATACGCCGACCACTGCCGCCTGAAGGAGGAGCAACCATGGGCTGGAACAGAAAAGTCCTGCGTGTCGATCTGACGGCAGGCACATGCAAGGAAGAGCCGCTGAACATGAAGTGGGCTCAGGATTACCTCGGCTCGCGCGGTCTGGCGACCAAGTACCTGGTATCGGAAATCGATCCCAAGGTCGATCCGCTGTCACCCGACAACAAGATGATCATGGCCACCGGTCCGCTGACCGGCACCATGGCCTCGACCGGCGGGCGCTATACGGTGGTGACCAAGGGGCCGCTGACGGGGGCCATCGCGTGCTCGAATTCGGGCGGCTACTTTGGCGCCGAGCTCAAGTTCGCCGGCTGGGACATGATCATCTTCGAGGGCAAGTCGCCCAAGCCGGTCTATCTCTACATCGAAAACGACAAGGCCGAGTTGCGCGATGCAGGCCATCTGTGGGGTCGCAGCTGCTGGGAGACCGAAGAGACGATCAAGCACGAGCTGCAGGATCCGCTGGTGCGCGTGTCGTCGATCGGCCTCGCGGGCGAAAACGAAGTGATGTTCGCCTGTGTGGTGAACGACCTGCACCGTGCAGCAGGGCGCTCCGGCGTGGGCGCGGTGATGGGCTCGAAGAACCTCAAGGCAGTCGCACTGCGCGGCACCAAGGGCGTGTCCGGCATTCACGACTTCAAGGCCTTCATGAAGGCGACCACCGACGCCAAGAAGGTGCTGGCGGATAACGCGGTGACCGGCCAGGGGCTGCCCAAGTACGGCACCCAGGTGCTGATGAACGTGATCAACGAGATGGGCGCGCTGCCCACCCGCAATCACCGCGACGTGCAGTTCGAGGACGCCGGCAAGATCTCCGCCGAGGCGATGCACGAGAAGCGCGAGAGCGACGGCAAGCCGCAGCTGGTGACCAATGCCGCCTGTTTCGGCTGCACCATCGCCTGCGGTCGCATCTCGGAAATCGACAAGGGCCACTTCACCGTCAAGAACAGTCCCAAGTACTGGGGGGCGTCCGGCGGTCTGGAGTACGAGGCCGCCTGGGCACTGGGCGCAGCCAACGGCGTGGGCGATATCGAGGCCCTGCAGTACGCCAACATGATCTGCAACGAGCAGGGCATGGACCCGATCTCCTTCGGCGCGACCGTGGGTGCAGTGATGGAGCTGTACGACATGGGCGTGCTCGATTCGGCCAAGATCGGCATCGATTCGCCCTTCGGCTCTGCCGAGGCGCTGGCGAAGCTGGTGGAGATGACGGCAAATGGCGAGGGCTTTGGCAAGGAGATCGGCCTCGGCTCCAAGCGCCTGTGCGAAAAGTACGGTCATCCCGGGCTGTCGATGAGCGTGAAGGGCCAGGAGTTCCCGGCCTACGATTCGCGCGGCATCCAGGGCATGGGCCTGGCCTACGCCACCTCGAACCGCGGCGCCTGCCATTTGCGCGGCTACACCGTGGCCTCCGAAGTGCTCGGCATTCCGGTCAAGACCGATCCGCTCACCACCGAGGGCAAGCCGGAACTGGTCAAGGCGTTCCAGGATGCCACCGCAGTGTTCGACTCTGCCGGTATCTGCGTATTCACCAGCTTTGCGTGGACCCTGGCCGATGTGCAGCCCCAGCTCGACGCCGCCTGCGAGGGCGACTGGAGCATGGACAAGCTCAACGAGGTGGGCGAGCGCATCTGGAACATGGAGCGCGAGTTCAACAACGCTGCCGGCTTCACCGCCAAGGACGACAACCTGCCGCCGCGCCTGACCACCGAGCCGGCCAAGACCGGTCCGGCAAAGGGGCTGGTCAATGGGCTGGCGACCATGTTGCCGGAGTACTACAAGGCGCGTGGCTGGACGCCTGACGGGGTGCCGACCGCTGAGACCAAGGCCCGCCTGGGGCTGTAAACGGGGAGCGGGAGCCAGTGAGCGGCCGGCCGACATCCGGCCGCTCGTGGCAGCGCCCGCATCGGTCGCATTTGCAATGATCGCGGAGGCCTTGCGAGGGGCCGGCCGCGGCTGTGCATCGAGGATGTCTGATGAAACACCTGATACTCGGTAACGGCCCCGCTGGTGTGGTGGCCGCTGAAACCCTGCGCCGCGCCGCGCCGCAGGACGAAATCGTGCTGGTTGGGAACGAGGACTCACCGCCCTATTCGCGCATGGCGATTCCCTACCTGCTGGAAGAGAACATCGACGAGAAGGGCACCTGGCTGCGCAAGGCGCCGGGCCACTTCGAGCAGCTCCGCATCCGCGAACTGCGCGGGCGGGCCGTGGCGCTCGACACCGAGAAGCAGCGCATGCTGTTTTTCGACGGCCATTTCGAGGACTACGACCGTCTCCTGATCGCGACCGGTTCGCACCCGGTGCGCCCGCCGATTCCGGGCGTCGACCTGCCCGAGGTGCAGACCTGCTGGACCCTGGAGGATGCGCGTGCGATCGCCGCACACGCGAAGCCCGGTGCGCGGGTGCTGCAGCTGGGCGCCGGCTTCATCGGCTGCATCATCATGGAGGCGCTGGCCAAGCGCGGCGTCGAGCTCACCGTGGTGGAGATGGGCGACCGCATGGTGCCGCGCATGATGACGCCGAAAGCGGGCGGCATGATCAAGGAGTGGGTCGAGAACAAGGGTGTGAAGGTGATCACCTCGGCCGGGGTCAACCGCATCGACCGCGGTGCGGGCTCGCCACTGACCGTGAGCCTGAGCACGGGTGCCAAGATCGACTGCGATCTGGTGATCGTTGCCGCGGGCGTGGCGCCGAACGTCGCCTTTCTCGAGGGAACGGGCGTGCATGTGGCCAAGGGCGTGCTGGTGGACGACCATCTGGAAACCAGCGTGAAAGGTATCTACGCTGCGGGTGACGTGGCTGAGGCGCCGGACGTGTTTACCGGCGCCCACCTTGTCGCCGCGATTCAGCCCAACGCTGCCGATCAGGCCCGCGTGGCCGCACTCAACATGGCGGGACGGGACAACTGCCTCAACGGCGTGCTGGCGATCAACGTGCTCGATACCCTGGGCCTGATCTCGACCTCGTTCGGACAATGGTGGGGTGAGGCTGCGGACAAGGGCGGTGAGGGCGTCGAGCATGTGGATGAAATGCGAAGCCGCTACCTGAGCCTGCAGTTCAAGGACGATGTACTGATCGGTGCCACATCGATCGGGCTGACCGAGCATGTCGGTGCCCTGCGCGGCCTGATTCACGGGCAGGTCAAACTCGGGAAGTGGAAAGAGCGCTTGCTTGAGACACCGTTGCAGTTCGTCGATGCCTATGTCGCGACCTCGCAACCGATGGCGCTCGCAAGGTGAGGGCACGTGTCACGATGAAAGTTGCGTTCAAACTGTTTGCTTCGCTGTCCGACTACCTTCCCGCCGAGCGCAAGGGCAACCGCCTTGAGCTCGATGTGGAGGACGGAACGACGGTGGCAGACCTGATCCGCCGCTACAACGTGCCTGAGCGCAGCGCGCATCTGGTGCTGGTCAATGGTGTCTTCATTCCGCCGTCCGAGCGTATTCGCCACCGTCTGCAGCCGAGTGACGAACTGGCGATCTGGCCGCCGATCGCCGGCGGCTGAGGATGGCTTTCATCAATGGTCCGGTGCCGGAGGTCGTCGAGCGCCTGGTGACCGCGACGCCGGCGGAGTTCGAGCGCGATCTGCGTGCCGCATGGGCAGACGTGAGCACTCCAACGCCGGGACGCCTGCTGCTGGTTGATGGCGAGCAGCGCCTGACGCTGGAACTGCTCGTTTTGCCGGTGCGCAGGCTGGGCCTTTTCGAGCTGCCTCAGCTGCAGGTCAGATATTGCTTTGAAGGCGGTGACGAGCCGGCGCGGCGCAGCTGGCTTGCCAGACTCGATCGCTCGATGCAGAAGGGTGGCGGCTGACAGCGTGTAATCCAGGGGTGTGATCGAGGGCGGCCCTGGGAGCTGTTCCGGTGTGGCTGCCGGGCGGGCAGACGTTCGCGGCCTTCGGCTTCCCGCCAGGAACTGCATTTGTGGGGCGCCGATGCAAACTCGCCCGCGATGCGGGCTCAGACATGCATCGGCTTGTTTCCCCACAAACGCATTTCCCGGCGGCGCTCTCGACAGCCCACCCAACAGCCACACCGGCGCCCCTGGGCCGCCCTCGATCACGGCAGGTCGCGCGGATTCGGGTATTCTCCCCGCGATGTCGATGTTCACCTCCACCTTTGCCGATGCACTGGCCCTGCTCGCGACTTTCGACGCGCGAGTGGGCGAGATCGTCTGGTTGTCGCTGAAGGTCAGCGGCGGCGCGGTCATGCTGGGTACGCTCATCGGCCTTCCGCTCGGCGCCTGTCTGGCCGTCGGGCGCTTTCCCGGCAAGCATGCCGCCTCGGTACTCATCAACGGCCTGATGGGCCTGCCCTCGGTCGTGGTCGGCGTGGTGGTCTATCTGTTCCTGTCGCGCTCGGGGCCCCTCGGCGACTTTGGCCTGCTCTACACCCCGGCTGCAATGGTGGTCGCGCAAACCTTGCTGGTGATACCGCTGATGGCTGCGATTGCGCGCCAGGTGGTGGAGGATGTGTGGCAACGCTACGCGGAAGAACTGCAGGTCATGTGCTTCAGCTGGTGGCAAAGCGTGACCACGCTGCTGTACGACTGTCGCCACTCCCTGATGGTCGCGGTGCTCGCGGGGCTTGGGCGCGCCATGAGCGAGGTGGGCGCGGTAATGATCGTCGGTGGCAACATCGACCGCTCGACCCGGGTGATGACGACGGCCATTGCGCTGGAAACCAGCAAGGGCGACCTGCCGCTGGCCATTGCGCTCGGTGTGGTGCTGATCCTGCTCATTCTCGCGCTCAACGCCTTTGCCTTCCTGCTGCGGCAGTGGGCGATGCGACGCTACGACTGACCGAGGTCCGATGTTCCCTGTCCGTATCGACAATCTGCGCTTTTCACCCAACGGACATGCCGTGCTCGACGGCATCGATCTGCAGCTCGGCAGCGAGGGCATCACGCTCTTGCTCGGTCCCAACGGAGCGGGCAAGAGCATGTTGCTGCGCGTGCTGTGCGGCCTGGTCGAACCTTGCGGCGGGACAATCGACTGGGGCGGTGGTGTGCGTCCGGCGCGCGGGGTGATGATGGTGTTCCAGCATCCGATGATGCTGCGTGCCACGGTGCTGGAGAACGTCGCGCTCGGACTCAAGCCGCTCGGCGTGTCTGCGGCCGAGCGCCAGCGCAGGGCGATGGCCGTGCTCGAGCGCATCGGGCTCGCACATCGCGCCGGTGACAGCGCGCGCCAGTTGTCGGGCGGGGAGAAGCAACGGCTGGCGCTTGCGCGCGCCTGGCTGACCCGCCCGCGCCTGCTGCTGCTCGACGAACCCACCGCCAGCCTCGATCCGTCGGCAACGGCGGAAGTCGAGCGCATCATCCGCGAGATCCGTACCGACGGCACCCGCATCCTGATGGTGACCCACAACCTCGGACAGGCCACCCGGCTCGGCGACGACATCGTCTTTCTGTCCGCCGGCAAGGTGTGCGAACACACGCCGACGCAGCGCTTCTTCTCCCGCCCTGCATCGGACGAGGCCAGGCTCTTCATCCAGGGCGAACTGCCCTGGCGCATGACCTTCTGATCGGGCGCCTGCGTCACCGCGGGGAACTCGCGCATGCTCATCGGGTCTTGAGTGCACCCGTTTCATCAAGCCCGAGACATCATGAATGCAGATCAGCAGAAAGCCGTCCTGACCATCGCCCTGATGGCCGCCTTTGCCGATGGCGCGAACGACGAGCACGAGCGTGAGCAGATTCGCGGCATCGCCGAATCGCTGAGCGGAGAAGCCGGTGCGGCCGATCTGCGCGGTCTTTACCAGCAGGTCTTGCTCAAGCGCGTCAGCCTGGACGATGCGGTCGCCGCGCTGGGCGAGCCGACCCACCGGCAGCTTGCATACGAGATGGCGGTCTGTGTGTGCGATGCAGACGGTCACACCAGTCCGGCCGAGCGTGCCTTCCTCGATGCGCTCGCGGCCGCGCTGGGTCTGGGGCGCGCGGTGACAGCGCCGGTCGACCAGCAGGGGGAGGAAATGGCCGACCTGATCGATGCGGCAGCGCCGATGGCGCCGTCGAGTGTCCCTGCGGCTCAGGAAATTCCGCGCGCTGCATCGAACCCTGCGGCGGACGCCGAGATGGATCGCAGTATTCTCAACTACGCGATTCTGAATGGGGCGCTTGAGCTTCTGCCGCAGTCGTGGGCTTCGATGGCGATCATTCCGCTGCAGATCAAGATGGTCTATGGCATCGGAAAGACCTATGGGCACGAACTCGACCAGGGTCATATCCGCGAACTGCTGGCCACGATGGGCGTTGGCCTGACCTCGCAGTATCTCGAACAGTTCGGGCGCAAGCTGCTTGGCGGACTGCTGGGCAAGGTCGGGGGCGGCCTGGGGCGCCAGCTCGGCAAGTCCGCGACCAGCGTCGCATTCTCTTTCGCCACCACCTATGCACTTGGTCAGGTGGCGCGGCGCTACTACGAAGGCGGGCGGCAGATGAGTACCGAACTGCTGCGCGACACGTTCCAGAATCTGCTGGGACCGGCCAAGGAGATGCAAGCGCGTTATCTGCCGCAGATCCAGGAGCGGGCGGGTTCGCTCGATGCGGGCCAGATCATGTCGATGGTGCGCGGGCGCTGAGGCTGTTCGCGCCGGGGGAAGGCCGGGCCTGACGGATGTCAGGCCCTTGTCGGATCAGACCCGCAGCAGCGCCTTGCACAGCCGCTCGGAGAACTGGTCTTCGGTGAACTGCGGCTCGTTGGGCGGATAGAGTTCGACTTCGTCGATCGGGAAGCCGCTGTCGCGCGCGAGTGCGAGCAGCTCCCTGACCTTCTGACAGGCCTTCAGCTGTTCGCCGAGGGCCGCATCAGCGCGGGCTTTGTCCGAAAAGGCCTTGATATCCTTGATTGCCATGATTTCCCTGCGTGTTCATTCCAGATTTAAACCAGGGCGTGGCGTCTGCACCACGCCTGACCTTTGAAGCAAAACTGCATCCGGCGTGAACGCAATTCCGGTGCCTGTCCTGGCCTGGTCTTGATCAACAGAATGAATTCAGAGGCTTACGCTGTTTCCTGGGCGACTTTTAGCGGCACGCATTGTCGGCTTTCGCCCCTTGTGCCGCGCAATGAAGGTTTTGCGCCCAAGCGGCTTCAGCTGCCAGAAACCCAGTGCCCCGACTTGCCGCCGAGCTTTTCCATCAGCTGGATGCCTTCCATGCGCATGCCGCGATCCATCGCCTTGCACATGTCGTAGATGGTGAGCAGGGCGACGTTGACGGCGGTGAGCGCTTCCATCTCGACGCCGGTCCGGCCGACGGTTTCGGCCGTCACCGTGCAGCGAATGGCGAGCGCGGCGGGATCGCTTTCGAACTCGACGGCGACGCGGGTGAGCGGGATCGGGTGGCACAGCGGGATCAGGTCGCTGCAGCGTTTTGCGCCCTGGATGGCGGCGATGCGGGCGATGCCCAGCACGTCGCCTTTCTTTGCCGTGCCGCTCTGAATGGTGTCGAAGGTCGCGGCTTCCATCAGGATGCGGCCGGTCGCGACCGCAACCCGGCGGGTTTCCGATTTGGCGCCGACATCAACCATGTGGGCCTGGCCTTCGGCGTCGAAATGGGTCAGGGCGGACGGAGTGGAATCGCTCATTGTTCGGTGTCGGAAGGGTATTGAGTGAATGGTTCGACGGCGCGACTGGCGCTTGCTACATGCCGATACACCGCACGCCGGAACTACGCTTCGGGAGGGTTATCATAGCATCCCATGATGCGTCGATCCCTCGCCCTGCTGCTCAGCCTCGCGCTGGCTTTTCCTGCCCACGCCGTCGATCTGCCCGATCTCGGTGATGTGGGTACGTCCGACCTGTCGCCGGCGGAAGAGCGCCGTATCGGTGAAGAGATCATCCGCGAGATCCGCTGGAAGGATGCGGCCTATCTCGACGATCCAGAGGTCGAGGAATACGTCAATCGACTCGGCAAGCGGCTGGCTGCAGTCAGCAACGATCCGCTGCAGAGTTTTGATTTCTTTGTGGTCAAGGATGCCACCCTCAATGCCTTCGCCTTGCCGGGAGGCTATATCGGTGTGCACTCGGGGCTGATTCTCGCCTCCGAGAGCGAGTCCGAGCTGGCTTCGGTGCTCGGCCATGAGATCGCTCACGTCACGCAGCGTCATATCGCCCAGATCGTCGGCAAGCAGAGCCAGGCCGGCATTCTGATGCTCGCCTCGCTGCTGGTGGCGGTGCTGGCGGCGCGCAGCAGCTCGGACGCCAGCATGGCTGCCGTCGCCGCCGGCCAGGCCGGGGCCATCCAGTCGCAGCTTGGCTACTCCCGTGATTTCGAGCGCGAAGCGGATCGTGCGGGTTTGCAGACGCTGGAGGCCGCCGGATTCGACGTGCGCGGCATGCCCAGCTTCTTCGAGCGGCTGCAGCGCTCGAGCCGTCTTTACGAGAACAATGCGCCGGCCTATCTGCGCAGCCACCCGCTGACGACCGAACGTATTGCCGACATGGAGAACCGTGCGGCGTCGCTGCGCTACCGGCAGGTGCCGGATTCCGCCGACTTCCGCTACGTGCGGGCCAAGCTGCGATCGCAGACGGCGCAGCCGGCAGAGGCGTTGAAGACCTTTGAAGACCTTCTCGCGCGCACGCCCAAGGATGAGGCCGTGCGTTACGGCCTGATCCGGACGCAGATGCGCGCCGGGCGGCTGGACGACGCCGAGGCGGGGCTGAAGGCATTGCGTAGCAGCACCGAGCCCTCAGTCTTCATCGAGACGCTTGCCGCAGAGCTTTCGATGGCACGGCGTGACGCAGGGGCCGCGGTCAGGACGCTGGACGCGGCGGTGCGGCGTTTTCCTGCGAGTCAGAGCCTGCGCTACGCGCTGGCCGATGCGCAGATCATTGCGGGACGGGCGGCGGACGCGGTTGCCGGCGTTCGTCAGGGGCTGCAGACGCGCGGTGAGGATATCCGGCTGTGGCAATTGCTGTCGCGAGCCAACGCCCAGCTTGGCAAGCTGACCGCCCGCCATCGCGCTCAGGCCGAAGTGTACACGCTGCAGGGGAGCTATCCTGCGGCGGTCGAGCAACTCGAACTTGCACGCAAGGCGGGGGACGGCGACTTCTACGACCTTTCTGCCGTCGACGCGCGCCTGCGCGAACTGAAAATCCGCGTGCGCGACGAACGTCGCGAGCGCGGACTTGAGCGCTGAGGTATTTTGCTCGCGGGCTGCGTCTACCGGCGCGCTGCGCTTTACATTAAAATCGTCGGGTTTGCTGATAACGAAGACTAAGGACGAAGCAATGGATTTCGACAAGGAAGTAGACGCCCGCGGTCTGAACTGCCCGTTGCCGATCCTGCGTGCCAAGAAGGCACTGGCCGAGCTTGATCATGGCCAGGTTGTGCGGATCATTGCGACCGACCCGGGTTCGGTGAAAGACTTTCAGGCGTTCGCCAAACAGACCGGGAATGAACTGGTCAAGCAGGGCGAGACGGCCGACAAGGCATTCGAGTTCTACATGCGGCGCAAGTGATGCTGCACTGAGTGTTACCCAAGCAAAAGGGCCGCGATCAGCGGCCCTTTTGCTTGAGCTTTATCCCGGGGCCACCTCGGCCCCGGGCGATTGCATCAATGACCAGCCAGCTTTGCCAGTTGCGGACGCAACTGCTCCAGCGTGACCTTGAAGCCGGCGAGGCGATCGCGTTCCTGCTGCACGACGGCAGCGGGGGCACGATCGACGAAGCTGGCGTTGCCCAGCTTGCCTTCGGCTTTCACGATCTCGCCTTCGATGCGGGCGATCTCCTTGCCCAGACGCTCGCGCTCTGCGGCGATGTCGATCTCCACGCGCAGCATCAGGCGGGTTTCGCCGGCCACGGCCACCGGTGCCAGCTCTTCGGCGCTGATTTCGGCGACGATCTCGACCTCTGACAGCTTGGCCAGACCCGCAAGATAGGGCGCATAGGCCTTGAGCTTGTCGGCGCAGCCCGCCGCGACCAGCGGCAGACGCTGGGCGGGGGAGATGTTCATCTCGCCGCGCAGGTTACGACAGGCGTAGATCATGGCCTTCAGCTCGGTGACCTTCGCTTCTGCAGTTTCGTCGACGCGACTCAGATCGGCCTGCGGGTAGCGTGCCAGCATCACGCTGTCGGCATCCTTGCGTCCGGCGAGCGGCGCAACGGTTTCCCACAGCTCTTCGGTGATGAAGGGGATCAGCGGGTGGGCGAGGCGCAGCACGGTCTCGAGCACGCGCAGCAGGGTGCGCCGGGTGGCGCGCTGCTGCTCCGGGGTGCCGGTCTGGATCTGGACCTTGGCCAGCTCCAGGTACCAGTCGCAGTACTCGTCCCACACGAATTCGTACACCGTGCGGGCGACGAGGTCGAAGCGGTAGGACTCGAACTGGGTGGCAACGTCGGCTTCGGTGCGCTGGAGACGGGAAACGATCCAGCGGTCGGCAAAGGAGAAGTCGAGATAAGCGCCGGGCGCGCATTGATCGGGCGTGTGCTCGTTCATGCCGCAGTCCTGGTCTTCGCAGTTCATCAGCACGAAGCGGGTAGCGTTCCACAGCTTGTTGCAGAAGTTGCGATAGCCCTCGCAGCGCGCGAGGTCGAACTTGATGTCACGCCCCGGGCTGGCCAGGCTGGCGAAGGTGAAGCGCAGGGCGTCGGTGCCGAAGGCCTGGATGCCTTCGGGGAATTCCTTGCGCGTCTTCTTCTCGATGCTCTGCGCCTGCTTCGGGTTCATCAGGCCGAAGGTGCGCTTCTTCACCAGTTCATCGATGGCGATGCCGTCGATGAGGTCGATCGGGTCGAGCACGTTGCCTTTCGACTTCGACATCTTCTGGCCTTCCGCGTCACGGATCAGGCCATGCACGTAGACGTGCTTGAACGGGATCTTGCCGGTGATGTGAGTCGTCATCATCACCATCCGGGCGACCCAGAAGAAGATGATGTCGAAGCCGGTAACGAGCACGGTGGAGGGCAGGTAGAGGTCGAGTGCATCGTTGCTCTGCTGCGGCCACTCGGCGGTCCAGTCGAGCGTGGAGAACGGCCACAGCGCAGACGAATACCAGGTGTCGAGCACATCGTCTTCACGGCGCAGCTTGCCTTCTTCGTAACGGGCGTGAAGCACGGACAGGCGCTGCGCGAGTTCCGGGTGCTGCTCGGTGGTCTCGCCTGCGGCCTGGCGGGACTGGACTTCAGCCTTGAGGCGGTTGATCTCGGCTTCGAGATCGGCCTTCCACGCGTGGATCGCGGCCTCTTCGTCGGTGGCGACGTAGATCTTGCCTTCCTCGTCATACCAGGCGGGAATGCGGTGGCCCCACCACAGCTGACGCGAGATGCACCAGTCCTGGATGTTGTTGAGCCACTGGTTGTAGGTGTTGATCCAGTTTTCCGGATAGAACTTGATCTCGCCCGACGAAACCACGTCGAGCGCCTTCTGCGTGATCGACTTGCCGTCGGCGCCCGGCTTGCTCATGGCAACGAACCACTGGTCGGTGAGCATCGGCTCGATCACGACGTTGGTGCGGTCGCCACGCGGCACCTGCATCTTGTGCGCCTTGATCTCGAGCATCAGGCCGAGGGCTTCGAGCTCGTTGACCACCTGCTGGCGCGCGGGGACGCGGTCCATGCCGACGATGCCGGCGGGCATGGCCACGCCTTCCAGTGCCTGGCCGTTGGTGTCATAGCGCTCGGCCACGGCGGGCATGCTGCCGTCGAGCTTGAGCACCACGATCATGTCGAGCTTGTGACGCTGACCGACTGCGTAGTCGTTGAAGTCGTGCGCGGGCGTGACCTTGACGCAGCCGGTGCCGAATTCGCGGTCGACGTAGTCGTCGGCGATGATCGGGATGTCGCGGCCGGTGAGCGGCAGGCGCACGGTCTTGCCGATCAGGTGGGCGTAGCGTTCGTCTTCCGGGTGCACCATGACCGCGACGTCGCCGAGCAGCGTCTCGGGCCGGGTGGTGGCGACGGTGAGGCCCTGCAGGCCGTCGATCGCACCGTCCGAGAACGGATACATGATGTGATACAGCTTGCCGTCTTCCTCTTCGGAAACGACTTCGAGGTCGGATACCGCCGTACCCAGCTTCGGATCCCAGTTGACCAGACGCTTGCCGCGATAGATCAGGCCCTCGTTATAGAGCCGGACAAAGGTTTCGGTGACGGTCTTCGACAGGCCTTCGTCCATGGTGAAGCGCTCGCGCTTCCAGTCCGGGCTGGTGCCGAGGCGGCGCATCTGGCGGGTGATGGTGCCGCCGGAGTACTCCTTCCACTCCCACACCTTCTCCAGAAACTTCTCGCGCCCGAGTTCGTGACGCGAGATGCCCTGCGCGTCGAGCTGGCGCTCTACCACGATCTGCGTGGCGATGCCGGCGTGATCGGTGCCCGGCTGCCACAGCGTGTTGTGACCACGCATGCGGTGGTAGCGGGTGAGCGCATCCATGATCGTCTGGTTGAAGCCATGTCCCATGTGCAGCGTGCCGGTGACGTTCGGCGGCGGCAGCAGGATGCAGAAGGCGTTGGGGTTCGACTTGTCGAGGCCGGCATCAAAGTAGCCGCGGGATTCCCACTCGGGGTACCAGCGACGCTCGATGTTCTCCGGTTCGAAGCTTTTGGCCAGTTCCATGTTGTTTTAGCGCGCTTGAAGGCAAAGGCGTAATTATAACGGATGCGCCACCAACACTCCCGGTGGCATTCGTCGGAAACAGCGCAAGGACTGATCGCTCAGCGCAGGGAGTCGAGATTTCCCCATTCGCGCCTGATCCACGCATCGTCCTCGAACTGCGTCTGCAGAAAGGCGATCCATGCGCTGACCTTGGCGGGAACGAGCCGTGGCGACGGATAGACGGCATGGATCTCCTGCGAGGGCAGGGGAAAGCCCTTGAGGATGGAGGTCAGCGTGCCGCGCACGATCCACCGGCGCGCGATGTAGAGCGGCAGCAGGGCGATGCCGATGCCGTCGATTGCGGCCGAGGCGACGCAGGAGATGTTGTTTGAGCGCACCGGGCCGCTCACCGCCACCGGGACCGGGTTGCCCTTGCTGTCGGCGAAATGCCACAGGTGGTCGCCCTGTACGCTGCTGTAGACGATGCAGTGATGTGCCGTGAGCGTCGATGGATGGGTGGGTTCGCCGCAGCGGGCGAGATAGGCCGGGCTCGCCACGGTGACCCAGGGGTTGAGGCCTAGACAGCGGCTGCCGAGCGTGGAGTCGGCGAGCTTGCCCATGCGGACAGACACGTCGATGCCGTGCTCGACGAGGTCGATCATGTGGTCGTCGAACTGCAGATCGAGTTGTACGCCCGGATTGCCGGCCATGAATTCGAGCGCCAGCGGCATCACGACCCTGCGCCCGAAACCCGAGGAGCTTGCGATGCGCAGGCGGCCGTGCACCCGCTCACCGAGGCGGGTCACCATGTCGTCGGCGGTCTCGACTTCCCGCTGAATGATCTTGCAGCGTTCATAGAACAGCGTGCCTGCCTCGGTAAGCCGCATGCCGCGTGTGTTGCGGTTGAGCAGGCGCACGCCGAGTCTGGCCTCGATTGCAGCGATGTGCTTGGTGACCGTCGGCTGCGTCAGGTTCATGTCGCGCGCCGTGCGCGAGAAGCTGCCGCTATCCACAAGGCGGATGAAGAGCTGCATGCTGGTGAATCTGTCCATCGGCATACTCCCGTGGCGAAGGCCTTCACTGATTCCAGCGAAGAATAATTGATATTCCTTATGTTGTGTTTTTCAGGGCTTGAATTCAGCGCAATATGCAGTGGCGCCGGCGTCTGGGGTGCTGGTGTGGCCTTAGGGGTTATCCATTGTATCAAAGGGTTGTGGCGAATTCGGAAGTGCAGCTCGCTGCAGCCACGCTTGATTCTGATGTACCGGGTGAGGTGCTGTAGCGAGTCCGCGCAAAGTGAAATTGCTGCGCTGCGGGAATAAATAAGTCGAGGGTGCCTGCCTGGCCAAACAACGACGGAGGAGACAAGATGAGCAAGACATTCACACGCCGAGAGGCTCTGAAGGTGGCTGCATCGACTGCGCTGGTGACGGCGCCGTTTATCGGCAATGCACAGGCGCAGTCGGGAACGACGTGGAAAGTGCAGTCGACCTGGGATGCCGGGACCACTGGCTACAAGCTCTTCGAGACCTGGTGCAACAACTTCAAGGAAAAGTCCGGCGGTGAATTGAGCATCCAGCCCTTTCCGGCAAAGGCGGTCGCGGCCGACAACAATTCCCTGTTCGATTCGGTGCGCAGTGGCGTGCTGCAGGGGATGAACCCGTTCACGCTGTACTGGGCGGGGAAGATCCCCGCGTCGGTGTTCCTGTCCTCGTACCCGATGGGGCCGGATCAGCCGGCACAGTGGGACACGATGTATTACGGCCTCGGCATGCTCGAACTGGCGCGCGAGATCTACGCCAAGCAGGGGCTCTTCTTCGTCGGCCCGATCCACCACGACGCCAACATCATTCACTCCAAGGTGCCGATCCGCTCGGTCGACGATCTGAAGGGCAAGAAGATCCGTCTGCCCGGCGGCATGGTTGCCGAGGTGTTCCAGACCTTTGGCTGCTCCACGGTGGCCTTGCCGGGCTCGGACATCTTTCCCGCGCTTGAGAAGGGCACGATCGATGCTGCCGACTACGTCGGTCCGGCGGTCAACTACGACCTCGGCTTCCATCAGGTGACCAAGTACATCCTGTTCGGACCGCCGGGAACGATGAGCGTGTATCAGCCGGTGGACATCATGGATCTCACGGTGAACATGGGGGCCTGGAAACGCCTGAGCAAGAAGATGCAGGAATTCGTCGAGGATCAGGTCAAGAGCTACTCCCTTCACCACTACGTTGAAATCCAGAAGGCCAACATGGTTGCGATGGACAAGTTCATCGCGGCCGGCTCCGAGGTTTCGCGCATGGGGCCGACCGACATCGAGCGCTTCCGCAAGGCGGCGATCCCGATCTGGTACAAGTGGGCGAAGAAGGATCCGGATGCGACGCGTGTGTTCAAGCTGCAGCTCGACTACATGAAGAACGAGATCCTTGGCTACGTGACCGCAGACGACCTCAAGGGTCAGAGCCTCTGAGTCTGGCCAGCGGCGCCGGTCTTGAACGTGGTTGTGCGCCCGGATCGCGTCATGGCGCGATCCGGGCGCACAACCGCAGCGTGCCCGCGGCGACGGGGCACGGCGCTGCCGGCAACTGATCTTTTTCCGGATCGAACCTGTCTGCGGACGGGGGTGGTCCGGCTTATTTCCCGGAGTACGCGATGAGTGACCTGCAGGGCTTTGGCTTTGTCATGCCCCATTGGGCCTACTGGGGCTGGCTGGCAGTGATGCCGCTGATCCTGATCGTGCTTGCGCAACGGCAGGGGGTGCTGCCCGCGGTCAAGCATGAGGCGACTGCGACCACCTTTGAAAGAGTGGTCGACTGGCTGAGCGACCGCAGCGGGACCTTCGTCGCGCTGTGGAGCGTGAACGCGGTGCTCGCCTACACCTACGAGGTGCTCATGCGCTACGCCTTCAATCAGCCCACGATCTGGGTGCATGAGTCCAGTTATCTGCTGTTCGGCATGCAGTACGCGCTCGCCGGCGCCTACGGCCTGCTGCATGGCTCGCACGTGCGGGTGGATGTGATCTACACCAAGCTGTCGAGGCGGGCGCGAGGCGCGGTCGATGTGGTGACCTCGGTGTTCTTCTTTGCCTTCGTGCTGGTGATGATCTCCACCGGATGGCGCTTCTTTTCCGACAGCTACAACCAGGGGGAGCGTTCGCTGGAAACCTGGCAGGTGCAGTACTGGCCGGTCAAGGCCGCGCTGCTGCTTGGGGCCATCCTGATCCTGCTGGCAGGGATCTCGCACCTGATCAAGGACATCCGCAGATTTGAAACGGCCTGCCGGGAGCACCACTGACATGCAGACCACCAATTCGAACGGCTCCGCTGCCAACCACACCGGTTTTCGCTTTGCTGTCTATGGCGGGGCCTTGCTGCTCGCCGCAATCATGGCGATCGAAGCGGTAAACATCGCGTTCTACGATCCCTGGGGGGACGACTACTTCCTGTTCCGCATGCAGGGCGTGCTGGCCAACGTGGAAATGAGTGCGCTCACCTGGATCATGTTCGGCTCGCTCTTCGTGCTGCTGATGGCCGGACTGCCGCTGGCCTTCGTTGCCGGCGGTCTCGGCGTGGTGTTTCTGTACCTGGTCGGTGACTCGGCGATGCTGAACATGGTGCCGAGCCGCATCTTTCCGATGATGACCAACCCCGATCTGGCGGCGATTCCACTCTTCATCTTCATGGCGACGATGCTCGAACGCGCGGGCCTGATCGAGGAGATGTTCGACGCCGTCTATCAGTGGATGGGTGGCCTGCGCGGCGGGCTTGCAGTGGCCACCATCCTCGCATCCACCATTCTTGCCGCGATGGTCGGCGTGGTGGGGGCGGCGATCGTCACCATGGGCATCATTGCGCTGCCGGCAATGCTCAAGCGTCACTATGACGAGCAGATCGCGCTGGGCTCGATCATGGCGGGCGGCGCACTCGGGGTGCTCATCCCGCCGTCCATTCTCGCCATTCTTTACGCGGTGGTGGCGCAGCAGTCGGTTGGCGAGCTGTATGCGGGCAGCGTGGTGCCGGGCCTGATGCTGGCGGGACTGTATGTCGCCTACGTGCTGATCCGTTCCTTGCTCAATCCGGCGGTCGGTCCGGCCGTTCCGGTAGAGGAGCGTCTCAGCCTGGGGGCCAAGCTCATCCTGCTGCGCGGCCTGATTGCGCCCATTCTGCTGGTCATCATCGTGCTGGGGCTGCTGTTTACCGGTGTCGCCACGCCGGTGGAGGCTGCCGGCCTCGGTTCTTTCGGTGCCATGATCGTGGCGCTGATTCACGGCCGTCTCACGCTCGACGGCCTGTTCGGTGCGAGTCTGGCAACGGCCAAGGCGACCGTGATGGTGTTGTGGATCATCTTCGGCGCGTCGATCTTTGTCGGGCTCTACATCCTCAAGGGCGGACAGTCCTTCATTACCGACAGCCTGCTCGGTACCGGACTCTCGCCCTACGGCATCCTCTTCCTGATGATGTTCCTGCTGGTCATCCTCGGCATGTTCCTCGACTGGGTCGGCATCCTGCTGCTGGCTGTGCCCATCTTCGTGCCGATCGTGAAGAGTCTGGCCTTCGACGGGCTGTTCGGCATGCCCGGACCGACGCCGGACCAGGTGCTGGTGTGGTTCGGGGTGCTGTATCTGGTCAACATGCAGATGAGTTTTCTCAGTCCGCCATTCGGCTATGCGCTGTTCTACATCCGCGGGGTTGCGCCGGCCACGATCAGCATGGCAACGATCTTCAAGTCGTCGCTGGTGTTCCTGGCCATCCAGGTGCTGGCGCTGGTGCTGGTGGTGGTGTTCCCGGCGCTGGCGACCTGGCTGCCCGGGCTGCTCTATGGTTCCTGAGCGCGGCAGGGCGTGGCCGGTGCAGACCGGCGCGGCGTAAACGATCAAAGGGCCCGGCGGATGATCGTCGGGCCCTTTGTGCATCGTGGCGGTCATCCTGTGCCGGCGGAGGCTGCCGGTGCTCGGGCGGTCTAGCGCTCGATGTCGTCCAGACGGCTCGCGATATGCGCCGAAAGGGTCGGGAGCAGGGTTGCGCGCAGGTGGGCGAGAGTCTCGATTCGCAGTCGCTCGTTGAGCTTGTCGAGTTCACGGGACAGCAGTTGCGGGAGCTCGTTGCTCAGCCAGGTTTCCACTTCGTGCGCGATCAGGGTGTCGATTTCAACCAGATGTTCGACGAGCACGGCACGGTCCTGGATGCTCAGGCCCGCCTGATTCGCGGCCGCTGCGGGTGCGGGCGACGGGGTGTTCTGCTGCAGTTGCGCCACTTCACTGAGCAGCGGGATGTTTTCGTCAAAGTCGAGGACGACATCGGTAAGGATGGGCAGTTCGTCGCCGTCATCGGGGGTCTCGGCCGGCATGGCTGCGGGCGGGGCGTTGGTGGCGTGGTGACGGCGCAGCAGCGCATCGGCTTTGCCGATCAGGCTGTCGGCCAGCTCCAGTTCGGCGTCGGAGTTCTCGTCCCGGGGTGACCACGCGTTCATAGGGCTGACCTGCTTTCGGCGTCGAAGGCTTTGAGTGGGACCTGGCTGGCCTTGTACTGCTGCCAGCGTGTTCGTGCGGGCAGTTTGTCCGCCTCGCTCTGGCCGACGATTTCGACCACGGTGCGGAACTGCTCGAAACCCGGCGGAATGTCGTCGGCAAGGTTGAACAGCAGGTCGCCATGGGGCCAGGGGCGGGTGCTGTCAGCAGTGCCGATCACGATCGGCGTCTCCGCTGCGAGCGGGGATTCAAGCAGCACATGTGGAATGAACGAGAGCGGTACAGCCGTCCACAGATGCTGGTCGAGGCGGCGTGCGTGGGCGAAATCGGCCACGCGGATGGCGACCTGCCTGCCACCCGCATGTGCATTTGCGGCCAGCTCGCAGGTGAGCGCGAGCCGGTCCGGCGTGTTGTGATAAAACTGTACCCGCGTCACCGCGTTCAGTCCGCCGTGCCCTCGGCACGCCTCATCAGGAACTCGGTCAGCAAGGGCACTGGCCGTCCGGTTGCACCCTTCGCGTCACCCGACACCCAGGCTGTTCCGGCAATGTCCAGGTGTGCCCACTTGTAGGCCTTGGTGAAGCGCGACAGGAAGCAGGCCGCAGTGATGGTGCCGCCGTAACGTCCGCCAATGTTTCCCATGTCTGCAAAGTTGCTCTTGAGCAGATCCTGGTATTCCTCCCACAACGGCATCTGCCACGCGCGGTCGCCGGAGTCGTTGCTGCACTTGATCAGTTCGGCGGCAAGGTCGTCGTCGTTGGCGAGCAGTCCGGAGGGGATCTTGCCCAGCGCGACAACGCAGGCACCGGTCAGCGTGGCGACGTCGATGACGCAGTCCGGCTTGAAGCGCTCGGCGTAGGTGAGGGCGTCGCACAGGATGAGCCGGCCTTCGGCGTCCGTGTTCAGGATCTCGATGGTCTGGCCCGACATCGACGTGACCACATCGCCCGGGCGGGTCGCGGTGCCGCTGGGCATGTTCTCGGTGGCTGGCACGATTACGGTGACGTTGATCGGCAGGGCCATGCGTGCAATGGCCTTGATGCTGCCGATCACGCTGGCTGCGCCGCACATGTCGTATTTCATTTCGTCCATCTCGGCACCGGGCTTGAGCGAGATGCCGCCGGAGTCGAAGGTGACGCCCTTGCCGACCAGCACGACGGGTTTGGCCTTGGCCTTGCCGCCCTTGTAGTGCATGACGATGAGCTTGGGTGGCAGCTCGGAGCCCTTTGCGACCGAGAGCAGCGAGCCCATGCCGAGCTTTTCCATGTCGGCACGGTCGAGCACATCGACGTCGAGCTTGAACTGCTTGCCGAGCGCCTTGGCGGTGTCCGCGAGATAGGCGGGGGTGCACACGTTGCCCGGCAGGTTGCCGAGGTCCTTGGCCAGCGCCATGCCTTCTGCCACGGCCTGCCCGCGGCGCACGGCGGTTTCGAGCTCAGCATTGACCTTGCAGTCGATGGTGAGGGTGATCTTGCGCGCACCGCGCTCTTTCTTACTGTCCTTGCCGCCCGCCTTGGGTGCGTCGAAACGGTAGGCACCGTCGGCGATGATGCGGCTGGCCTGCTGCAGGCACCATGCCTGCGAACGCGCGCCCGGTGCCGTGTCGGCGAGGGTGATTGCGGCGTCCTTGGCGGGGCTGGCCGACAGTGCCTTGGCGACGCTGGCGAGGGCATCGCGATAGGCTTTGTCGCTGAAGTCCTCTTTCTTGCCCAGACTCACCAGGAGTACGCGGTCGGCGGTCGTGCCCGGCAGGTCGTGAAGTGTCATGGAGGCGCCGGCCTTGTCCTCGAGGTCGCCGCGCTTGATCAGTTGTGACAGCTTGCCTTTGCTGGCCTTGTCGAGGGTCTGCGCAGAGGCGGTCAGGGTGCCGCCGGCGAACACGCCGACAACGAGCACGCCGGTCCGGACTTTCTCCGGGCTGACGGTCTTTATGGTAAATTCCACGAGCTTACTCCTGTGTACGACGCGTCCTTGGGTCTGTTGCCGATTATGGCCCGTTCCCGACAAGCCCGTCAAAAGCAGCTGAACACCCTCCCCAAAAACGCTTACTGGTCCAGACTTGGTGCGATGATCTTCCGCCGCGCCCTTCAGCGGGAATTTTCCTACGCCGCAGCGGCTGTATTTGTCGCCCTGTTCGCGATTCTCATCACCACCGTGCTGATCCGGCTTCTCGGTCAGGCCGCGGGTGGCAGCGTGCCCGCGGACGCCGTGGCGGCACTGATCGGCTTCGGCGCCCTGAGCGAGCTTCCGGTTGTGCTCACGCTCACGCTCTTCATTGCGGTGCTGCTCTCGCTGTCGCGCGGCTATCGTGATTCCGAAATGGTGGTGTGGTTTGCATCCGGCGTGCCGCTGACGGCCTGGATCTCGCCCGTGCTGCGCTTTGCGGTGCCGCTGGTGCTGGTCATTGCCGGGGTGACGCTCTTCCTCGGCCCGTGGGCGCAGCTCAAGAACGCCGAGTACCGCGAGCGTCTCGACAGTCGCGACGATACGACCCGTGTGGCCCCGGGCGTGTTTCGCGAGTCGTCAGGCGCCCGCCGGGTGTTTTTCGTCGAGGTGGGTGCCGGCGAGGACGGGCGGGTGCGCAACGTCTTCGTCAGCGAAGAGAACAAGGGCAAGCTGACGGTCATTGCCGCTGCAGAAGGCTTCATGCACAACGATGACGACGGCAACCGCTACGTGATTCTCGAGAAGGGCCGGCGCTACGATGGCACGCCGGGTACGCCCGAGTACCGGGTCATGACTTTCGAGCGCTATCAGGTGCAGATCGAATCCAGGCAGATGGCAGCTGCGCCGGCCAAGACCCGGACCCGCCCCACCTTGCAGCTGCTGCAGAACCCGGATGACCGCAATCTGGCCGAACTGGCGGGCCGCATCGGCATTCCGCTCGCAGCCCTGTTGCTGGCGCTGCTCGCGATTCCCCTGTCCTTCGTCAACCCGCGTGCCGGTCGTACCAACAACCTGCTGCTGGCCCTGTTTACCTATCTGATCTACAGCAATGCGATCACCGTCTGCCAGGCCTGGGTGTCGCAGGGGCGTCTGCGTTTCGAGCTCGCCTTGCTGTTGCCGCACCTTGCCGTCCTGGCGCTGGTGGCATTCATGTTCTACCGCCGGCTGGTGGTGACTCCTTTCTGGCGGTCGCGCTCATGAGCAGGATTCTGACCCGATACCTTGCGCGCGAGATCTATGGCGCCACGGCGATGGTGCTGGTTGCCTTTCTCGGCCTGTTCGCCTTTTTCGATTTCGTAAACGAGCTCGATAGCGTCGGCAAGGACGGCTACATGCTGCATCACGCCATGATCTACGTGGCGATGATCCTGCCGGGGCGGGTGTATGAGCTGCTCCCGGTGGCGGTGCTGATCGGCTCGCTTTACGCGCTGACCACGCTCGCCCGCCATTCCGAGATTACCGTGATGCGCGCGTCGGGTCTGTCGACGTGGCGGATGCTGCGGGTGCTGGGGCTGATCGGAAGCGTGTTCGTGGTGCTGACCTTCGTCTTCGGTGAGTACATTGCCCCGCCCGCCGAGAGCGCTGCCCAGCAGTGGCGGCTGACCGCGACTAACTCGACGGTGTCGCAGCAGCTGCGCTCAGGCCTGTGGGTCAAGGACGGGCGTCTTGTGGTCAATGTGCGCACGCTGCAGCCCGATCGCACGATGGAGAAGGTGCGTGTCTATACCTTCGATGACAACACCGCGCTGGCTTCGATCAGCGAGGCCGAGCGGGGCGAGTACACCCAGGACGGATTCTGGCGCCTGACCGGTGTGGTGCAGACCAACTTCCGTGCCGACCGCACCGACGTCGAAACCCTGCCCGAGTTCATCTGGCACTCGGAGCTGACGCCAGAAGTGCTCAGCGTGCTGATGGTGGTTCCGGAACGGATGTCGGTCGGCAATCTGTGGGCCTTCATTCGACATCTGCGCGACAACCAGCAAAGCGCCGAGCGCTACGAGATTGCGCTGTGGAAGAAGCTCATCTATCCGTTTGCCGCGCTGGTGATGATTGCACTGGCGCTGCCTTTCGCCTTCACCCACGATCGCATGGGCGGGGTCAGCGTCAAGGTCTTCCTTGGCGTCATGCTTGGCGTTGGCTTCCACCTGCTGAACGGGCTGTTCTCGAATCTTGGCGTGATCAACGCCTGGTCGCCCGCGATGGCGGCATTGACCCCGAGCATGCTGTTCCTGCTCGCAGCGGCCGTGATGCTCTACATGGTCGAGCGCCGCTGAGGTCTCAGGCCCGTCGCTCGGGACCGTCGCGCCGGGCCGTGGCGAGCTGGCAGGCGGTGGCGGTGCGGTCCTTTGCGGGGCCGCTCACGCGTGCCGGGTACGCAGCGCAGACATAAAAAAACGGACCCGAGGGTCCGTTTTCTGTACGATTCCGAGACTGGCAATCAGCCTTGCTGCTTCTTCGCTGCCGCCGACTTGTAGTCCAGCTTTTCCTTGATCCGTGCCGACTTGCCCGAGCGCTGGCGCAGGTAGTACAGCTTGGCGCGACGTACGTCACCGCGGCGCTTCACCTCGATCGAGGCGACCAGCGGGGAGTAGGTCTGGAACGTACGCTCGACACCCTCGCCGGAGGAGATCTTGCGGACGATGAAGGCAGAGTTGAGACCGCGGTTGCGCTTTGCGATCACGACGCCTTCATAAGCCTGAAGGCGCTCGCGCGTGCCTTCCTTGACCTTCACCTGCACAACCACGGTGTCACCCGGGGCAAATGAGGGGAACGTCTTGCCTTCGGAAAGGCGGGCGACTTCTTCCTGTTCGAGTTGCTGAATCAGGTTCATGTGTTTGACTCCATCTCGTCTAATGGCCTTTGGCCTGGCATGCAGAGCAGGTCGCCACCTGATGCATGCGGTTTGTCATCGAAGCGTCAGCCGGCAGCGCCGTCTTTCGCCTCAGTTTGCTCCCGCTTGAATTCCTCAAGCAGGCGCAATTCTTCCTTGGTCATCGCTCTGTCGGCGAGCAGTTCCGGGCGGCGCAACCAGGTGCGTCCGAGCGACTGCTTCAAGCGCCAGCGGCGGATCAAGGCATGGTTGCCGGACAGCAGTACGTCCGGCACCCGTTCATTCTCATATACTTCCGGCCGCGTATAGTGCGGACAGTCCAGCAAGCCATCGGCGAAGGAGTCCTCCACCGCCGAATCGGCATCGTTCAGTGCGCCAGGCAGTTGTCGCACGATGGCATCGAGCAGCACCATCGCGGGCAGTTCGCCGCCCGAAAGGACAAAGTCGCCAAGCGAGACTTCTTCATCCACGCAACGGTCGATCACACGCTGATCGACACCTTCGTATCGCCCGCACAGCAGGATCAGTCCTGGCGCCTGTGCGAGTTCCATCACTCGTTCGTGCTGCAGCGTGCGGCCTTGCGGTGACAGATAGATCACCGGTCCGGCACTGCCCACCGCGTCCCGCTGCTGCTGCCGGGCCTGTGCGATGCTCTGCTCCAGAGGAGAGGGCATCATGACCATTCCCGGGCCGCCGCCATAAGGCCTGTCGTCCACCGTGCGATGTGCGTCGGTGGCGAAATCGCGCGGGCTGTGAAAGGCGATCCGGTAAAGATCGCGGCCCAGCGCCCGACGGGTAATGCCGCTGCCGGTGAGGGCTGCGAACATTTCCGGGAACAGGGTGATCACGTCATAGCGGCGCGGATCGCCGTATGCCTGAATCACCAATCTTTTTCCCAGGCAACCCGGATTTTCCGGCCTGCCAGGTCTACATCGAGGACATAGGCGGCAACAAAGGGCACGAGCCGTTCGTTGTCTCCGTCCTGAATCTGCAGCACGTCGTGGGCACCGGTAGAGATCAGTCCGCTGACGGTGCCCAGGGCCTCGCCGGCTTCATTGCTCACTTCCAGACCGACCAGATCGCCCCAGTAGTATTCATCGGCAGCAGGCTTCGGCAGGGCCTCACGGGGCGCGCCGATGTACCAGCCTTCGATGGCTTCTGCAGCGTTGCGGTCGGGTACGCCTTCGAGCGTCGCAACCAGGCCCTTGCCATGGGCACGGCAGCCGCGCAATTCGCGCTGCGACCATGCTTCTGCAGGGGCGTCGGGATCGTTCGAAACCCACCAGTTCGGCATGTTCCGCCACGTGAGCGGATCATCACCGAAAGGGTGGATCTTGAGCCAGCCCTGAACGCCGAAAGGGGCGACAATGCGCCCCAGTACGATCATGCTTGAAGCGTCCTGAAAATCAGGCAGCCTTGGCGGACTGCTTCACCAGACGGGCAACCGTCGGGGAAAGCTGGGCGCCGTTTTGCTCCCAGTAGGCCAGGCGCTCGGTATTGATGACCAGCGCGTTTTCGGCGCCGGAAGCAACCGGATTGTAGAAACCGACGCGCTCGATAAAGCGACCGTCACGACGGTTACGCGAATCGGCAGCAACGATGTTGTAGAACGGGCGCTTTTTGGCGCCACCACGGGCAAGGCGAATGACGACCATCTGAGTATCCTGAGATCGGTAGAGACGAAAAGCGCACGATTGTAGGGTACATAGGGTTTTTCGGCAAGGTGCTTGTGTATTTTTCAGGGTTTGCCGGACTCATGTGCGACGGCAATGTGCTCGCCCTGAGTGTACAGGGCGGTGCGCCGTTCCAAAGTTGAATAGAATGGTAAGCCACTTAATCCATAGCGACAGTCGATGTCAGAGCCCGATCAACTCTCCGCAACCCACGAAGCCGCGCTGACCTGGCTGAACGGCGAGCCAGATGACGACCCGGTTGCGGACCTCGCTGCCCTGCGGCACCACGAACCCGCGGCGGGCGACAGCGCGCTCACGGTGGCGCAGCGCGAGGAATTGCTCGGGCTGCTGCGGGTACGCGCAAAGGACATCTGTGGACGTTTCCGGCCACGCCTGCTCACTGCGAGCCTGCCGCTGAGCCGGGAGATCCACCGCACTGCAATGGCGCTGATCGACAGCCTGCTCGCCATCTCCGATCACTACCGGGGTCTGGCGGCGGAACTGCAGCGGCGCTGGTTGTGGGCGCGCAGGCAGGAGCTGGTCGATCTGAGTGCGCAGGCGCTCGAGCTCATCGGCGAGGCCTGCATTCTTGGCAGCATGGCTGGCGCGGTGGTGCCGTTTGGCTTGTGGCAGCATGCACATGTGTTGTGGCTTGCAGCCGGCATGCGCGAACAGCTGGCGGGTGGCGCAGGCGCTGACGCGGGGGTGGCTGCACTGTGTGTGCAGTACCGGCGTGTGATGACCATTGCGGTGAGCCAGCCCGAGAGCCTCACTGCGCGTGAATTGCAATGGCTCTTCGATTATCTCGATACGGCAGCGTGCGACGCAGATCTATCGACCGAGCCGCTGCAGCCGGAAACCACGTCCTACTGGATCGACCTGGCGCAGGACAATCCGCCGATACCGATCGTGCGGCACAAACCGCAGGGTGGGCGCGACATCATCTACTTCAGCCCGCAGGGGATCTGCCGCCGCGTCAGTCAGCAGGTTGCGTGGCTGGAGGAGCGGGTTCTCGAGGCCGAGGTCGTCGGGCTCGAGCGCGACGGTGAACTGCTCGATCCGGAAACGTCCGGTCTCCCCGAGGGGCTGACGCCGGTCGAGGTGCTTTCGCTGCTGCGTCGTCTGCGCGACCGCTGGGCCACACCGCCGCAGCGGGCGCAGCCTCGGCGCAAGCATCAGTACTCGGTGCAGGTCTGTGCCGGTCTGAAGGCGATCTGGGATATCGGTCGTGGCACCGGCGCCGAGGTGGCGGAGTGGATGGTGTTCAACGAGAGCCCCGGGGGGTATGCCATCCTGTGCGTGGGTGGCGTCGATTCCGCGCTGTCGGCGGGCATGCTGCTGGCACTGCGTCGCGAATCCACGCTGGGCTGGTCAGTCTGCGTGGTGCGCTGGATTCGCAGCGACAACCCGGATCAGGTCGAGCTCGGCCTGCAGGTGATCTCCCAGGGCTTCAGTGCGGTTCAGGTGGGCTTCCGTGGCAGCGATGTGCGCAAGATGACGCCGGCGCTGATGCTGCCCCCCCTGGCGGCCGTCAGGCAGCACCAGGCGCTGGTGGCGCCGGCCGGGACCTATGTGTCGCGACGTTTTGCGCTGGTCAACGACGGCGAGCACCTTTATGTCGCGCAGGGGCGGGTGCTTGGGCTGGATATGCAGACGGCCAGCATCGAACTCTTCCGCTACGAAATCGACCCCTATCCGATCTGAGTGGCGCGCAGGCCCTGTGCGCCACTCAGTCCGGCGCGCCGGACTGCGGTGACTGGAGCAGGCTGGCAATGGTTTCGCCTTCCATCCGCATGCTGCGCCCGAGGCGCTGTGCAAGGGCCGAGACGCTGCCTTCCGACGCAGCCTGCCAGGCGAGATCGTCGAGGGCAAAGCGGCGGATGACCTCGCTAAGCGGAATGCGCTCTGGCGCCTGGGTCAGCACCCATTCGCCACTTTCGGCGCGTGTCGTCCATCCGGTTTCGCCAAGTTTTCCGAGCAAGGTCTCGGCCTCGGGTTCGGACAGTCCGGTGTGTGCGCGGAGCTGGGTAAACGGTGTCGTCCGGCCGTCCTGCTGGGCGCGGGCGAGTTCGAGCAGCACGCTGACCGCAGCCCAGGCCTCGCTGCCGGGAAAGCAGGGGGAGTGCAGGCGTCGCTCCAGAAAGGCGGGCAGGGTGGCCGTCACCAGGGCGCCAAGCAGGATCACGATCCACGACAGGTAGAGCCACACCAGAAAGATCGGCAGCACGGCAAACGCCCCGTAGATCAGCGTGTAGGTGGGGAACTGGGCGAGGAACATGCCGAAGGCCCGCTGCATCAGGAAGAATACGACCGCAGCCGAAACCCCTCCGGTAATTGCGTGCAGCGGGCGGATCGGGTGATTGGGTACCGCGTAGTAGAGAAAGCTGAACAGGGCCCCCAGCAGCAGCGGTGGCAGCGTGCGTGCCGCGAGCTCGCTGATCCAGGGCAGATGGGCGGACCACTCCATTGAAGAGCTGACCAGGTAACCGGTGGCGAAGACGCTGCCGCCCAGAATGGCTGGGCCGAGGGTGAGCATGAACCAGTAGACGGTGATTCGCAGCAGCATCGGGCGCGGTTTGCGCACGCCCCAGATGTGGTTGAACACGCGCTCGATCGTGGCCAGCAGCATCAGCGCCGTCACCGCGAGCAGGCCGGTGCCGATCAGCGTCATGCGGGCGGCCTTCTGCGAAAACTGGATCGCGTAGGTGGTGATGATCTTGCCTGCACGGTCTGGCAGCAGGTTCTCGAGCAGGAAGATCTTGAGCGAGATGCCCAGCTGATCCATGCCCGGCAGGTTGCTGAACACCGAAAGCGTGACCGTGATCAGCGGCACCAGGGCAAGCAGGGTGGTGAAGGCCAGGCTGCTTGCAACCTGCGGGCAGCGGGTCGCATTGAAGCGCGCCGAGAAGAGCTCGGCGAAATCGCGGAGTGACTGCAGCGACATGTGGATTGAGCGGACGGGGCCGGCAGGGAGGGCAGGTATAATCCGCGCATTCTATCCACTTCGGTTCGTCATGCAGGAAATCCTCGTGCTGTATTACAGCCACCGCGGCTCGGTTCGCGCGCTGGCCGAGCAGATCGTCCGTGGTATCCATCAGGTTCCCGGCGTTGCAGCGCGTGTGCGCACGGTGCCCAAGGTGTCGGCCGTGTGTGAGGCGGTGGAGGCGGACATTCCCGCCGACGGCCCGCCCTATGTCGAGGCGCGCGATCTCGAAGAGTGCATCGGGCTGGCGCTCGGCAGTCCGACCCGCTTCGGCAACATGGCGGCGCCGGTAAAGTATTTCGTGGATGGCCTTGCGGGCGCATGGGTCAATGGCACGCTCGCCGGCAAGCCCGCCTGCGTGTTCTCATCGAGCGCGAGCCAGCACGGCGGCCAGGAATCCACGCTGCTGTCCATGATGCTGCCGCTGATGCATCACGGCATGGTGCTGGTGGGGCTGCCTTACACTGAGCCCGCGCTCAACGCGACGCGCAGCGGAGGGACGCCCTACGGTGTCACCCACGTCGCCGGTGCGGACGGGTTGTCGCAGCTGAGTGAGGAGGAAATCGTGCTGGCGCAGGCTCAGGGGCGTCGCCTTGCGGAGATTGCATTGAAGCTGGGAGGTGCGCGATGAGCCCACGTCTGCTGTCGTTGATATCGAGCGTGGCGCTGCTGTCGCTGATCGTACTGTGCGTGCTGTGGGAGGTGTGGCTCGCGCCCCTGCGTCCGGGCGGTTCGTGGATGATGCTCAAGGTCCTGCCGCTGATGCTTGCCGTATTCGGCATCCTGCGTGGCAAGCGTTATACCTACCAGTGGATGTCGATGCTGGTGCTGCTCTACCTCACCGAGGGCGTGCTGCGTACCAACGATGCCGGGCTCAGCGGCACGCTGGCCTATATCGAGGTGGCGCTGTCCATCGTGCTGTTTCTCAGCACCATGTTCTACGCACGCAACACGGCGCCGTCGCGCCAGCCGCAGGACTGAGCCTGCAACTGGCGCGGGCCTGGCTCATACCTGCGGATTGAGCTTCTCGCTGCCGGCGTGCAGTTTGTTGAGCGCGTTCAGATAGGCTTTCGCCGAGGCGACGATGATGTCGGTGTCTGAGCCCTGTCCATTGACGATGCGCCCGTCGCGCGCGAGACGCACGGTCACTTCGCCCTGGGCATCGGTGCCGGTGGTGATGGCGTTCACCGAGTACAGCAGCAGTTCGGTGCCGCTGGCTGCCACCGATTCGATCGCCTTGAAGGCGGCGTCGACCGGGCCTGAGCCGCTCGACTTGCTGTGGGTTTCACGGCCGCCTGCGGTCAGGGTGATCTCGGCCAGCGGCGTCTCGCCCGTCTCGGAGTGGAAGCGGGTGGATACCAGGCGGTAGTGCTCGAACTCGGGGGTGATCGCCTCGTCGCTGGCGAGTGCGTGCAGATCCTGGTCGAAGATCTCATGCTTCTTGTCCGCCAGTTCCTTGAAGCGGGCAAAGGCGAGGTTGAGCTGCTCTTCGGAGCCAATCTCGATACCGAGTTCCAGCAGGCGGGCGCGGAAGGCGTTGCGCCCCGAGTGCTTGCCGAGCACGAGCTTGTTTGCGCCCCAGCCCACATCTTCGGCGCGCATGATCTCATAGGTTTCGCGGTGCTTGAGCACGCCGTCCTGGTGAATGCCGGATTCGTGCGCGAAGGCGTTTGCGCCGACGATGGCCTTGTTCGGCTGCACCGGGTAGCCGGTGATCTGCGACACCAGGCGCGACGCGGGCACGATCTGGGTGGTGTCGATGCGGGACTCGACCGGAAACACGTCGGCCCGGGTACGCACGGCCATGACGATTTCTTCGAGCGAGGCGTTGCCTGCACGCTCGCCGAGGCCGTTGATGGTGCATTCCACCTGACGCGCACCGGCCATCACTGCAGCCAGTGAGTTGGATACCGCAAGGCCGAGGTCGTTGTGGCAGTGCACCGACCAGATCACCTTGTCCGAGTTCGGCACGCGCTCGATCAGCGTGCGGATGGTGGCGGCGTATTGCTCGGGGACGTTGTAGCCGACGGTGTCGGGCACGTTGATGGTCTTTGCGCCGGCCTTGATCACCGCGTCGAAGATCCGCACCAGGAAGTCGATGTCCGAACGGCCTGCGTCTTCGGCAGAGAATTCGACGTCGTCGGTATATTCGCGCGCCCAGCCGATCGCCTTCACCGCCTGCTCCACCACCTGGTCCGGCGTCATGCGCAGCTTCTTCTCCATGTGGATCGGACTGGTGGCGATGAAGGTATGGATGCGGCCGCGGGCGGCGGGGCGGATGGCTTCGCCCGAGCGGCGGATATCGTTCTCGTTGGCGCGTGCCAGCGAGCACACGGTGGATTCCTTGATCGCCTCGGCAATGGTACGCACGGCTTCGAAGTCACCGTTCGAGGCCGCAGCAAAGCCGGCCTCGATCACGTCAACCCGCATGCGCTCGAGTTGCCGGGCAATGCGCAGCTTTTCGTCGCGGGTCATCGACGCGCCCGGGCTTTGTTCGCCATCGCGCAAGGTGGTATCGAAAATGATCAAGGCGTCTTTCATGGTCGGCTCCGGCTAAGGTCTGATTGCGTATACGGCTCGACTGCCTGCATGGGTGCGCGGGCAGTGGGGTGTGGCACGAAGGGAGGGGGGAATGTATTCAGCGCGCGGGGCGCAGCAGTCGGGCGTGCAGCAGCACACCCGCCGGCAGGAGGCGAAGCGACAGGGAGAGGAGGTCGCGTTCGGGTTTCATGTGCCGCACTATAAGGCAGCGATTTGCGTCATGGCAAGTCGCAGCGCATGGGCGGGTGCGATCATCGCCTTCGATCGCGCCCGCCCACGCGGTTTCGGCCTTGTCAGCGCATCTCGAATGCTTCCTGATGAAAACGTACACCTCGCATCCCGAGGCGGGAGATGCCCGTGCGCAGGGCATCTCCGAATGCGCGCGGACCGCAGAACCAGAGCTCGGTGTGCTTTGCCGCGCCGTGCTGCCGCTGCAGCCATTCGGCGTTCACCACCGGGTCGCGGTCGGTGCTGACGACATGCAGCCTGACCGATGCGAGGCCCGCGCACAGCGATTCCAGACGGCTGACGAAGGGATCGTCGTCACGGCATCGGGTGCTGTAGTAGAGGTCGACTTCGGGCGCACTGTCGGACATGTTCTGCAGCGATTCGAGCCAGGCGATGAAAGGCGTGATGCCAATGCCACCCGCAATCCAGATCTGCGCTGCCTTGCGTGACGCGCGGCGGAAGTCGAAGCGGCCGTAAGGGCCTTCGACCTGAACCGACTGTCCGGCCCGTAGCTTTCGCTCCAGACCACGGGTGTAGTCGCCCAGCGCCTTGATCTTGAAATGGACATGATGATCGCCACGGTCGGCGCTGGCGATGGTGAAGGGGTGGGCGCCCTCGATGGCATCGAAGGTCACGAATGCAAACTGTCCGGCGCGATGACCTTTCCATTGCGGGTCCAGCAGGCAGTCGATTTCGCAGATGCCATCAGCCGTGGCATGCACCGACTCGATGGTACCGGCGACGCGCCGGCGTCTGCCGATGCGCCCTGTCAGCGACACCACGCTCGCCGCAACGCCCATCGTGATGAGCACTGCGAGCATCCACCCGACCGGTTGCGACCACCACACCGTGGGTGCAAGAAAGGCGACATGGATTGCCAGCATCAGGTAGAGCACCGGCATCACGTGATGCAGGTAACGCCACAGATGGTAGGGAAACTTGCGCCACAGGGTGATGAGCAGCATGGCCAGCAAGGCATAGATGGCCCACTCGCCGAGGTCCTCGCCGACATCCTGCATCATGGCGAGAAAGCCGCCGTCGTGGTTTCCGGGGATCCGGCCTGCGCGGCCGAAGACGGCCTTGATCACGTCGTCCGCCATCTCGATCAGCCAGTGCGCAGCGGCGAAGAGCACGGCGAGGATGCCTGCCCATTTGTGGATACGATAGATGCGGTCCATGCCGCCCAGCGGTGCTTCAAGCCAGGCAGGGCGCGTTGCCAGCACCATGATCAGCGACATGAGCGCGAAGGACCACAGGCCTGTGAGATAAAGCGCCTGCTGCCGGAACGCCCAGGGCAGCGCGGTACCGGCTGGCGCCGCTTCGACGAGCAAGGCGCCGAACCACGCGAGTGTGACGGTGCAGAGGAAGGGGAGCAGAACGCGTTTCATGGGTATTGTCCTGGAGAACGAAGCGTCATGACCGGAGGCGATCAGTCGTCATCGAAGTAGCCGCGGGCAGCGCCCTCGTGGCAGGCGGCGCAGTTGGCTTTCGATTTAACCTTCGGGTCGGCCCACTCGGCCGCGCGGATCTTGCGGTGCTCGCGCTTCCAGCGCGGGAGGTCGGTGATGCGCAGCGGAGCTGCGCCGGGGGCGAGGTCGCGCAGCAGTTTGCCGCTGAAGCGAAGCCCGCTGCTGTCGCCCGCATTGGCGGTCAGATAGCGGGTGATGATGTCGGCGCTTGCAGCGTCGACGCTCGCGTCGTCGCCGAAATGCTGGTCGAGCTGACCCATCAGCTTGCGCCACGATGCTGCAGGCAGCATGGAGGGCGGGAATGCGAGATGGCAGCTGCCGCATTCGTCTGCAGTGGTCTTGTCTGCGACCGGCGGGAAGTAGTGCCCGCCGTCGGCAACCGCACCCGTGAGGACGAAGGCGCTGACGGCAAGAATGAGTGAGGCGGATACGAGGGGGCGGACGGGAATGTTCATGATGGTCTCCTGCGGATTACTGGCTGATCATCCAGGTGAGCCAGTCACCTTTTTCGAGCGCAGTGCACTCGCGGCCAAGGACTTCGTTGCAGTTGCGCCTGAACCATTTCTCGACCTTTGCCGGATCGGTATAGCGATCCGGGCTGACCGATACCGCGACAGGGTCGATGCGCTTTCCGGTCTGGGTCTGGCCGGGCTTGCGCGGGTCCTTGGCATGGCACGATGTGCACGCTGGGGTGTCCGGTTTGCCACCGTCATGGCGGTCGCGATAGAGCGCCTCGCCACGCGCAGCGGAGAATGCGCTGAAGCTTGCATCGGCCGTGCGCGCCTCGGCCCTGTAGCGGTTGAGGAGTTCGTCGCGCGGACCCGCCGCGGCAAGTGCGGGAACGGCGAGTGCAAGAACAAGGATGGAAAGATTGAAGCGATTGCCGGGCATGTCTGCCTCCGGTGAGCGTGACTGGGAAGATGGCGCCATGATGGGCGCCGGCGGCTGAATGCATCCTGAAGCGGACGTTCATCGCGGGTTCAGTCGGCCACGGCTATAAGTGAGAGCCATGGATGCAGGCCTCGCAACTGCCGTGTCGTTATCATTCAAGCCTCGCCCCCGAAAGGAGTCCGTCGTAATGCGTTCCTTTGCTGCACGCCTTCTTGCCCCCCTGCTTTCCATGGCAGTGCTGTGCTCAGCCGCTGTCAGCATGCCGGCACGGGCTTCCGATGCGCACGACCATGACCGGGCGCGGCGTGCGCTCGAGGCCGGGGAGGTTATCCCGCTGCGCGACATCATCGAGCGCGTGGAGCAGTCGCATCCGGGGCAGATCATCGAGATCGAGCTTGAGCGGGACGATGGGCGCTGGTTGTACGAACTGAAGCTGCTGCGTGACGACGGCAGCATGGCCAGGTTGCTCGTCGATGCGAAAGACGGCAGCGTACTGTCGGTGCGCGGACGCAGGACCGGCGACGAGCGAAGCAAGGAGGAGCGGCACTGATGCGCATTCTCGTGGTGGAAGACGAGCCGACGCTCGCCGGGCAGCTTAAGCAGGCGCTCGATGCGGCGGGCTATGCGGTTGTCACGGCTGACAACGGTGAGGATGCGCACTTTCTCGGGGCCGTGGAAACCTTCGATGCGGTTATTCTCGATCTCGGCCTGCCGCGCATGGACGGGCTCACCGTGCTGGGCAAGTGGCGCGCAGACGGGATGACCGTACCGGTGCTGATCCTGACCGCGCGCGATGGCTGGCACGAGAAGGTGGCTGGCATCGATGCGGGCGCTGACGATTACCTGACCAAGCCGTTTCACATGGAAGAGCTGCTCGCCCGGATGCGGGCCCTGATCCGGCGGGCGGGCGGGCATGCGAGCGCGAGCCTTGCGTGCGGTCCGGTTGTACTCGATACGCGTGCCGGCAGGGTCAGCCTGAACGGTCAGCCGGTGAGCCTGACGAGTCATGAGTTCAGGGTGCTTGCCTATCTGATGCATCACCAGGGTGAGGTCGTGTCGCGCACCGATCTGAATGAGCACATCTATGCGCAGGACTACGACCGCGACTCCAACACCATCGAAGTGTTCATCGGGCGGCTGCGCAAGAAGCTGCCGGCCGGCCTGATCGAGACCGTTCGCGGACTGGGCTATCGGCTCGTGACGCCGGAATGAAACAGGCGCTGCCGCGTGTCGGTTCGCTGCGGTTCCGGCTGCTTGCCGGCAGCCTTGTATGGATCCTGGCAGCGCTCACGCTGTCGGGTTTCTTTCTCGCTGATCTCTTCCGCGAGCATGTTGCTGCCCGTCTGCATGCAGAGTTGCGGGTTCAGCTCGACCAGCTCACCGCCAATGTCGAGTTCGGCGAGGATCTGCGTCCCAGGCTCCTGTCTGCGTTGAGCGATCCGCGCCTGCAGAAGCCGTACTCTGGACTCTACTGGCAGGTCGACGGGGAGGGCGCCCACGGTATCGGACACCTGCGCTCACGCTCGCTGTGGGACACGGTGCTCACCGTGCCGGCCGACCGCCTTGATGACGGCCAGGTGCACATCCACCGCATCGGCGGTCCGGACGGCGCCACGCTGGTCATGATGGAGCGTGTGGTCAGGCTGGCGGACCACCCCGGTCTGCCCCTGCGCCTCATCGTGGCGGTCGATGAGCAGACGATGGAAGGCCCGGTGCGCGAATTCGTCGGCCTGCTCGTGCTGGCCTTGTGCATTCTGGCCGCCGGTCTGGCTGCGGCGGTCTTCATTCAGGTGTGGGCAGGCCTGGCACCGCTGCGGCGTCTGCGCCGCGGTCTCGCCGACGTTCGGGACGGGCGCAGCCGCGCGCTGGAGGGGCGGTTCCCGGATGAGGTGCGTCCGCTGGTCGATGAATTCAATGCGGTGCTGGGGCGCGACGCAGAGGTGGTCATGCGTGCGCGCACGCAGGCGGGCAACCTCGCGCATGCGGTCAAGACCCCGTTGGCCATTCTTGCGAATGCGGCGGCAGCGGAGGACAGCGCCCTTGCACGCCTCGTTGCTGAACAGGTCGGTGCCGCACGTCGCCAGGTGGATTACCACCTCGCCCGCGCCCGCGCCGCTGCTGCGGTGCAGGTGCCCGGGGTGCGCACCCCCTTGCGACGGGCGCTCGAGGCGCTGCTCAGGGTCATGCAGCGCCTGCATCCGGATCGGGTGCTGTCGGTCGAGTGGCGTGGTGCGGCAGGCGATGCGGTGTTCCGTGGCGAGGAACAGGATCTGCAGGAAATGCTCGGCAATCTGCTCGACAACGCGTGCAAATGGGCCGCATCACGGGTCGACGTCAAGGTGTCGGTGAGCGGGCAGGGGCTCGTCGTCAGTATCGACGACGACGGTCCCGGTCTGGCGCCGGAGGTCAGGGAGGCGGTGTTCGAGCGTGGCGTGCGCACCGACGAGCTGGTGCCGGGGTCCGGCCTTGGTCTGGGCATCGTGAATGATCTCGCCCGCCTGTACGGCGGGTCCGTCGTGCTCGAAGCATCGCCCGGCGGCGGGCTGCGCGCGGTCCTGAGCCTGCCCGCCGGATGAGCGCCGCTCCCCGGGCCGTGCGCTGCGAACGGTGCCGTCGGTGCTCAGGCTTCGATGCGCTCGAATAGCGCGAGATGCAGTGTGTGAATGAAGGGGCTGCGGGCGAAGTCCCGCACCAGTCGAAAGCCGGCGCGTGCGAAGTACGCTTCGACCTCGCGCAGCGAAGTTGAGTGCTTCTCCGACGGGCGTCCGCCGCGCAGTACGCGGATGCGGCGCTTGATCGAGGTGACGGACCAGGGACTGAAATAGGACATCGCCACATACCTGCCCGAGATCCGGCACAGCTCGCTGACCGCACGCTGGCGAATGTCGGCGTTGGGGAAGTGATGGAAGAGGCGGAAGGAGAACACCGTATCGAAGGCCCGGTCGGGGTAGGTGGTGTGCTCGATGTCCTGCTTGTCGACACCGTGTGTCAGTCCGTGTGCGTGCAGCGTGCTGCCCGCGATGGCGATCATGGCATCCGACAGGTCCGCTGCGGTCACCTGATAGCCGCGCTGGCTCACATGCAGGCTCAGACGGCCGCCGCCACATGGCAAATCCAGAACGCGGTGTGCAGGGGGAACCATGGACAGCACCTTGTCCACCAGGCGCATTTCAGCCTGATGCTTGTCCGGATCCACCTGCTGGTAGGCGGTCGCGGTCCGGCTGTCGTACTTGAAGCGTCCGCGGTACCCGGCGGTGAGACTGTGCATGTTGCAACTCCCTGAGTGATGATGGTGTCAGGGAGTTTGGGCTGCCGGGTGTTGGCGAAGTGTGCTGCTGCTGTGAAGAAAAGCTCAAACGTCGGTATTTTCGCGCAGTGCCTGTCGGTGCGATTCGAGCATCATGTCCCACTGCGCCGGGGTCAGGATCGACTGATGACGTTTCAACTGGTCGAGGTCGCGCTTGGCCGCAGCGTCCGCGCTGAAGCGGCGGCGCATTTTCTCGAGGTCGAGCAGGGCGACGTCGGGTTGCTCGCCCTGCCAGCGCACCATCACATGCTTGTCGTAAAGGCAACCGTGCTGAAAACGCGCACGGTGAAGCACGCCGAGCACCCGGCCGAGCTCGGTTGCCAGGGTCTCGCGTTGTGCTGCGCTCAAGCCGGTGTGCTCGGACAGCGCGGTAAAACCATCGAGCGCACGGGTGGCGAGAACGGCTTCGGTTCCGCGCGAATACTTGCGCACGCCGTGGTAGACCGTTTCCGGCACGCGCAAGCCGAGGTTGCGCACCGCGTCGAGAAAGTGGGCTTCCCTGCTCGCCGTCGGCCAGCCCAGCGGGTGGCTCAGGGTGCGGCACAGGTGATTGCGCTGGCGCTTGACGTAACACAGGGTGTGATCGGTGAGGGCGCGAATCACCCCACTCCAGCCGTCACGCCTCTCATTGGGTGTTTCCACCCATTCGCCCGGCAGTGTCCACCAGTGCTCGAAGTCGTCCTGCTTAGCGGTTGTGGCAGACAGTGAGGGTGCGAGTCTGTTCATCTATCGATCCTGCGCAGTACATAGGTCCGCCACATAGCATACATCGGCAGAAAGTCGTAGTGGCCAAGAATCTCGAAACCGTTGCTGCGAAACTCGCTCTCAATCTGCTTTGCCGGGATCACGAAACGGTTCTGGGGACCGCGGTTTTCCCTGCGGTCGCGCCTGTGCTCAAGCCGTGCACGCTTCCATGCCTTGTAGTTGCCGTCCACCCACATGGACAGGATGACCGTGTCGCGGGTGACGCGGTGAAACTCCCGCAGCATCTCCAGTCGGTGTTCGTGTTCGCCGATGTGGTGCATCAGGCGCATGCAGAAAATGCTGTCAACGGCACGATCGGGAAGGTCGATGTCAAACGCCGAAGTCTGGAAGGTCTTCACCCGCCGAACGATTTCTGGCGACTGGGACTGGGTGGCGATGGAGAGCATGTCCGCCGAGTTGTCCGCAGCGAGGATCACCCGGTTGGGCTGCTCCGCGAGCAGTGGCCAGAACCGTCCTGCACCGCAGGGCAGATCCAGCACCAGGGTCGGGTCTCCGGCCAGGTGCAGGGCCTGGCGGGCAATCTGGATGTCGCGATAGTTTGAGAGACGGCGTGCGAGGCCATCCTGATGCTTCTCGAAGTAGGCCCTTGCGTGGCGGAGGTCGTATTTCTCCGAGAAGGGCAGACGGGTAGGCGATTGGCTGGACGTGTGCACGAGCTGACTCCGCAGTGATTCAAAGTGCGCAGTCTGGCGAGGCTGCTGTGACCCCGCCGTCGTACAGGTGTCAAATTATCGTGAAGTGACGTTCAACCGGCCGGTTTCACCCCAGGTCGACTTCGAACACGCAACCGCCACCGGCGGCATCCGAGAGCTCGATCTTCCACCCCTGCTGTGCGCAGATGCGCTGAACCAGGGAGAGCCCGATGCCGATACCGTCTCCGCGACTGCTTCCGCCGCGGACGAAGGGGCGGAAGACGCTCAGCCGTTCCGCAATCGGGATGCCGGCGCCGCTGTCGATGACCTTGAAGCGCCTGCCTTGCAGCACCAGCTGCACGTCGCCCTTGTCGGTGTAATGCAGGGCGTTGCGCAGCAGGTTGGCGATCACGGCGCGCAGCATCGGTGTTGGGTAGAGCGTGTCGTCCGGTGCCTCGACCGTCAGCCGCAGACCAAGCCTGCGCTGCTCGGCGTCCGGGCTCCAGCGTCGGAACTGCTCTTCGGCGATGTGTTGCAGCGTGTTCATCGACGCCGGCTGACGTTTGGCCTGCTCGCCGCGGGCGAGCCACATGAAGGTTTCGACGAGCTCGCGCATCTCCTCGCTGGCATGCTGGATGCGTTCGATCTGCGTCCGTTCGCGTGCGTCGTGGGGCAGGGTTTCGAGCAGCAGTTCGCAGGAACTGGCGATTACCATCAGCGGTGTGCGCAGTTCGTGGCTGACATCGCTGGTGAACAGGCGCTCACGGTCGAGCGCTTCGCGCAGCTGGTTCAGGGTGTCGTCGAAGGCCGCCGCCAGTTGTCCCACCTCGTCCGCCGGATAGTCGGTTGCAAGTGGTGGCGCCAGCGACAGCAACTGGTCGCGATGTCGCACCTGGCCAGACAGGCGGATGACCGGGGCGATGACCTTGCCTGCGGTCAGCGTGCCGATGATGAATGCGGCCAGCAGGCTCAGCGCGAAGCCGGAGACGGCCGCGATGTAAAGGCGGTTTTCACGCTCTTCGAACTCAACCTGGTCGAGCACCAGGATGAACCGCTTCCCGGCCTCGTCGCGGGTCAGCACATGCCAGTCTACGTCGTCGTGTTCGATCTCGCTGAAGCCGGGCGTCAGGTTGCGCAGCCAGTCGGGCAGGGTCGCGTCGTCTGCCGAGGGCGCGCGGTACAGCGTCAGCTCCGGCCCCAGATAGGGCTTCTCACCTTCGCTGACGGTGGAGGTGATGACATCGAGCTGGCGGTTCAGGCCTTCTGCCACAAGCTGTACCTCAGCCTGGTTGATGAAGATCACGATGGCCAGCGCGAACAGGCCGGCGACGACCGTCGTCATCAGCGTAAACGCCGTGACGATACGCCCGGAAAGGCTTCTCTCAGCCATCGCCTGCGAGTGCAGCGAGACGGAAGCCCACCCCATGAACAGTCTGCAGCAGGGGAGAGGGGAAGGGTTTGTCGAGTTGCTGGCGCAGGGCATGAATGTGGCTGCGCAGGCTGTCGCTGTCGGGGGGCTCATCGCCCCAGAGCGCGGTTTCGAGCACTTCGCGGCGTACGACCGCGGGGCTCTTCTGCATCAGCACTGCGAGCAGCTTGAGGCCGATCGGCCCCAGGTGGAGCAGCTGGCCGCCACGGGTGACTTCGAGGGTGTCGAGGTCGTAGCTGAGGTCGGCGACCTTCAGCAGCCGTCTGCCGCCGCCGCGGCTGCGCTTGAGGACTGCCTCGATGCGGGCGGCCAGCTCTGACAGCGCGAAGGGCTTGGTCAGGTAGTCGTCGGCACCGGCGCGAAAGCCGGTCAGGCGGTCGTCGAGCGCATCCCGTGCCGTGAGCATGATGACCGGCGTGTCGCTGCGCTCGCTCTCGCGCAGACGCTGGCACAGGGTGAAACCATCCATTCCGGGCAGCATCACGTCGAGCACGATGAGCTCGTAGTGATTGACGGCGGCAAGATGCAGTCCGGTCAGTCCGTCCTGGGCGCAGTCCACCTCGTAGCCCTTGAGCGTGAGGTAGTCCGCAAGGTTGGCGAGGATGTCACGATTGTCCTCGATCAGTAGCAGCCGCATGGTCATGCCTCAATGATGCGCCTCAGCCGGGCGCACGCGTGAAACGTGTGAGTGTATCCATGATTTCGACCATCGGCTTGCGGATCGCCATTCGTGCGGCATCGCCGTCGGCGAGCGGGTTGTCGTCACCGTCGGTGATCTCATTGCGCGCAGCGCCCACCGCATTGATCGGGAAGGTGACCTTGTAGTCGTCACCGATGTAGGCGATCCGGTTCCAGTCGGCGGCGACGGCGTAATCGCGGTGGAAGTCGCTCGCGAGCAGGTTGTGGCCGTTGGAGTAGTCCTCGGGCGGGTTGCTCACGCCGAGCAGGGGCAGCAGGGTGGCCGGAATGTCGAGGTGGCTGCTGATGCCCGTCATGACGCGCGGCGCGGCGCCCGGTACGTATATGACGCCGGGGGTGCCGGTCTGGAAGCGGTTGAACTCCGCACTGTGGCCCCAGCGCTTGCGCTCCATGAACTCTTCACCGTGGTCGCCGAGCACGATCACCACGGTATGCTCGAGCAGGCCCTGCGCCTTCAGGTGCTCGATCACGCGACCGATCTGGGCGTCCACGTGATGCGCAGCGTTGATGTAGCGGTTCTTGATCGCGCCGATCTGCTCCGACAGGTTGGTGGTGATGTAGTTGAAGTCCTCGAGATACGGACTTGCGATCACGGCCCGTTCCGGGAAGTCGTAGTTGGCATGCGTCGACTCGAAGAACATGTAGGTCATGAAGGGCCGGGCCTTGTCCCGACCATCAATGAATCCGAGCATGTTGTCGATGTTCTGGACGTCGCGCTGCCAGGCCGGTGCGCCGTTCTCGATGGGGTGGAGGTCTTCCGCGCGCATGTTGGCGAAGACGGTCTTGTCGAAGGCGGGATAGGTGAAGCGCTGGCTGGTGTGAAGGCTGAACTGATAGTTCTGTTGCTGCATCACGTCCATCAGCACCGGCGCGCGGCGGGCGGCAAGCATGGGGAACCAGTTGTTTCCGTACAGCCCGTAGAACATCGAGAACACACCCATCTGTGTCATGTTTCCGCCGCTGAAATGCTTCTCCAGACGCAGTGCCTCGTTCGAGAACTGCCACGTCCTGGGCATGATCTTCGGGTCGAGCATGTCGAAGCGCAGCGACTCCGCAACCAGCCACACGATATTGAGCGGTGCGGCGGGCGCAACGGTTTCGAGCGGTTTGCGCGGGTAACTCAGCGAGCCGCTCCGGATGCGCACGCCATTGCTCTCGGCCGCTTCCGCCTCGATCCCCATCTTGCGGGCGAACTTGTCGAAGGTCATGGGCTGGTAGAGCGGGTAGCGTTCGCTGGCGAAGAGCACCGGTTCGTAGTGCAGCACGGCACTGAATCCATAGGCAATCCGCTCGCCGAGCGTGAGCGCGAGGAAGGCGGCGAGAACCCAGCGCCAGCGTCCGCTGCGCGCCGGGGTGGCGCCTGTGTGCGCACGCAGCGCAAGCAGATAGGCGCCTGCCTGGGCGAGGATGAGCGCGACAACGATGGCGGTCGCCGTCAGTTCCGTGCTGCGACTGGCGCCGAGCGATGCAATCCCACCCGGCGTGGACACAAGGTCAATCACAAAGCCATTGATATGGAAGCCGTACATGCCATAGATCATGCGGTCGGCAAACAGCAGGACCTGGGTGAGGCCGGCCAGGCCCACGGCCAGCACGGCCATCAATGCCGCTGCGGACTTCAGGCCAGGTATCGATCTCAGCACCCGCAGGCCGAGATGGCCAAGCAGCGCGGTGGGCAGGAGGTAGAACGCGGCGTAACTCAGCGTCGTGGCCAGACTCCAGCCGGCCACGGCGGGTTCGGAGAACTCACGCGCGGTCTGGCACAGCAGCACCTGTGCCAGACAGATAAGCCATGACAGCAGCAGGAAGCGGTTGAACTGGGCGTTGCTGGGAAGACGGGACCGCGCGGGCTGCATTCGGAGCTCCGGAGACATGGACCGCGGATCATGATCTCCGTGGTGTCGCCGGAAGCTCAAGGAAGTGTGAAAAATTTGTGAAAGCGCCTGAATGGCGCAGTTAGAAGCGCGTCATTCTGGCGGGGTATCGGCTGCTCGGGGCTCCTCGGCGACGGGTTTGGCGTCCGGGCGCTGGCGGCGCTTGCGCCAGCGCAGCACATACACGACGTAGCCCGACAGCGCATAGATGACAAAGAGGCCGAAGAGAACGCCCGGCGGATAGCTTGAGACCAGCGCGAACGCGAGCACCAGCGCAATCAGTACGATGAAGGGCACGCTCTTGCGCAGGTTGATGCTCTTGCCGCTCCAGAACAGCACGTTGCTGACCATGGAGATGCCGGCAAACATCGTCAGGATGCAGGCGTACCAGCGCACGTCGCTGCCGGCAATGCCGTTGTCGATGACCACCCAGACCAGTCCCGCAACCAGCGCTGCCGCAGCCGGGCTGGGCAGACCCTGGAAGTAGCGTTTGTCGACCACTTCGATGTTGGTGTTGAAGCGCGCCAGACGCAGTGCCGCACCGGCGCAGTAGATGAAGGCTGCGATCCAGCCAAGCTTGCCCATGTCCTTGAGAGCCCACTCGTACACCACGAGGGCAGGGGCCGCGCCGAAGGAGACCATGTCCGACAGCGAATCGTATTCGGCGCCGAACTCGCTCTGCGTATGGGTGAGGCGAGCAATGCGACCGTCTAGTCCATCGAGCACCATGGCAATGAAGATTGCAACGGCGGCAACCTCGAAGCGCTGATTCATCGCCTGCACGATGGCGAAAAATCCGGCAAACAGCGCCGCAGTGGTAAACAGGTTGGGCAGGATGTAAATGCCGCGGCGGCGCTTCTCGGGTGTGATCAGAGGCATGCGGTCAGTGTGGTCCAAGTGGACAATCGACTTGAGAGAAGCCCCGATTCTAGCCCATCGGGGCGCTGTCGCCGGATATCCGTTCGATTCGTCGTGTATCGGAAAGTAGCTGAGGCAGGGGCATTCGCCCGGTGTCGGCATCAAGGTCCGGTTTCATGCTCGCCCAGGCCCATTTTTGATCTGCGTTCACGACCAATTCACCGATGCTGTGTTAGAAACCCGCCTTGTCACTTGAGAGCCGGGTTCACCCAATGCGTTTTTTCGAGAACATGGAAGCGCGTCACTATTTCTGGATGTCGACGGCGGCGGCTGTGGTCACCATCGTACTCAAGACGCTTGCGTGGTGGATGACCGACTCGATCAGTCTGCTGTCGGATGCGATGGAGTCCTTCGTCAATCTGGCCGGGGCGAGTTTCGCACTGTGGATGATCACCATCGCCAAGTGCCCGCCCGACGACGAACATCCCCTCGGGCACGGCAAGGCGGAGTATTTCTCCGCCGGTTTCGAGGGCGTCCTGATCTTCGGTGCTGCGGGCGCCATCATCTGGTCCGCGGTCGGACGGCTGTTTGAGCCGGTTCCGCTCGAGTCGATCGGGATTGGCCTGGCCTTCTCGGTGGGCAGCAGTCTCATCAACCTCGGGGTTGCGGTGTCGCTCGGGCGTGCCGCCGTTCGTCTGCGCTCGATTGCTCTGGAGGGCAGTTCCAGGCACCTGATGACCGATGTGTGGACCTCGGCAGGCGTGGTGGCCGGTCTCGTTCTTGCCGGCTTTACCGGCTGGCTGTGGCTGGATGCGGTGGTCGCCATCCTGGTGGGTCTGCACATCCTGACCGAGGGCTGGGGCCTGATTCGCAGCTCTGCTCACGGCCTGATGGATGCCGCACTGCCCGAGGAAAGCATTGCGGTGATCGAGACCACGCTGCGGGGCTTTTCCGGCCGGGGCATCGCGTATGCGGATCTGCGCACGCGACGCGCGGGTGCGGAAAGCTTCATCTATGTCGACGTGCTGGTGCCGCCGGACTGGAGCATCGTCCGTACTCATGACGCACTCGATGAAATCGAGTCCGCGATCCGGAAAGCCTTGCCCGGTGCCAGGGTATTCACGCACCCGGAACCGCGGCCCGAGTCCGTCTGAGGTCATCGCCGGCAAGGCGCTGCGAGCGCTTGTTTGCGTCGTTGGCAGGTGCCGCTCGGCGCCTCGGGTCAGGCCGGCGGTCCGACGCAGGTCGCTTGCGGCAGGCGCAGTTCCACCGTACATCCCGGGGTCGCACCGTCCAGCGTCAGCGTTCCGCCGTGAGCGCGTGCAACCATGTCTGCCAGCATCAGGCCCAGGCCGGTCTGACCCGAATAGGTCTGGGTCGAGAGCGCAGCTTGCAGGCCCACCCTTTTGGCCTCGGGAATGCCGCTGCCGTTGTCGCTCACGCTGAGCACGATCCCGCTGTCCTCGCGAACCGCGACGCATGCCTGGCTGGCGTGATGACGTGCAGCGTTGTCCAGCAGGTTCATCAGCGCGGCGGCGATGAGGTCGGCGTCGGCGTGAATCCACTCGATCCCCTCGACCCGGACCTCCAGCCCCTCGAAGGTCAGGTGCGCGACCAGATCCTTCATGTTCACCGGCTGCAGTTCGGGTTCGGCCCCGCTGCGAAACAGGGCGAGCAGGGCGGTGACGACTCTTTGCAGCCGGTTTGCTGCCGAGCGTGCGCGCAGCAGCCGTGTGCGAAGTTCGGTGGGGCATTCCCGCAAGGCGACTGCCAGTTGTGCGTCGAGGCCTGCCAGCGGCGTACGCAGGGCGTGCGCGGCGTGGGCGGAGAATGCGCGCTCGTTTGAGATGCGCTGTATCAGCCGACTGCTGAGCGCGGAGATGGCGTGATGCATCGGCGCCAGTTCGGCGCGCGTGACCGGTGGCAGCTGCGAGCGCGTATCGAGCGGGTCGAAATCGCGGACGGCGTCCGAGAGTTGTGCGACCGGGCGGAGTTCGTGCTTGAGCCGCCGGCGCAGCCAGAACACGCAGATCAATCCGATTGCGAGGGCCACTTCGGCGGTGTAACGTGCCGCCTCGATGCTCGCTTCGCGACGCTCTTCGGCATCCTGGGCAACGTGAAGAACCCAGCCGTGCTCGCCCGGAAGCGGCATGGTGATGACACGCCAGTCGTCGCCGACGTCCGCGAACCCGGCGCTGCGCGTGCTCAGCAGCGCAGTCGCGGGCGCATTGTGAGAGCGCAGGACGACCGTGTGGTCAGCGTCCGCAAGTTGCCAGATCAGGCGCTCGACGTGTGCGGGTGCGGGCATGGAGCCCGGGGCCGAGCCATCAAGCGGCCAGTGCTCAAGCCGGTACGAGAGCAGCGCGAAGATGATCTGCGCTGATTCCTGCAGGGTGTTGTCGAGGAGTTCGTCGATCTCATGGCGAATGACCGTCCACACCGCGGCGGTGACGGCAATGCTCCAGGCGAGCGCAATCACGATCACGCTTCGCGACAGGCGACTGCGGATGGATGGCGCGCCCTTCATGCCTGGATGCGGTAACCCATGCCGCGCACGGTTTCGATCAGGTCCTTGCCCAGCTTGCGCCTCAGGTGGCTGATATGGACTTCAAGCGCATTGCTCATCACATCGCCCTCGAAGCCGCTCACCAGGGCTTCGAGGTCTGTCCTCGATACGATCCGCCCGGCCCGCAGAACGAGGGCTTCGAGGAGCGCCCACTCGCGCGCGGTCATGACCACGGGCGTCGACCCGACCCGCGCGCTGCGCGCCGTGAGGTCGACGTCGACGTTGCCGAAGCTGCGCAGATGACTGGAGACGCCGCTCAGCCGACGGCCCATCGCGCGCACCCGCGCAGCGAGCTCTTCGGGTGCAAAAGGCTTCACCAGGTAGTCGTCGGCGCCGCTGTCGAGGCCGCGGATTCGATCAGCAAGGCGGTCGCGTGCGGTGAGGATCAGCGCCGGCGTTGTGTTTCCCTGTCTGCGCAGTGCCGCAATCCAGTCGGTGCCTGCGCCATCGGGCAGGTTCCAGTCCACCAGCAGCAGGTCGAAGGCTTCCTGGGAGAGTCCCCGGGTTTCGGCGAGCGAAGTGAACCAGTCGACCACATGCCCCTCGCTGCGCAAGAAGTCGCTGAGCCCCTCGCCGAGGGTCGCATCGTCTTCGAGCAGCAGCAGGCGCATGCAGGCCTCCATTGAATGTGGGTCGTGTCAGGGGCGGGCGGCTTTCCTGCTGCGCGTCTTTACGCCGGATATCATCGCGCCGATCAGGTTGGTGCCGTCGATGCGGCTCATGATAATCGCTGCAGCTGCATGCAGGACGGCGAGGCCGATCAGGATTGAACCAAATGCTTCATGCAGTTCCTGCAACCACTCTTCGCCCCAGAATGCGTCCAGGGTCTGCATGAATCCGCTCACACCAAGCGCGAGCACGAGTGCGATCAGGGCCAGCATCATCAGCGCGCCGAGCGGGTTGTGGCCTGGGTGAGGGTCCGGTTCGCCCGCAATGACATGGCGCACGTGCCGGCGCAGTCGGCCGGGTGTCGGGAAGAAATCTGAAAAACGTGCGTATCGCGTGCCGATGAAGCCCCACACGATGCGGGCAAGTACGAGCGCGCTGGCGAGGTAGCCAATCCACTGATGGAAGGTCTCACCGTCGTCGATCACGAAGTAGTTGGTGATCACGCACAGCACGAGGCTCCAGTGGAACAGGCGCACAAAGCGATCCCATACGCGGATGGAAGTGTCTGATTCGCTGCGGGTCATGGTCGTGTGTCCTCGAAACTCACCGGGTCGGCGCGGATTGCAGCCGCCCCGGCAGGGGCGGTTCAGGTGCCGGGGTCAGGACTTGGATTCGAGTGGCTCAGCCGTGATCGGGTCGAAATAGATTTCGACCTTCTTGCCGGCCTTGTCGTAGCCGTAGATCTCGTAGCACTTGCCTTTGGAGACCTTGAAGGTCTTGATCTTGTAGCCCTGGGCTTCGATTCTTGCCTTGAAGTCGGCCTCCTTCATCCACTTGTCTTCGGGGGCGTTGCAGGCGGGGCCGGCGAAGGCGCTGGTCGTGGTGACGGCAATGATGGCGGCGGCAAAGAGCTTTTTCATGCTGGCTTCCTTTCTCGGTATAAGTGCCCCGGCTGGGGCGACGGAGTGCATTTAAGCCCGCCAACATGAAGCCAGCCTTAAGCTGGATACCCTGGATGTATCGATTCGTTTCGGCGCCACACAAAGAAAAAGGCCGGAAGCGCATTGCGCTTCCGGCCTTCTGAACCGTGACGAAGACGTCTTAGTTCTTCGACTTGTCGACCAGGGCCTTGGCCTTGATCCACGGCATCATGTCGCGCAGCTGACCACCGACCTGCTCGATCGCGTGCTCTGCATTGAGGCGACGACGCGCGGTCATGCTCGGGTAGTTGGTTTTGCCTTCCTGGATGAACATCTTGGCGTATTCACCGGTCTGGATACGCTTCAGCGCGTTGCGCATGGCGACGCGCGACTGCTCGTTGATCACCTCGGGGCCGGTTACGTACTCGCCATACTCCGCGTTGTTGGAGATGGAGTAGTTCATGTTGGCGATGCCGCCTTCGTACATCAGGTCGACGATCAGCTTGAGCTCGTGCAGGCACTCGAAGTAGGCCATTTCGGGGGCGTAGCCGGCTTCGGTCAGGGTTTCGAAACCCATCTTGACCAGCTCGACAGCACCGCCGCACAGCACGGCCTGTTCGCCGAAGAGGTCGGTCTCGGTCTCTTCCTTGAAGTTGGTCTCGATCACGCCGCCCTTGGTGCCGCCGTTGGCAGCAGCGTACGACAGCGCGATGTCCTTGGCCTTGCCGGACTTGTCCTGATACACGGCGATCAGCGACGGCACGCCGCCTCCGCGCAGGTACTCGGAACGCACGGTGTGGCCGGGGCCCTTGGGGGCGACCATGATCACGTCGAGGTCTTCACGCGGCACGACCTGGTTGTAATGCACGTTGAAGCCGTGGGCAAAAGCCAGCACGCCGCCCTTCTTGATGTTGGGCTCGACTTCTTCCTTGTACACGGAGGGGATGTTCTCGTCCGGCAACAGGATCATGACGACGTCAGCGGCCTTGACCGCCTTGCCGATTTCTTCGACCTTGAGGCCGGCGGCCTTGGCCTTGTCCCACGACGGGCCGCCCTTGCGTACTGCAACGGTGACCTTGACGCCGGAGTCGTTCAGGTTCTGGGCGTGGGCGTGGCCCTGCGAGCCGTAGCCGACGATGGTGACCTTCTTGCCCTTGATGAGGGAGAGGTCGGCGTCCTTGTCGTAATAAACTTTCATGGTTTTCCTTTCAGATATCAAGGGCAGTAATCGCCTGCGGCCGACATCATAAGGGCAGGTCGGCCGGGCGCAAAACAGATGGGAGGGGTCAGAGCTTCAAAACACGGTCGCCGCGCCCGATACCGCAGACGCCTGAGCGCACGGTTTCGAGGATCAGCGCCGGATCGATGGCCTTGGTAAAGGCGTCGAGCTTGGACTGGTTGCCCGTGAGCTCGATCACGTATGACGCGTCGGTGACATCGATGATGCGAGCGCGGAAGATGTCAGCGGTGCGCTTCATCTCCTCTCGGTCCTTGCCGGTAGCACGGACCTTGATCAGCATCAGCTCGCGCTCGATATGCGCGGCTTCAGAGATGTCCACCACCTTGACCACTTCGACCAGCTTGTTGAGCTGCTTGGTGATCTGCTCGATGATTTCTTCCGAGCCGATGGTGACGATGGTCATGCGCGACATCGACGCATCTTCCGTGGGCGCCACGGTCAGGGATTCGATGTTGTAGCCGCGCGCGGAGAAAAGGCCGGACACGCGTGACAGCGCACCGGATTCGTTTTCGATCAGCAGGGAAATAACGTGACGCATGATGATTTCGGTCCTGGATTCAGATGATTGACTGGACGGTGGCGCGGATCACAGGTCTTCGGCAGACAGGATCATCTCGGTGAGACCCTTGCCGCCCTGAACCATCGGATACACGTTTTCCGTCTGATCGACCTGGAAGTCGAGGAACACGAGATCTTTCTTGTGCGTGGTGAAAGCTTCACGCAGCGCGCCTTCGACGTCGGAGGGCTTGTCGATGCGGAAACCCACATGACCATAGGACTCTGCCAGCTTGGCGAAATCGGGCAGCGAATCCATGTACGACTCGGAGTAGCGCTGACCGTGGAACAGCTGCTGCCACTGGCGAACCATGCCGAGGTAGCGGTTGTTCAGGTTGCAGATCTTGATCGGCAGCCGGAACTGCTTGCAGGTCGACAGCTCCTGGATGTTCATCTGGATGGAGGCCTCGCCGGTGATGCAGGCGACCTGCGCATCGGGGTGGGCAAGCTGGGCGCCCATCGCATAGGGCATGCCGACACCCATCGTGCCCAGGCCACCGGAGTTGAGCCAGCGGCGCGGCTTGTCGAAGCGGTAGTACTGTGCTGCCCACATCTGGTGCTGGCCGACGTCGGAGGTGACGAAGGCATCGCCGCCGGTCACTTCCCACAGCTTCTGCACCACGAACTGCGGCTTGATGATGGTGTCGGAGTTCTTGTACACCATGCAGTTTCGGCTGCGCCATTCCTCGACCTGCTTCCACCACGCGCTGATGTCGGGGCGGGCGGGGCCGGCTTCGAGCTGGCGGATCATTTCGTCGAGCACTTCGCGGACGTCGCCCACGATCGGCACATCCACGCGCACGCGCTTCGAGATCGACGACGGGTCGATGTCGATGTGGATGATCTTGCGCGGCTCTTCGGCGAAGTTGGCCGGGTCGCCAATCACGCGGTCGTCGAAGCGCGAGCCGACTGCCAGCAGCACGTCGGAGTAGTGCATCGACATGTTGGCTTCGTAGGTGCCGTGCATGCCGGGCATGCCGAGGTACTGGCGATCGCTTGCGGGGTAGCCGCCCAGACCCATCAGGGTGGTGGTGATCGGATAGCCCAGCATGCGGGTGAGCTTGGTCAGTTGCTCGGCCGCGTCGGACAGCACCACGCCGCCGCCGGCATAGATCATCGGACGCTTGGCTTCGAGCAGCAACTGCACGGCTTTCTTGATCTGACCCTGGTGGCCCTTGACCACCGGGTTGTAGGAGCGCATCGAGATTTCCTTCGGATACTCGAATTCGCACTTGGCGATCGTGATGTCCTTGGGAATGTCGACCAGCACCGGGCCGGGACGGCCGCTTTGTGCCAGATAGAAGGCCTTCTTGATGGTCGTGGCGATGTCCTTGACGTCGCGCACCAGGAAGTTGTGCTTCACGCAGGGGCGGGTGATGCCCACGGTGTCGACTTCCTGGAAGGCGTCCTGGCCGATCGCGGCCGTCGGTACCTGTCCGGAAATGATCACCATCGGAATCGAATCGCAGAAGGCGGTGGCGATGCCGGTAACGGCATTGGTCGCGCCCGGGCCCGAGGTCACCAGTGCAACACCTACGTTTTGCGTGCTGCGTGCAAAACCGTCAGCTGCATGGACAGCGGCCTGTTCGTGGCGTACCAGAATGTGGCGAACCTCTTCCTGCTGGAAAAGTGCGTCATAGATGTACAGCACGGCGCCGCCTGGATAGCCGAATACGTATTCGACCTTTTCTTCCTGCAGGCACCTGATTACAATTTCCGCTCCAGTCAGCACCATCGCAAAGTCGCCCTGTAATTCGTTTGAAGAAACGGATAACAGTACCCGCTCCGAGGGAGTTTGGTCAAGGCTGTAAATGCCGGTCCAATAGGCGCTTCTTTCAAGGATTCCCAGCTGGCTACCCGCACCGAACTCTCCGCGTTTCTTGAAAGCGTTGAAAAACGTGCGTTCAAGCAGGCTGTCTGGTCCCTGCGCGATGACGATGCCGCGCTCGATGCGGTACAGGATGCGATGCTGAAACTGTCGCTGCGCTACGGTGAGCGCCCGGCCGACGAGTTTCCGATGCTGTTTCAGCGCATCCTGCAGAACGTGATTCTCGATGCGCACAGGCGACTCAAGGTCCGCCGCTTCTGGGTGTCGCCGCTGTCCGTGCTCAAGGGGGCGAACGAAGAAGAAGGCGACCCGCTCGAGAGCGTGGCCGACGAGCGCGACGGGGCAGAGCATGAAACGCCGCACGGTCTGTTCGAGCGTCGCGATGTGCTCGCGCAGATTGAGCGCGAGATCGCCCGGCTGCCAAATCGTCAACGGGAGGCGTTCCTGATGCGTTACTGGGAGGAAATGAATATCGCCGAAACGGCCGAGGCCATGGGATGTTCCGAGGGCAGTGTGAAGACGCACTGCTCGCGTGCCACCCAGACGCTTGCCGCGGCCCTCAGAGCAAAGGGGCTCATGCCATGACCGATCAGCAACAGCGCCCAGGGGGCGATAGTTTGAGCGACGCAGCGGTCGCACGGCGCATTGTCGGCAGTCTTTCGGTTGCCGCCCATCACACCGACGAGCGGGTCGCCGAGCGCCTCAGGGCAGCGCGACTGCATGCGCTCGAGGCGCATCGCCCGCGGCGCGGCGTGTTCGCCAGGCTGCTGGCGACGATGTGGGCTGCGTGGTCCTGGCGTCCGCTGCTGCGTCAGTCGGTGGCGCTGGCGGCAGTTGTCGTGTTCGTTTTTGCGGGTGACCACTGGACGACGACGTCCATGCTGCTCGAACTCGAAGAAGTCGACGCGGCGCTGCTGGCGGACGAGCTCCCCATCGACGCTTATCTTGATTCGGATTTTCCCGCATGGCTGCAGCAAGACTCCTCATCCTGATCGCGTGCCTGCTGTGCAGTGCGCTGGCGTCGGCGCGCGTTCTGCCGCTGGCCGCACCGGCGTGGGCCGAGCTCGATGCGCGACAGCATGAGGTGCTTGCGCCCCTTGAGGCAGACTGGGACGGGATGACCCCGGTCAGCCGGCGCAAATGGCTGGGCATCTGCGACCGTTACGATCGTCTGTCGGCCGACGAGCAGGTGCGTATCCAGGTGCGGATGCGGGACTGGGCGCGACTCAACCCGGACGAGCGCAGCCGCGCGCGGATGCAGTACCGTGCCATGCAGAAACTGCCGCCTGATCGACGCAGTAATTTGCACGCGGAGTGGGAACGCTATCAGAATCTGCCCCCTGAAGGACGTCGCCCCGAAGCGGTGACGCCTGCGCCACGCCGGCCCGGTGCGGCGCTTCAAGGACAGGTAGATATATTTCGATGAGTCGTAAAGGCAACAAGACACCGGCGGCCGGAGCTCAGGCCGCAGCACCCGGGCGCTCGCCCACCGTGGTTGAACTTGCCGGTCTGCGCCGCCGGCTGGCGAGCATGCTGTACGAAACGATGTTGCTGCTCGGGGTGCTGGCGCTGACCTTCATGGTGCCCAACCTGCTGATCGGCATGATCTTCGAGGTCGCGTCACCGGGCTGGCTGGCGTGGATTCACGTGTTCCTGGTGCTGGGCTTCTATTTCGTCTGGTACTGGCACCGCCAGGGGCAGACCCTGGCCATGCAGACCTGGCGGCTCAAGATCGTGGACTCGGTCAGCGGCCAGCCGCTCAGTGCAGCGCGCAGCTGGCTGCGCTATGCACTGGCGTGGCCATCGGTGCTGATCGGTGGCGTCGGTCTGATCTGGGCCATCTTCGATCGCGATCGCCAGTTCCTGCACGATCGCCTCGGTGGCAGCTGCGTGGTCCTGCTGCCGGGTCAGCCGAAAAGATAGGGGAACAGCCGCTTCCGCTCGTCCTCGCTCAGCTGCTCCATGCGCAGCACATTGCGCTCGGGAATGCCTTCCGGGTCTGGAAAGTGCGCCAGTGCGTGCTCCAGGCTTTCTTCGCGGATCATGTGCAGCAGCGGCCACGGCGAGCGGTTGGTGAGGTTGCCTGCGTCGTCCGATTCGGTGTCGGCAAACTGGTAGTCGGGGTGAAAGCTCGCGACCTGGAGTTCGCCTTCCCAGCCGAACTGCTGCAGCCACAGATCGACCAGGTCCAGAAACTGGTTGTAGTCCTCGAAGTCGGACAGCATGTCCGGGATCGCAAGGACCGTGGTCTCGAGTTCGCTGGCGGGGGTGTCCGAGAGGCGCTCGAGTTCGGCCTGCATGTCGTCGAGCAGGGCTTCGTCGGTCGTGGCGTGGCTCACGCAGATGCGCACGCGGTCTTCGGTACGGGGTTTGGCCGCGAACGGGCAGAGGTTGAGTCCGATGACGACGTCGTCGAGCCACTGGCGTACGTCGTTGATGATTTGTTGGTCCATTGGGTCCGGTTTCCAGGAGTGTTTCAGGATTCGAGGCGTTCGAGTGCAGTGTTGCGCACCGCGGTGGCGAGATCGGCACGCAGGCAGTCGAGTTCGACCAGCTCCGGCCAGGTGTCGCGGAACTGGCGCTGCCAGGTGAGTTGGCGCTTGGCGAGCTGACGGGTTGCGGCAATGCCCTTGAAGCGGAGTGTTTCAATGTCGTCTTCGCCGTCGAGATAGGCCCATGCCTGGCGGTAGCCGACGCAGCGCATCGAGGGCATGGACGTATTCAGGGTGTAGCGCTGGCGCAGTTGCGCAAGCTCGTCGATGAGTCCGCCATCCAGCATCTGCGAGAAACGATCTGCGATACGGTCGTGCAGCACCTTGCGGTCCGAGGGCGCAAGCGCGATTGGCAGCAGGCGAAAGGGCGGGGGTGTCATTTCGCGGCGGGCGTAGCTTTCAGCCAGCGGTCGTCCGGTGACACGAACGATCTCGAGTGCGCGCTGGATGCGCTGCGCGTCGCCGGGCTCGAGCCTGGCCGCAGCCTCGGGGTCGAGACGCGCGAGTTCCGCATGCATCGCAGGCCAGCCAAGACGCATGGCGTCATCGTCGATCTGCCGGCGCAGCCTGGCGTCGGCCTGCGGGAGTGCCGACAGGCCGTCGCGCAATGCCTTGAAGTACAGCATGGTGCCGCCGGCAAGCACCGGGATTCGCCCGCGAGCGGTGATTTCGGCCATCAGGCGCAGCGCGTCGTCGCGAAAGCTCGCAGCCGAGTAGGCTTCTTCCGGCGTGATGATGTCGATCAGATGGTGGGGGCAGACCGCCTGTTCTGCCGCCGTCGGCTTGGCCGTGCCGATGTCCATGTCGCGGTACACCAGGGCCGAATCCACGCTGATGATCTCGACCGGCAACGCGTGCGCCAGGGCCAGCGCGCTGGCTGTCTTCCCGCTTGCGGTCGGGCCGAGCAGAAGCAGTGCGGGTGGGAGGTCGGTGTGCGGCATCGGGGTCAGGACTGGGAGTTGGCCTCGCATTATCCTCGTGCCGTGGCGCTTTGGGGTATCCGGATCGGTGTGCCTGACGGAAGTTCGCATGGAGTCCGGTTCCCGAAGATGTGCTTAAAGAATGAGAATGGCATAATCGTATCCTTTCCGGTGAATTCCCGCGATGCGAACGAAGAAATGCCCCGTGCCTGGCCGGCAGGCGATTGCCCGTGTTCTGACTCTTGCGCTGCTCGCGCTGTCCTGTCCCGCATGGGCGCAACTGCCTCCGCTGATGCTCGCAGGGCGCTATCACGCGGATGTCGATCCGGCCGGGTACTGGGTGAGCGAGAAGCTGGACGGCGTGCGTGCGCTGTGGAATGGGCAGCAGTTGCTGTTTCGCAGCGGAAATCCGGTGGCTGCGCCAGCGTGGTTTGTTGCCGGCCTGCCGCCGGAGCCGCTCGATGGTGAGCTCTGGATCGGCCGTGGCCGCTTCGAGCAACTCGTGAGTGCGGTGCGCACTCAGGAGCCCGACGATGCGGCATGGCGTAAGGTGAAATACATGGTCTTCGATCTGCCCGCTCATGGTGGCACCTTCACCGAGCGCATCGACGCCATGGCGCGCATCGTAAGCGGTACGGGCCTGCCCTGGCTGCAACGCGTCGCACAGCACCGCGTCGCCGACCGTAAGGCCTTGCAGCGCGAGTTCGAGCGGGTTGTGCGGGCGGGGGGCGAGGGTTTGATGCTGCACCGGGACGATGCGCTGCGGGTGGCCGGGCGCACCGATGCCATCCTGAAATACGTGCCCTGGCTGGACGACGAGGCGAGAGTGATCGCCCACGTTCAGGGCAATGGGAAATACGCAGGCATGCTGGGTGCGCTGCTGGTCGAGGCGCCGGACGGTCGCCGGTTCCGGATTGGAACCGGCTTCACCGATGCCCAGCGCCGCGAGCCACCGCCACCCGGCACGCTGGTGACCTACCGCTATCGTGAGCTGACGGGCAAGGGGTTGCCCCGTTTTCCGTCGTTTCTCAGGGTCAGGGACTTGCCCTGATCCATGTCGCTCAGGCGCCGACGAGCAGCATGCCGGCACCGGCGATTGCCATGCCGATTGCGCGCTGCGCGTATTTGCCAAACCGCGATTCGGGCAGGTGGCGGGCTGCGAGGTAGCCGACGCCATGCAGGGCTGCAGTGGCCAGCGCGAAACCGGCCGTGTAGGTCAGGAGCGCGTTGCTGCCCATCTCGGCGTGGTGTGCATGGCCGTGAAACAGGGCGAACACGGAGATCAGCGGCATGGCCGCCGCCAGTGGCAGGCGTGCGGCAAAAGCGATCAGCAGGCCGAAGACGAGCACGGACGTCGCGATGCCGGCCTCGACAGCCGGAAGTTCGACTCCGCTCGTGCTCAGCGCAGCGCCACCCAGCATGGCGGCGACGAATCCCGCAGGCAGTGCCCAGCGCGCGACGCCCTTCTGGCGTGCTGCGAAAAGCCCCACTGCCAGCATCGCCAGAAGGTGGTCGAACCCGCCGAGCGGGTGACTGAGCCCACTGGCAAAGCTCATGGCTTCGTGGCCGGGGTGTGCAGCGGCAGCGCCGGCTGTGAGCAACAGGGTGAGGGCAACAAGGGCGCGCGGCTTGGACATGTATTTCTCCGGTGAGCGGTCATTCGGGTGTTGGATTGCGGCCGGATGAATCCGGCCGGCTTGCCGTTGAGGCTGGTAGCGGTTGTGGCGTGCCGGAATCGACTTCATCGACCGGCGAGGCCACTGCGCAGCGCCCAACGGCGTGCTTTGCGGGAGAATAGCAAATTGCGTGCCGCGTGTTGCATCCGGCTCGCCGGCAGGCTGTCAGGAATGTTCGTGCCCGAGGCCCTTGGCGGTCCGGGGGCGTCGGCGGCCCGAAATGGGGTCGTGACATTTGGATATTCGTGCTTGAATGCACTTTTCTGGTGCGTTGCACTGCCCCGGTGCGCCCGGATGCGCCCGAGCCTTCGTGAAGGTAGCGGCGCTGCCGGCGCGCAGCGGGCGGATGGCCGTCCGCCGCTGCCCGATTTCGCAGCAGTCTGAATTTGAGCTTCGTGGTCAGATACTTGCGGCACTTGTCCACAGCTTGTCACGCATCTTGTCTACGCCCGGTGGGGATAAGCCGGGGTTTCAGGCCGGCACATCTCCCCGTTCAGCGCGGTCGGCAAACTTATGCACGTACATGGCCCGGTCCGCGCTCTTGAGCAGGCTTTGCGCATCGAGGCCATCATCCGGATACAGGGCTTCTCCGATCGCGCCGCCGACACTGATCTCGACCGTGCTCTCGGCTTCGATGCAGCACAGGGGCTGACGCAGGACTTCCTCGATCTGGCGGCGGATATGGCCCACGGCTTCGCGGCTCGCAACCTGGTCGAGCAGGATGACGAACTCGTCACCGGCGTAACGGGCGACGAGGTCGCCTCCGCGGACGTTGGTCCGCAGGCGCTCGGCGATCTCCTGCAAAGCCAGATCGCCGGCGTCGTGTCCATACTGGTCGTTGATCTGCTTGAAACGGTTGAGGTCGATGAACAGCACGCCCAGCTTCGCAGCGCGGCGATCGCTGCGGGCCAGCTCAACCCGTTTGTTGAGTTTTTGCATGAAGGCGTCGCGGTTTGCGAGTCCGGTGAGCTTGTCCGTGCGCAAGCGGGTCTGCATGGCCTCGAAGCTGCGCGCCAGTGCGCCGATCTCGTCGTTGCGCGCCACGCCGACCGGTGCGTCGAGCTCGCCTTCGCCCACCTTGCGCACGGCCTCGCCAATGCGCCTCAGATCACCCGCAACCCAGCCGAGGATGCGCAGCCCGATAACGATGGCGATCACGACCGCCGCGGCCGCCAGCATGACCGTGCGGGTTGCGTTCTCGGTCACCCCGGACATGAAGTCGCTGGTCGGCATGGCGACGACGGTAATCCAGTTCAGGCCGGCCTCGTCCTGGATGCGGTCGAAGGCGACATGGATCTCCTCGCCTTCTTCGGTGACAAAGGTCAGTACTCTTGGCAGCGAGGTGGCATCGGGGGTGGCCAGGCGTTCCTGCACCAGGCGGTAGGCTGATCTGAGCAGCGGATGCGAGCTTTCGCGTGCCTTCAGACGGGCGCTGCTGCCATCGGGCAACTCCCGGATGTTGGGGCTGGCCGAGGACGCGATCAGGTTGCCGTCCTGCTCGATGATGAAGGCGATACCGTTGGGAGAAACCTTGAGCCGGCCAACAAAGTCGTTCAGCGCACGCAGGGAAATGTCGGTCGCGACCACGCCTTCGAAAGCGCCTGCGCTCGACAGCACTCTGCGCGCCCGTGTGGCGAGCAGTTCCCGCGTGCCGAAATCAATGTATACCGAGGTCCAGGTATGGCCTGTGACCCGTTTGCCGTCCTGATACCAGGGGCGGGTGCGGGGGTCGAAAAGCTTCGTTTCGCGCCGTTCGAAATTCAAAGGGCCGTCGATGCCAGTGAAGCGATAGATTGCCCGGTGTTCGTCGGCATTGATCTTCATCCGCAGTTCGGCGTCCTGCAGGGAGTGCCGGTACAGGCCCAGCCCCTGCCCGGATTCGTTGCCGTAATAGACGTAGTTGTTGGGGTCGATATGCAGTGAGGTCGCAATCCAGAAGCGCGTCCGGAGCTCATGGAAATCCGATTCGATCTTCTCCGGCGCTGCCATGCCGTCCGGGAAGGCTGACTCGAGCACCGCGCCCGATCCGACGATGTGACGGTCCACTGCCTGTGCAATGCGTCCCACGGTTTCGAGCAGCAGGTGCTCCGAGACCGTCGACACGGCCCGGTTCCCGGCCGAATACGACAGTGAGCCCACAGCGACCGCAAGCGCAATCACCAGCACGACGTAGGGAACAATCAGGACCAGCTTGAGCGAGAGGGGGGCAGACGGCTTCGACATGATCTGAACTGCCCGGCCGGTTATGGCAAGACACCAAATGTGGAAGGGCTTGATTCTCTACAGGAAAGCCATATTGTGCAATGCCGCGTGATTTTTTGATGATCCTGAAGCGGTGCTGCAATCCCTTGTTGCGCTTTGTGCGCCGGCGCGGACGCCTGCTGCAGTAAGCTGGAGGCTCCTGCCGTGTAGGAAAGGGCAGGCATGGCGCGGAGAGGGTAATGAACCGCAATTGGCTGGCGCTCGGTGCGGGAATTCTGATGGCATTTTCGGCGTGCGCGGACGACGCCGAGGTGTTTCGCTGGAAGGACCGCGAAGGCCGCATCAACTACGGCAACATGCCGCCACCGGGCGTGGACGCGGAGCCGGTCGGAGGCCGGGGCCGGCTGACGGTGGTGCCAGCCCCGGTTCTGCCGCCTGCACCGCTCCCGCCGCCACCGGAATCGCGTCTGGATCGGCTGGAGCGCGAACTCGAAGCCGAACGCCAGCTGCGTCTCGACGCGGAGGCGGCGGAGCAGGCGCGCGAGCTTGAGCGCGCGCAACTGAAAGCCGAGTGCGAGGCGCGCTACCGGGAGCCCTGCAGCGACGACGGCGAACCCGCCGGAAAGCGATACATTGTGGTGTCGCCGCGCCCGTTTCCGCATCTGCCCGGGATGCCGACCGTCCGACCCTTGCACCGGGATGCGGCACGGGATGCTGGCAGTGCTCGGCGCGATCAGGGGTCGGAGCGGGCATCGCGTCGTGATCAGCGGGGCGGCCGGGAGGCGCAGGAGGGCGAGCGCCGGCGTGGCGCCGAGAGCGATGCCGCGCGCAAACGGGACGAAGGCGGGGAAGGTCGCAGGGAAGCCGGCAATGCGTCCCGCAGCGAAGAGCGCCCGGAGCGCCGGCCTTGATTGCTGCGCCGCGGCATCCAGTGCAATAACTTTCTTGCCAACCAGCTATCATGGCGGCCGTTTACGGCCCGTGCTGCGTCGCCGGATTTCGAGGACTTTTCGTGAAGATATTTTCGCCGCTCTATCAGCGCGCCATGCAATGGGCGCGCCACCGCCGTGCGCCGTGGTTTCTGGGCGGGCTCAGTTTTGCGGAGTCGTCATTCTTTCCCATTCCGCCCGACGTGATGCTGGCGCCGATGAGTCTCGCCAATCCCCGCCGGGCACTGTGGTTTGCGCTCATCACCACGCTCGCATCGGTGGCAGGTGGGTTGCTGGGCTACGTGATCGGCAGCTACGCCTTCGAAATGATTGAGCCCTGGTTGCGCGCCAGTCGCTACTGGTCGAGCTATTCGACCGCAGTCGAGTGGTTCCACGAATGGGGCTTCTGGGCGGTCTTCGTCGCTGGCTTTTCGCCGATTCCGTACAAGGTGTTCACGATTGCCGCCGGTGCGCTCTCCATGGCCCTGATTCCCTTCACCCTGGCCTCGCTGGTAGGGCGCGGCTTGCGATTCTTCATGGTGGCCGGGCTGATGGCCTGGGGCGGGGAACGGATGGAGGCCATGCTCCAGCGCTACATCGACCGCCTCGGCTGGGCAACGGTCATTGCGGTCGTGGCGGGCATCGTCCTGTATCGCGCCTGACAGCGAGGTGGCGGGCCGCAGCGTAGTGGCGTGCCCTCACTGCCCGCGCATGAAGAAGCGGTCGAGGTCGGACATCGTCAGCTGGGTCCAGGTCGGGCGGCCGTGGTTGCACTGATCGGCGCGCTCGGTTGCCTCCATGTCGCGCAGCAGGGCGTTCATTTCCGGTAGCGTCAGGTGGCGGTTGGCGCGCACCGCCCCGTGGCAGGCCATGGTGGCGAGCAGCTCGTTGCGCCTCGCCGTGACCACGTCGGATGCGGGGAATTCGCGCAGTTCTTCCAGCAGCTTTCTCAGGAGTTCGGCCACCGGCGCGTTTGCCAGCAGCGCCGGCACGCTGCGAACCGCAAGCTCCTGCGGCCCCGCGGGGGCGATCTCGAATCCCATGCGCGACAGGACGTCGGCGCACTCGTCGGCTGCGGCCATGTCCTTTGCGCTGACGGAAAATACGGCGGGAATGAGCAGGCGCTGTACCGCCGGCGTGCCATCGAGCACGGTCTTGAGCTTTTCGTACAGGATGCGTTCGTGGGCGGCGTGCATGTCGACCAGGATCAGGCCGTTTGCGTTCTGGGCCAGGATATAGACCCCGTGCAGCTGCGCCAGTGCATAGCCCAGCGGCGCGCCATTGTCGCCCGATGGCAGGGGCGGCGGGGCGACGGGCGCGGACGATGACCGGGGCGCATCTGCGCCCGCGCCCGCAGGTGCGGGCCGTGCGCTCGCTGCAAAGTCGAAGTAGGCCCGGCTGGCCGAGTCCATCGCCAGTTGCCCCTGCACCGGGGGGCGGTTCCAGGCGCTTTCCGGCGGCCGGCCGTAGGGGCTTGGTGTCTGCGCAGTCGAGTGCGCCGCGGGTTGCACCGATTGCGCAGGGACGGAGGTTTCGGCGGAAAGCGGTTCGTCGAGCGCCCGTCCGGCGCCGGATTCGGCCAGCGCCCGGCTGACGGCATGAAACACGAACTGATGGACTGCCCGCGAATCGCGGAAACGGACCTCGATCTTGGCCGGGTGGACGTTGACATCCACACCCGCAGGGTCGAGTTCGAGAAACAGCACATAGGCCGGATGGCGGCTGCCGTGCAGGATGTCGGTGTAGGCCTGACGCACCGCGTGCGTCAGCAGCTTGTCCCGCACGTAGCGGCCATTGACGAAAAAGTACTGGGCGTCGCGGCTGCTGCGCGAATAGGCGGGCAGGGAGGCAAAGCCACCCAGTGAAAGAATGCTGCCCTCGGCGCGCACCTCGCGCGCGTGCTCGAGAAAGTCGTCACCCATCAGGGTGCCGACGCGACGAATCGGCTCGCCCGGTGGCAGGCGGTGCACCACCCGGCCGTTGTGCGAAAGCTGCAGGCCGACGTCCGGGCGGGCGAGGGCGACGCGACGGAACATCTCGTCGCAATGCGCGTACTCGGTGCCTTCGCTCTTGAGAAACTTGCGCCGCGCCGGGGTGTTGTAATACAGGTCGGCGACCTCGACTACCGTGCCCTGGTTGAGTGCCGCAGGCGTGAGTTCACCGCTGTCGCCGTCGATACGCCACGCATGTCCGGCGCCCTCGGCGCGGCTGGTGATGGTGGTGCGCGCAACGGCCGAGATCGCCGCCAGCGCTTCGCCACGAAAACCCATGGTGCCAACCCGTTCGAGATCGTCGAGACTGGCGATCTTGCTGGTGGCGTGACGCTCGAGCGCGAGCGCGAGTTCGTCCTGCTGGATGCCGCAGCCGTCGTCGCTGACCCGGATACGGCGCACGCCGCCCTGTTCGAGTTGCACCTCGATGGCACGCGAGCCTGCATCGACCGCGTTCTCGAGAACCTCCTTGAGCACTGAGGCCGGGCGATCCACCACCTCGCCGGCGGCGATCTGGTTGACGAGGAGGTCTGAAAGGCGATGTATTGAGGGCATGTGCGGACAGGGTCGCTGCAACGAACGGGGTTGGACCGGGGATTATACGGGGCGTGCGGCCATCAGCCAGCACGCGGGGGTTTGGCGTGCGAGCGCGCCCGATCCGGTATGATTTGCTCCGAAACTATTCAATACGACCCGGGGTGCGAACCCCCGCTGGAGGGTGAATGGCTGCTGAGCGCAAGCGCTGGCGTTGTCTGCTGCTGGTCATGGTGGTCGCCGGCCTGATGGCCTGTTCGTCACCCGGTACGGGGCCAAAGCCCGGGCGCTTGCCGGGATTTGCGGCGCAGCATCTGGTAAAAACGGACTTCAATCGCTTCGCCGAAGCGCATCAGCAGCGTATTTTCATCAGTCTGCGGCGCCTGGCGGAGAAGCTTTACAAGCGCAATCCGCGTGAATGGCGAAAGTCCGATGCCCGCAGCATGGAGGCGGCGGTTTCGCATATCTTCGACGAGCCGCACGGCTGGCGTCTGGAGTCGCTCGGTTACCGGCGCGATCTCGATGCGCTGACGGTTGCCCTGCACCCCGCTTATCGCGGCGACCGGGTTCAGGCGTACATTGTCGGACTGGCCAGCATGGTGCAGTCGGCCTTCGGCGATCGTGAGGAGTTTTATCTTCTGGATGATCTTGACGCCCAGCACCTCTACAATGCGGCCCGCAATGTCGAGATTGCAGCCTGGAAACTGGGCAACGCAACCGGCGCGGATGGTCATCTGCTGCTGTTGTCGAATGAGATGGGGGACGTCACCAATCTCAGTTTCGAGCGCGATTTCGGCCGTGTGATCGGTCTGCTCGAAGCGCTTTCCGACGTGGTCGAGGAAAAGACCGAACGTACTGTCACCCGAGTGGTCCAGAACCTTGCAACTGCAGTATTCCTGCCGGTGTATTGAATACACCGCCATCCCCTTCGAGGATCATGAAGTCCATCGTTATTCTTGTTTCCGGTCGCGGCAGCAACATGGAAGCCATTGTGCGGGCCGCCATACCGGGTGCCCGCATTGCAGCCGTGATCAGTAACCGGCCCGATGCGGCGGGGCTTGCCTTTGCCGCTGCGCACGGCATTGCCACCGTGGCAATCGACCACAAGGCCTATGCCGACCGTGCCGGCTTCGACACCGCGCTGGCTGCCGCAATCGACGCGCATCAGCCCGATCTGGTCGTGCTGGCAGGGTTCATGCGGGTACTCACTGATGACTTCGTTCGTCATTACGAGGGGCGCCTGATCAACATTCATCCGTCACTGCTGCCGTCCTTTCCGGGGCTGCACACGCATCGCCGGGCGCTTGAAGCCGGGGTGAGGGTGCATGGCGCGACCGTTCATTTCGTGACAGCGACGCTGGATTGCGGACCGATCGTGGTACAGGCCGTCGTGCCGGTGCACGCCGGCGACGACGAGGCAACACTTTCTGCGCGCGTGCTCGAACAGGAGCATCGAATCTATCCGCAGGCCGTGCGCTGGTTTGTCGAGGGGCGGATTGCACTGGGTGCCGATGCCCGCGTCAGTGTTGCCGATGCGGACTTCGCCGTGGCCCCGAGCGCAGTGCCCGCAGTCGAGCAGGTGGCAGGCTGAGGACGGCCGGCTCATGATCGATCGAGGCCTCATCGCGGCGCTGGGTCTGTCTGTGCTGGCCCATGGCACGCTGCTTGCGGGCGAGGGCTGGCACTGGGCTGACCCTGAGCCCGAAACGGCGCAGACGCTCAGTGCAGCGCTGCGAACGGTCGCGGTGCCGGTCACGACAGCACCCGCGGTGGTGGCTGCGCCAGCGCCTGCAGTCCCGCCGGCGCGCAAGCAGGCGCCGCCGGCCTTCGCACCGCTTGCTGCGTTGTCCCCGCCGACCGACGTGATCAGCGATGCAGCGCCCGAGCCGCTGTTTGAGCAGGCAGTGGCGCCTGGGGCGCTGGAGCCTCCGCTTGAACTCGCCGAAGCCGAAGCTGCACCTGAAGCCGAGTCCGCTGAGCCCGACCTGGGTGAGTCGTTCGCGCTCGACGGCTGGCCCGCACACGGTGCCATCGTATATCGCGTCTATCTGGGCTCGGCCGGCCTGCAGGTGGGTGAAGCGCGTCATGACTGGTTTCATGACGATACGAGTTACCGCATGCAGGTCACGCTCGAAACGACCGGGCTGGCGGCCTTGCTCCACGGTTTTCACTACGTGCAGAAGAGCGAAGGTGAACTGGGGCCGGAGGGGCTCAGGCCAAATCAGTTCACCGTTGCGCAGAAGGGCAAGAAACTGGAAAGTGCCCTGTTCGACTGGGACAATGCGAAGGTGAGCATCCGGCGCGGAGAGCGGGAGCGTCGCAACGCAGCCTTGCAGACCGGCGATCAGGATGTGCTCAGTCTGTGGCACCAGATCGGTATCGTCGGTACCGCAGGGCTGCCGCGTGAGATCATGGTGGTCAGCAACAAGGAAGCCACGCCTGCACTGCTCGAAGCAGTCGGGGACGAAGGACTGAGCCTGCCGATCGGGCGGCTCGAAACCTTGCGGGTCAGGGCGCAGGCGCAGACCGGCGTATTGACCATAGACATCTGGCTGGCGCGCAATTACGGCATGTTGCCGGTGCGCATCAGGATGGTGGACGACAAGGGCGAAGTGCTCGACCAGCAAGCCGTGCAGCTCAGGCTTGCACCGCCGGACGGAAAGGCGAGCGAGACCGCAGGTGCGGTCGACAGTATTGAACTCAAGGAAGAAGCGCCGACAGAACCGTTGGCCAATCTTTATACGAACTGAACGGATATCATGCAGAAAACAGTCAAGGCAGCCGAGGCCATCTCGCGCGGTCTCATCATTCAGACCACACAGGTGCTCGGCACCGTGCTGTCTTTCGAACACCCCGCCGATGCGGTCCTGTCGCGGCATTTTCGTGAGAATCGCGATCTCGGTCACCGCGACCGCGGCTTCATTGCCGAGACCGTTTATGGCATCGTGCGCCGCCTGCGCTGGCTGCGTCGTATTGCCGGCGCCACTGCAACCCCGCGTCAGCTGCTGCTGGCCTGGCTGGCACGTGGCGAAGGCTGGCCGATGCGCCAGTTCGAAGGTCTCGCGTCGGCCACCGAACGCGACTGGATCGAGTCCATCAAGTCGGCCACGCTGGACGAGGGGACGGTTGCCGAGCGCGCCGACCTGCCTGACTGGCTGACCGAGCGCCTGCTCGCCAGTTACGACGAAGCAGCGGTGCTGCAGCTTGCCTACAGCCTGAACCGGCCGGCGCCGCTCGATTTGCGGGTGAACGTGCTCAAGGCCGACCGCGATGCCGTGCTCGCGAAGCTGAACGAGGATGGTTTTGCTGCGGAAGCCTGCACGATGTCGCCGCAAGGTATCCGGCTTGCGGGCAAGCCCGCGCTGCAGAAGTACCCGCTGTTTCTTGAAGGTGGCTTCGAGGTCCAGGACGAAGGCAGTCAGCTCCTTGGCTTGCTGGTGCAGCCCAAGCGCAGCGAACTGGTGGTGGATTTCTGCGCCGGTGCTGGCGGCAAGACCCTGCAGCTGGGTGCGATGATGCGTTCGACCGGGCGCCTGTATGCCTTCGACGTGTCCGAGAAGCGTCTGGCCAAGCTCAAGCCGAGGATGGCGCGTTCGGGGCTTTCCAACGTCCATCCGGTGCTCATCGCGCACGAGAACGATGCCAAGGTAAAGCGCCTGGCAGGCAAGGCCGACCGCGTGCTGGTGGATGCACCCTGCAGCGGGCTAGGCACCCTGCGCCGCAATCCCGACCTGAAGTGGCGCCAGACGCCCGAGTCGGTGGATGAAATGGTCGTCAAGCAGGGCTCCATCCTTGCCGCTGCGGCCCGGCTCGTGCGCCCCGGCGGCCGCCTGGTGTATGCAACCTGCAGCCTGCTCGCCGAAGAAAACGACGCCGTGGTCGACGCTTTCCTGGCTGCAAACCCGGCGTTCAAGGCCGTGTCCGCCCAGGAAGTGCTCGAGCGTCAGGGCGTGACCCTGGCCACCGGCGAACGTCTGCGCCTGTCGCCTCACGAGCACAATACCGACGGCTTCTTTGCCGCGGTGCTCGAGCGCCAGTCTTCAGTGCCCGACGCTGCCGATGCCTGATGGCTGGCGGCGCGTGGCGCTGGCGGTGTCGCAGGTGTTTCTGCTCGTAGCGCTGGCAGGCAGCGCATCCGCTTCGCAGACCTTTCGTGCGCAGGGCGAGATCGAACTCGCCTTCTCGCCTTGGGACGATCCTGAGAAGCTGTTGCTAGACGTGGTGAGGAAGGCGCGCCACAGCGTGCTGGTGCAGGCCTATGCCTTTACCAGTCGCACGTTTGCCGATGCGCTGGTGGCCGCCCATAAACGTGGTGTACGCGTTGAGGTGCTCGCCGACGCCGGCATGAACCGGCGCGAGCGCGGCAATGCCGTGCCACGCCTGCTCGCGGGCGGGGTGCCGGTCGCCTTCGAGACCCGTTACCGCGCAGCGCATAACAAGGTCGTGATTGCCGACGCGGAAGGGCCGGGCTGCACTGTGGTGACCGGTTCATACAATTTCACCTGGTCGGCCAACAACCGGAACGCGGAAAATCTGCTGGTGATGCGTGCGCATTGCCCGCTGGCACGCAGTTACCGTGACAACTGGCGGCGCCATCGCGCCGAAGCGACGCCCGTCCGGCGCCTGCCCTGGAAACCGTGAGCATGCAGCAAGGTCCGAATCTGGTCGCCCTGGCCGACAATATTGCGCGAGCCTGGTCGGGCCTCGGCCAGGCCGCCATGCTGCGCCAGCTCGCCGTCATCGTCTGTGCCCTCGTTGTGGGCTGGTTCATTCAGCAGGCCTGGGATCGCCGTCTGCTGCAGCTCGATCCCGAGCCGCTCAACTCCGCGCGGCGCTTCGGGCAGCATGGCGCCAAGCGCGTGCTGTTTCCCCTCACCGCCTTGTTGCTGGTCGTCGTTGCACGGGCAGTGCTTGCGCGCTATCAGCCCGTCCATCTGCTCGACCTGGCCGTGCCCTTGCTGACCTCGCTGGCGGTGATCCGTTTCGTCGTATTTGCCCTGCGGCAGGCAGTCGGTCGCACGAGCTGGCTGGGTGCGCTGGAGAGGTTTGTCTCGGCCCTGGCCTGGAGCGTGGTTGCGCTCTACATCCTTGGGTGGCTGCCCGAGGTCATCGAAGGGCTGGACTCGATGTCCGTTACCCTTGGCGGGCAGAAGCTGTCGGCCTGGACCCTGATGAAGGGTCTGACGATGGTCTTGCTCACCTTGCTCGTCGCGATGTGGCTCGCTGGCGTGCTCGAGCGCCGGCTGGCCGGCGCGACGGGGCTCGATGCCAGTGTCCGCCTGGTGCTGACGCGGGTGATGCGCGCACTGCTGATCCTCGTTGCGTTTCTGGTGGCCTTGCCGATGGTTGGCATCAACCTCACCACCTTGTCGGTGTTCGGCGGCGCGCTTGGTGTCGGCCTCGGTTTCGGCATGCAGAAGATCGCTGCAAACTACGTATCGGGTTTCATCATCCTGATCGATCGCTCATTGCGTATCGGCAACCTGATCTCGGTTGGCGCCGAGCGGGGCGTGGTCAAGGAGATCACCACCCGCTATACCGTGATCAGGGCGCCGAATGGCATCGAATCCATCGTGCCGAACGAAGTGCTGGTGAGCTCGGTGGTGCAGAATGAAACGTTCAGCGATACCCAGGTGGCGCTGCCGCTCGTGTTTCAGGTGAGCTACGATGCGGATCTCGATCAGGCGCTGGCGATTCTTGTTGCCGTGGCGGGTGCGCAGCCGCGGGTGCTTGCCGATCCGGCACCGAAGGCCTTTCTGACGGGTTTCGGCGACAATGGCATCAACCTGCGGCTGGGGTGCTGGATTGCAGACCCGCAGGAGGGTACGCTAGCCATTACCTCCGAGATCAACATGGAAGTGTGGCGCCGATTCAAGGCTGCGGGCATTGGTATCCCGTATCCGCAGCGAGAAGTGCGTCTGCTCCCGCCACTTTCTCCCGCGCCCGCTGTCGAAGGGTTAACAGAGCCGGTCTGAATGCCGGCAAGGCCACTGTTTGGTGGTTTGCTGTGGCTCGTGTAGTGTCGCGGGCGCACAGGTTTCTCTTGTACAAGGATTTCTAAAGAATGTATTCCGGGCTTTTCGAGCTTCCCTGGTGGGGCTATGTCGTTGTCGCGCTGGTGATGACCCACATCACCATTGCGTCAGTCACCATTTATCTGCATCGCCATCAGGCTCACCGCGCGCTTGAACTGAGTCCGTTGCCAAGCCATTTCTTTCGCTTCTGGCTGTGGCTGACCACCGGCATGGTCACGGGTGAGTGGGCTGCGGTGCATCGCAAGCACCACGCCAAATGCGAAACGCCCGAAGACCCGCACAGCCCGCAGACACGCGGTATCCGCAAGGTGTTGCTGGAAGGCGCCGAGCTGTACCGGATCGAGGCCGACAACAAGGAAACCCTTGCACGCTACGGCCACGGCACGCCCAACGACTGGCTCGAGCGCAACGTCTATCGCCGCTCCGTGGTCGGGGTGTCGCTGATGCTGATCATCGACGTGGTGGCCTTCGGCGCAATTGGTCTGACGATCTGGGCCGTGCAGATGATGTGGATCCCGATCTGGGCCGCCGGCGTCGTCAATGGCCTGGGCCATTACATCGGTTATCGCAACTTTGACTGCACCGACGCATCGACCAATCTCGTGCCCTGGGGCATCCTGATCGGCGGCGAGGAGTTGCACAACAACCACCACAGCTTCGCCACCTCGGCCAAGCTGTCGGCGAAGTGGTACGAGTTCGATATCGGCTGGATGTACATCCGCATTCTCGAGATCCTGGGCCTGGCCAAGGCCAAGAAGGTCATCCCGATGCCGAAGTTCAGCGACGCCAAGCATCAGCCCGATCTCGACACCCTGCAGGCCATCATCACCCACCGTTATGACGTGATGACGCGCTACATGCAGTCGCTCAAGCACACCTGCAGCGAGGAAATCGAGCGTCTCAAGAAAAGCCATGCAGGCAAGTTCGACGCCCGCGCCTTGCGGCGCTGGGTCCTGTCGGGTGAAGAGCGACACCTGTGCGAAGTGCAGAAAGCACAGCTTGCGGAGGTGATCGGCGACAGCAAGGCCCTCGCCACCGTGGTGTCCATGCGTGAGGAGCTGGCCGCAATCTGGGCGCGTTCCACCGCGACACATGAGCAGCTGCTCAAGCAGTTGCACGATTGGATCGAGCGCGCCGAGCAGAGCGGCATCCAGCAACTGCAGGACTTCTCCATGCGGCTGCGACGCTACGCAATCTGACACGACATAAGGCAAACGGGCGGAAATTATCCGCCCGTTTGCTTTTCTGCTGTTGAATGCAGCGAGTGCGCTGCGCCGCCCGTGTTTCGGCTCAGCGCTCGCCGCGTACCGCGTCTGCCCAGCAGTTCGGCGTTTCGTACAGCCTTACGCGTTCGAGCTGGAGCTGGTTTCCATAAACGTCCTGATAGGCACCGTCCAGAACGCGGAAGGCCTCGGCCGCCAGGTTCTCGGCGGTCGGCACAACATCGAGGGTGACGGTCTTGTGTCCCGGCATCGAGGCAAGGAACGCGGCCACCTGGGTATCATCGCGGTACACCAGAAATGCATGGTCCCAGCGGTCGACGATCATTTCGTTGGCAACTTTCTTGACGTCGGCGAAGTCCATCACCATGCCGTTGACCGCCTGTCCTGCGGCGTCGATGATGTTACCTGACAGCGTCACCTCCAGCGCGTAGCGATGACCGTGCAGATGCCGGCACTGGCTGGCGTGATCCGGAATCCGGTGTCCAGCGTCGAATTCGAGACGACGGGTGATGCGCATGGTTAACCTCGCTTGAAAGGCGGCGGATTATAGCATTTGCCTGAATCCGCTCCCGCTGTCCGTGCGAACGCAACTTACTGAGCCCAAAATGATTTCGACCTCGCAGATCCTGACCATCCACAATCATGACCGTGAGCTCGCCGGACTGACCTATGTCTATCCGGTGCTGTCCCGGCGTGCGGGCGGGGTTTCAATCGGGATCAACCTGAATCCCAACAACGCCTGTAACTGGCACTGTGCCTACTGCCAGGTGCCGAACCTGGTGCGTGGCAAGGCGCCGGAGATCGATCTCGCGCAACTCGAGTCGGAGCTGCGCGGTTTCCTCAACGTACTGGTGCACGGCGACTGGCTTGAGCACAATGCGCCCGAGGGGCTGCGTGAGATCCGAGACATCGCGTTTTCGGGAAACGGCGAGCCGACCAGTGCGGCGGAGTTCCCCGAAGCGGTCGCGCTGGTGGCACGCCTGCATGACGAGTTCGGACTGGGGGCTGGCGTTCCTGTGCGTCTGATCACCAACGGCAGCCTGATGGCGCAGGCGCGGGTGCAGGAGGGGGTGAGTCGGCTCGCAGCGGCGAACGGTGAGGTCTGGTTCAAGGTCGATGGGGGCGACGTTGACGCTATCGAGCGCATCAACGGCGTGCGTCTCGAGCCCGAGGCTATTTCCCGCCACCTGGCGCTGTGTGCCGCGCGCTGTCCGACCTGGGTTCAGACCTGCATGTTCCGCTGGGACGGCGAACTGCCGTCCAGGCATGACATCGACGCCTATCTCGAGGTGCTGACGGCGGCAGGCATCGAAAATCTGCAGGGGGTGCTTCTGTACGGCATCGCGCGCGAGTCGAGGCAACCCGAGGCATCCCACCTTTCGGCGCTGACGCTCGATGAACTCGAAGCGATCGCTGCTCGCATCAAGGAAAAAGGGCTGACGGTTCGCGTCAGCCCCTGATTCATGCATGCGCCCGGCTTGCGGGCGGCACTCCCGACCATTAACCAGCCTTGCGCTTGGCCTTGGCTTCCTTCTTTAGGGTCTTGTACAGCTCCGGGTTGCTGGCCTTCAGGTACTCGGCCACATCCACGTCGTCGCGTTTGACCTTGTTGATGTCGATCTGTTCGACGTGAACCAGGCGCAGCAGGGCCTGAACCGGGCGCGGAATGTTGCGGCCGCTCTCATAGCGGGAACCACCGCTCTGGGTGACACCGATCTTGGACCAGAACTGGGACTGGTTGAGGCCGAGCTTGCGGCGAATTTCGCGTACATCAAGGGTATCGGAGTTTTTCATGACTTTGTCCTTTGTCGAGTTGTCAGACATATATTGAGACTGAATTTGTCTGTATGTGGTTCCTACAACTTAAGTTGTAGGATGTTCAGAGTATAGATCAAGCCCAGTCAAATATACAACGGTGATAAATCACGAATCGGGGTTAACCACAATCCATAAGAGTACAAACCCCCGGATTTGTTGCAGTTCTGCAAAACGACCGGCATCGAATAGAATCAAGCCCTTTCCCGACAGGTACTTGGGTACAAAGATGGCCCTGATAGTCCAGAAGTATGGCGGCACGTCGATGGGTACGCCTGAGCGCATCGGGAGTGTTGCCCGCAGGGTGGCGAAGTTCTGTAAACAGGGGCATCAGGTGGTGGTTACCGTGTCGGGAATGAGCGGTGAGACCAACCGGCTGATCGCGCTGTCCAGGGCGGTTTCTTCGAATCCGGATCCGCGTGAACTCGACGTGGTCATTTCGACCGGGGAGCAGGTCACGATCGGCCTTTTGTGCATGGCGCTGCAGCAGATCGGCATCAGGGCGAAGAGCTACACCGGCGGCCAGGTTAAGATCCTGACCGACAGCGCCCACACCCGCGCGCGCATCCTGAGCATCGATGAAGCGTCCATTCGCAAGGATCTTGCGCAAGGCATGGTCGTGGTCGTGGCGGGCTTCCAGGGGGTGGATGCGGAAGGCAACATCACCACGCTCGGGCGCGGTGGCTCGGATACCACCGGGGTTGCACTGGCCGCTGCACTCGAGGCCGAGGAGTGCCAGATCTATACCGACGTCGATGGCGTCTATACGACTGATCCGCGCATCGTTCCCGAGGCCCGCAAGCTCGACACCATCACCTTCGAGGAAATGCTGGAGATGGCCAGTCTTGGCTCCAAGGTGCTGCAGATCCGTTCAGTCGAGTTCGCTGGCAAGTACAAGGTCAGGCTGCGTGTCCTGTCGAGCTTCGAGGAAGAAGGCGAGGGCACGCTCATTACCGTTGAGGAAGACAGCACCATGGAAAGGCCCGTCATTTCCGGCATCGCCTTCAATCGCGATGAAGCCAAGCTCACCGTCGTGGGCGTGCCCGACAAGCCGGGCATTGCGTACCAGATACTCGGCCCGGTTGCCGAGGCCAACATCGACGTGGACATGATCATCCAGAACGTCGGCAAGGACGGCTGCACCGACCTCTCCTTCACGGTCGGTCGCGCCGACCTCGACAAGGCCATGGCCCTGCTCGAAGGTGTGCGGTCGCATGTCGGCGCGGCAGCGATTTCGGCTGACAAGACCATGTGCAAGGTCTCCGTTGTCGGCGTGGGCATGCGCTCGCATCCGGGCGTGGCGTCGAAGATGTTCCGTGCGCTGGCCGAGGAGGGCATCAATATCCAGATGATCGCGACGTCCGAAATCAGAATCTCGGTTGCGATCGAGGAGAAGTACCTCGAACTGGCTGTGCGCGTGCTGCACAAGGCCTTCGAACTCGATTCCGTGGCGTGATCGAAAAATATCGTGAACTGAAATTGACCGCGAGGCAGGGAGTCTATATAGTCCCGCCTTCGTGATGGAGACGTGGCCGAGAGGTCGAAGGCACTCCCCTGCTAAGGGAGCAGACGGGCAAAACCTGTCTCAAGGGTTCGAATCCCTTCGTCTCCGCCAGAGCTTTGGTAATAACGCCCCTTCTGGGGCGTTTTTACTTTGTGCCTGGCATTTGCACATACCTATCCGTTCAGCCCGCAGTCGACGCCCGAAATCAGTGCCCGCCGGCACCTGAGTTCAGGCGGGTCGAACGCCTCTTCCGGCTTCGTTGCTGCGCACAATCCCGCTATACTCCCGCGCGATGCTGGCGCCGCGCTCCGGCTCTTGGTCCGGGATGGGCAACGTGTTCATGCGCAGCCCGGAAGCCCCGTCCCAGCGGATGTCCCTCTGTACTCAAGGCATAGTCCTTCCGGGGAACGGCATCCAACGAATAGCGTCACTTTGGGCGGTTTTTCGGGGTGGCGTGTATGGTTTGCCCCATTACATCTTCCGTCTTGCCTTGTGATAGCCTCGGTCCCGAGGTGGTTTCTGTTTGTATTTTTGTTTAACGACAGGTAGTAATCTGATGGCAGATGGTAAGGAGACGGCGGCGACGTCCGCCCCCAAGACAAAGCGCGCCAAGGCAAACGCTGCGCGCGACAACGCACCCACCTATGTGGTCGGTCTTGGTGCTTCTGCCGGCGGGCTGGAGGCCTTGCGACCGCTGATTGCCGATCTTCGGGCAACGGGCAAGACGGCGTACATCGTTGCCCAGCACATGTCGCCCCAGCACACCAGCCTGCTTACTGACCTTTTGTCGCGCGATGCGAAGATCTCGGTGACCACGGCCAATCACAACGAGATCGTCGCTAGCGATCATGTCTATGTCTGCCCGCCCAACAGGGACATCACCGTGCGTGACGGGCAGCTGGTGCTGGTGAAGCCGGCCAACGAGATTGGTCCCAAGCCCTCGGTTGACCTGCTGCTGCATTCGCTCGCCGATACCTACGCCGACTATGCGGTGGGCGTTGTGCTTTCGGGGACAGGCAGTGACGGGGCGCATGGTTGCCGTGCGGTCAAGGCGGCAGGCGGGCTGGTCTTCGTACAGTCGTTCGACGAGGCCAAGCACGACGGCATGCCGAGTGCCGCTGTGCGTTCGGGCTCGGTCGATCTCCAGCTGCGGATCAGCGAGATTGCGCAGCACCTGAATACGCTTGCAGACGTGTCGCCGATGAGGATTCCTCTCGAGCGCCCCGCCGAGCGTCCCACGGTTGCAACCCTGCGCGATGTGCTCGACCTCGTGTTCAAGGCGACGCAGATCGATTTCACCCAGTACAAGGAAGCCACCCTGGGGCGCCAGGTGGAACGGCGGATTGCCGCGCTGCGTCTGGACTCGCTCGAGGATTATCTCGTTCATGTGCGCGAGCACCCGGGTGAGCTGACGACCCTGCAGAAGAGTTTCCTCATCTCGGTGACGTCGTTCTTCCGCGACCCGTCGCCGTTCCAGGCGCTCACGGGGGTCATCACCAATCTTGCACGTACAAAGGCGCCGCGTGAGCCGATTCGCGTGTGGGTGCCGGGTTGCGCGACCGGCGAAGAGGCCTACACGATTGCCATTCTGCTGGTCGAGACGCTCGGCAGTCGTATCAATGACTTCGATGTGCGCGTCTTCGCAACCGACATCGATCTCACCGCGACCGATGTTGCGCGTGCCGGACTCTATCCCGAGGCCTCGCTCGAAGGCATGGCGGCGCATCTTCGCGACCGCTATTTCCATCAGGAAGGCCGCTTCTACCGCATCAGCAAGCTGATCCGCGAGATCTGCGTCTTTGCGCGGCAGGACATCGTTCGCGATCCGCCTTTCCTGCGCATGGACGTCATCAGCTGTCGCAACGTGATGATCTACTTCAAGCAGGGCTTGCAGGAAGAGCTCTTCAACAAGTTCCATTACTCGCTGATCCCGGGGGGCTATCTGCTGCTGGGCAAGTCGGAATCGATCAGTGGCGCCACCAATCTCTTCTCCACGGTCGATGGCAAGAACAAGCTGTATCGCAAGAAGGCGGTGCAGACACCGTATCCGGTTCGTATCGGCGGCAACCTGACCTTTCCCGGGGTGAAGGCCGAGGGCGGGGCGGTGCGTGGCAAGACCGCGCAGATGCCGCGAGTGGAGATCATGCGCGACATCCTGCTGCGCGAATATGCGCCGCCCAGCATCCTGGTCAGCCAGGCCTTCGAGCCCCTGCATTTCTTTGGCAACGCCCGTCGTTACCTGACGCTGCCAGAGGGGGCGGCCGATTTCTCGATCCTGTCGCTGTGCGTTCCCGAGATCCGGACCGAGCTTCGCACCATGTTGCACCGCATGGCGCAGGACAGCCTGTCCGAAACCGCAGGCCATCCCATGATGGTCTCGATCGACGGCAAACCGGCCCACATCCGGCTTGTACTGCGCAAGTTGTGGATGGAAGGTACGGACAGCGAACGCGGCATCATGATCTGCTTCGAGGAGCAGAACGGGCCGGACTCCGCCGAGATCGAAGCGGTGCTCGGCTCGGTGGGCGATCAGGGGGCGATAGCGCGCCTGCTGCTCGAATGCCAGCAGGAACTGGCTGGCACTCGTGAGCACCTGCAGGCCGTGATCGAGGAACTGGAAACCTCGAACGAGGAGCTGCAAAGCCTGAACGAAGAATTGCAGGCCAGTTCCGAGGAGCTGCAGGCCTCCAACGAAGAGCTCGAGACCACCAACGAAGAGCTGCAGGCTACCAACGAAGAGCTCACCACGCTCAACGACGAATTGCAGGCCAAGTCCGTTGAGCTGACCGATCTCAACGATACGCTGACAAACATCCAGAACTCGGTGCAGATGGCACTGGTCGTGGTGGACAAGCTGGGGCGGGTCACGCGTTTCAACCCGCTCGCCGTGCGTATCTTCGGCCTCATGCCGGACGACGTCGGCCAGAGTCTGGTCGGTGTTCCCTGCAACCTGCGTTTGACCCGTCTGCGCGACCAGCTGGCCGAAGTCATCGAGAAGGGCGAGACCGTCATTGATCGCGCCGCGCGCGGGGACACGCACTATCTGATCCAGATTTCGCCCTACCGTGACAGCAACGGGCAGCTGACCGGCGCAGTGCTCAGCTTTACCGACGTCTCAGAAGTTCGCACCGAGGAAGTCCGCCGGCTCGAAACCGAGGAGCGCATGCGCTTCATCACCGAGTCGCTGCGCGAGGTGGTGTGGATGGCCGACCCGGGATTCAGGCAGATGCTGTACGTGACGCCCAATTTTGCCGATTTCTGGGAGCGCGACGTAGAGGAGATCACGGACGACCCGAAGCGGATGCTGGACTGGGTTCATCCCGACGACCGTGTGCTGCTTGAGAAGCGTGTCATCAAGCACCCGGTCGAGCACTGGGATTTCGAGTTCCGCGTCATTCTGCCTTCCGGCAAGCTGCGCTGGCTCAAGGAACGCGGCCAGTGCGTAAACAACGAGCGTGGCGTGTGCAAGTATCTGGTCAGCAGCACGTCCGACGTGACCGACCTCGTTGCGGCGCGGCACGCGGTGCAGGCCACCGCAACCCGCTTCGCGTCGGTGTTTGCCAATACCGCAGTCGGCATGGTGCTGGTCGATCCGGACGGCCGTATCAACCAGACCAATACGGCCTTTTCGCACATGCTCGACTATGAGCCGGACGAACTCGTCGGTCGCCATTTTCGTGAAATCACGGTTGAAGAAGACCGTTCGGGCGATCTTGCGCTGTTCGCCGAGCTCATGGCCGGCAGGCGCGACAGCTACACAATGGACAAGCGCTACCTGACCAAGGCCGGCGATATCCGCTGGGGCCGGCTCACCGTCAGCATGACCCGCGAAAGCACGCTTGACGACGACCTGATCGTCGCTGTCGTGCAGGACATCACCCAGAGCAAGCGCCAGGAAGCCACGATCTTCCAGCAGGCCAACTTCGATGCGCTTACCGGCCTGCCCAACCGCAACCTGACGCTCGACCGGCTCAGCGAGCAGATGCGCCTGACCGACCGCTCGGGCATGCCGACCTACGTGCTGTTCCTCGACCTGGATGGTTTCAAGCCGATCAACGACCTGCTCGGGCACAGGGTTGGCGATCAGGTGCTGAAGGAACTTGCAATGCGTTTCTCGGGCCTGGTGCGCTCGACGGATTCGGTGGGCCGCTTCGGCGGCGACGAATTCGTCATCGTGCTCGGGCAGGTGGAGGACGTTCTTGTGCTCGAGCGCGTGTTGCACGACCTCCTCGAAGCCGCGCGTAAGCAGATGCCGGAAATCAAGAAGGGGCTCGAGCTGTCGGCCAGTGTCGGTATCGCGCGCTATCCAGGGGATGGCGCAACGGCGACAGAGCTCATCCAGCATGCGGACACGGCGATGTATTCGGCCAAGAAGGGGGGGCGTAACGGCTTCCGCTACTTCGCGCCGCACATGAACGAACAGGCCGAGCGGCGCACGCAGATCCGGCGCGAGATCGCGCTGGCGCTTGAGGAGGGGCAGTTCGAGCTCTACATTCAGCCGATCTGGAACCTCGCGGAGAAGCGTGCCACTGCGGGTGAGGCGCTGATTCGCTGGAATCACCCCTTGCGGGGTCTGGTGCCGCCGCTCGACTTCATTCCGCTGTCGGAAGAAACCGGCCAGATTCTCGAGGTCGGTGCCTGGGTGTTCAACGCGGCGGCCGAGCTGGCGCGTTCATGGGCCGGGCGCTGGGGCGGCGATTTCCGGCTTGCATTCAATGTGTCGGCAGAGCAGTTCGCAACCCGCGAGCTCGAAAACCACATGCGCGCCCAAGCGGATGCGCTGCCGCACCTCACGGTCGAGATCACCGAGAGCATGTTGCTTGAGACCAATCCGATCGTGCGCGAGACGCTCGATGCGGTTCGAGCGCTGGGCGGCAAGGTCGCGCTGGACGATTTCGGAACCGGCTATTCCAGCCTCGCCTACCTGCAGAACCTGCCTGTCGACACGATCAAGATCGACAAGCGTTTTGTCGATGGCATCCTGGACGACCCCAAGGGCAAGACCCTGGTCAAGGCCATCAGCTCGATCGCGCAGGCCATTAATGCAAGCGTCGTTGCCGAGGGTGTGGAGCTGGCAAACCAGGCGCGCTTCGTGGAAACGCTCGAGAACGCCAGCCTGCAAGGCTGGTACGTCGCCCGGCCGATGCCGGTGGCCGAGTTCGAGAAATGGATGGACGCACCGCCGCGGCCGAAAGGCGATAGCCAGTAATCGGCTCATCCCTTCCGGCTGGGTGTCTGCGGCAGCCTAGTTGACGCGGGCGCCGCTCGCGGGCGGATTGCGTGCAGCCAGCCCGGTTTCGGATTGCAGCAGCTCGACCATGTCACCCAGGATGGCGCTGGCCTCGTCGAGCAGGACGTCGCGCCGGTTCTTGCCCGACTTTTCGGCGTCCAGTTCGGCGCGCAGGCTGCGTTCGCCGGCGATCAGGCCGTCGTCGCGAAGCGCCGCAATGGCCGCCGGGGTGGCGGCTTCAGCGCTGTCGCCGGCCGCCGCGGCGCGTGCCAGCTCCCTGGCCTTGAGGCGCGCCTCCTGCATGCTTCGTTCGCGACGACGCTCGACTTCGTTGAGCGAGATCTCGTTGCGCTTGCGCAGGGTGTTCAGTTCGGCGACGTCTTCCTCAAGATTGCGGTAACCGATGTCGCTCGTCACCCGGGCTGAGTGGCGCAGCGTCAGCGCTGGCAGCAATTCCGCGAACTGGCCTTCCGGGGTGAAGGCGGCCGGCTGCACCTGCGTCCACGGCAAGGCGTTGTCGTAGCTCGACTCGCCAAAGTTCTCCTTGTCTGCCAGCGAGGGCAGGGCGATATCCGGGGTGACGCCCTTCAGCTGCGTGGTGCCGCCGGAGACGCGGAAGAACTGGGCGACCGTCATCTTCAGCTCGCCATACGTGGGCGTCCTGCTGGCGGCCATTTCATCGAGATCGAGCAGGGTCTGCACCGTGCCCTTGCCGAAGCTCTGCTCGCCGATGATCAGGCCGCGGCCATAGTCCTGCACCGCAGCGGCGAAGATTTCGGAGGCCGATGCAGACGCGCGGTTGATGAGCACGCCAAGCGGGCCATCCCAAGCCTGGCCGGGGATCATGTCGCTCTCGACGCGGATCTGCCCCTGCGCGTTGCGCTGCTGAACCACCGGGCCGGTGTGGATGAAGAGACCGGTCAGGGCGATGGCTTCGTCGAGCGAGCCGCCACCGTTGTTGCGCAGGTCAAGCAGCACCGCATCGACCGATTCGGCTTTCAGTTCGGACAGCAGCCGTGCCACGTCGCGGCTCGCGCTGCGATAGTTGTCGTCGCCATTGCGCCGCGCGCCGACGTCCTGGTAGAAGGTTGGCAGGGTGATCACGCCGACGCGCTTCCTGGCATCTGCGTTGCCGACATCGAGGATGGTCTTGCTTGCCGCCTGCTTCTCCAGGGTGATGGTGTCGCGCACCATCACCACCCGCTTGTGCTCGGCGTCCGGGCCGGCGTCGGCGGGGAGGATGTCGAGCACGACCGTCGTGCCCTTTTCACCGCGGATCATGCCCACCACATCGTCCACTCGCCAGCCCACCACGTCCACAAATGGGGTGTTCTCGCCCTGGGCGACGCCGGCGATGCGGTCGCCGACCGCAAGGCGCTCTGAGCGGCTGGCCGGCCCGCCTGCCACCAGTTCGCGGATGGTGACGTAGTCGTCACGCTCCTGCAGCACGGCGCCGATACCCACCAGCGACAGCTTCATCGAGATGGCGAAGTCCTCGGAAGCGCGCGGTCCGAGGTAACTGGTGTGCGGTTCGATCGACGCGGCATAGGCGTTCATGAAGACCTGAAAGACGTCGCTGCTCTTCGCGCGCAAGGAGCGGGCGAGGGCGGTTTCGTACCGCCTGTCGAGCGTGGCACGGATCTCCTTCTCGTCCTTGCCGGCGAGCTTCAGGCGCAGCCAGTCGTTCTTCACCCGTTTGCGCCAGATGTCGTCGATCTCGGCCTGGGTAGCGGCCCAGGGCAGATCGGTACGTACGTAGCGGTACTGTTCGTCGAGCTCGAAGTCGAAACCCTTCTCCAGCAGCTTGCGCGCCAGGCCCAGCCTTTCCTGCACGCGTTCCACATAGCGCGTGTAGATGGTGAAGGGCATGTCGAGCTGCTGTCCGGCGATGGCATCGTCGAGCAGGGTGCGGGCGACAGAGAACTGGTCGATGTCAGCCTGCAGGAAAAACACCCGTTCGGGGTCGAGCGACTTCAGGTAGCGGTCGAAGATCTTCTCCGACATGCGGTCGTCAAGCGGAACCGCTTCGTAATGGTAGCGGCTGAGCAGCCTGGCGCTGACCGCCGCTGCCTCCGCCTGTGTCTCGTCCGGCTGCAGCGTGATGGGCGCAGGTGCCGGGGTGGCCGCCTGCACCGCGGTGGCCAGCGCCAGCAGAATCCAGGGGATGTTTCGCTTCATGTCGGGTGCTCCAGTGCAGTGTGCGTGATGCGTGATGCGTGATGCGGGCTTGCAAAAGCCCCGGCACAGGGTGACGGGGCGACGGGCAAACGGCCTGATCGTCGAATTCCGCAAGCTTACCAGCCGGGACTGACGCGAATAAGACTCACGGCAGGCGAATCAGTTCGTGGCGGGGACTCTGTGCACGCTACCGTACCAGCCCGACGGCAGCCATTCCAGATCCTGTGCTTCGTCAATGTCGTGCTGTTCCGGGAGCCGGGCGACGCGCCAGCCGATGCGCCCGATGCGGTCGAGGGTTTCGGTGGCGACCGTGGGCACACTCCAGTGCATGTTGTCGAACAGCGAGGCGTGAAAGCGGTTCAGCCCGAGCAAGGCATAGCCGCCGTCGGCGGTCGGGGTGATGGCCGCGTCATGATCGGTCAGCGCTTGGGCTGCAGTGCGAAGCACATCGCTGTCGAGCGCCGGACAGTCGGTTCCGATCAGCAGCACCGGCAGGCCGGTGTCGAGCCCGCGCGACGCCGCACGTGCCATTCTGGCCCCAAGATCGCCCTCGCCCTGCCCGGACCATTGCAGCTTGGGTGGCAGGTTCAGTTCGTGCCAGGCCGGATCTGCGGCCGAGGGGGCCGCACACAGTTCCACCGGTCCGAGTCCGGCGCGCAGCGCGTTGTCGACGGTGTGGGTCAGCATGCGCTGCGCAAGCCGCGCTGCTCCGTCGGCGCCGAGCGTGGGGATGAGCCGGGTCTTGGCGTAGCCTGCGACGGGCGCCTTGGCAAAGATGATGATGCGGGTCGGTTTCAACGTTTGCATGCCACTGTCAGCCGTGACGCCATGCCTGGTAACGCCCCACCCAGCCGAGCGCCGCCCGGGCAAGCAGCGGAAACACGCCAAGCAGCGCGAACGAGGCCAGCAGGCCGGGCGACACAATGCCGCCAAGACCGTCGATGCGGGCGAGCTGGGTGCCGGCGTTCACATACACCAGCGTGCCCGCGAGCATGCCGAGCTGGCTCACCCAGTAGAAGGTGGCGGCACGGATCGGTGTCAGCCCCATCAGCAGGTTGATCAGGAAGAACGGGAACACCGGCACCAGACGCAGGGTGAACAGGTAGAAGGCGCCATCCATGCGCACCCCCTCGTTGAGCGCCTTGAGACGGTCGCCAAAGCGCGCCTGCACGGTCTCGCGCAACACGTAGCGCGAGGCGAGAAACGCCAGCGTGGCGCCGATCGTCGATGCAAAGGACACCAGCACCATGCCCCACAGCAAACCGAAGAGCGCCCCGCCGGCCAGCGTCATGATGACCGCACCGGGCAGCGACAGCGCGGTGACCACGATGTAGATGCCCAGATACGCCAGCCCGAGCAGGAGCGGCGACGCGTCGCGCAGCGCGGTCAGGCGGTCCATGCCGGCCTTGAGCCCGTCCAGCGTGAGCAGCTGCTGCAGGTCGAACACGAAGAACAGCACGACCAGCAGCGCCGCGGCGGCGACGAGAGCGATCTTCTTCATCGTCATCAGGCCTGGAGTGCGCCGCCACAACTGCTGCCCTGGCCGGCGGTGCAGCCATAGCAGTGGTCCGCTACCCGCACCGGATCCCCGGCGGGGTTGGTCTTGAGCAGGTCGCGCAGATGCGGACGCGCGGGCATCGAGGCACCGGGCAGGGCGAGACCCAGTTGCTGATTGAAATCGCAGTCGTACAGATAGCCCTGCCAGTCGACACTCACCAGACTGCGGCACATCACGCCGGCAAGGTTGTCGTGTTTGTAGTTCGTTTTCAGCAGCTTCATGTAGGTGTTGAACTGCCCCTTCGAGATCAGCATCGAGCCGAAGCGCTGAATCGGCATGTTGGCCAGCGCATAGAGCTCGTTGAAGACGATGCCGAAGTGCTCGAACAGCTCGCGCTTGTAGTCGGCCTGCAGCCTGACCTGGTCGGGGGGCAGTGACGGGCCCTGGGGGTTGTAGACAAGGTTCAGCACCAGCCCGGTGCCGGGTTTGCCGTAGCCCTGCGCATTGAGCGCCTGCAGGGCGGCGATGCTCTTGTCAAAGGTGCCCTTGCCGCGCTGCTTGTCGACGTTCTCCAGCGAATAGCAGGGCAGGGAGGCAACCACCTCCACCTGCTGCTCGGCGAGGAATTGGCCGAGATCTTCCTGACCGGGTTCAAACAGGATGGTCAGGTTGCAGCGATCGATCACCTTTACGCCCTGTGCCCGCGCCGAACGGACCACTTCGCGGAAGGCCGGATGCAGTTCGGGTGCGCCGCCGGTGAGGTCGATGGTCTCGATGCCGCGGGCCTCGATCACCTGGGTGACGAGCGCGAGATTCTCGGCGTCCATCATCTCGGTACGGTTGGGGCCGGCATTGACATGGCAGTGCAGACAGGTCTGGTTGCAGCGATAGCCCAGATTGACCTGCAGCGTGGTCAGCCGGTCGCGGCGCAGAGCGGGGAAGGCGGTGGCCTGGAGCAGGGGCAGGGTGGCGTGCATGGATGTCCTTGTATCGTGAATTGCGGCGACCGTTCGCGTGATCGCCCTGTGCACGTGTAGTCGAATAAGGACGCTGTGACCTTACATCCGGGTCAGGGTTCGGCAGAACTCAGGGCGCAAGCACGATTTCCGGGAGCGCTGAGAGATCCCCGATCATGCCGTCGGGCGTCGATGGCAGGCACTCCGGGGGCTGCCTGAAACGGTTGCACCACATCACCCGACAGCCGGAAGCCTTCGCCGAAAATGCGTCCCAGCTGCTGGACGAGACGAAACAGCTGCGCTCGGCGCCAATGCCGAGATGCCTTTCGGGCAAGGCGTAGACGCTCGGGTGCGGCTTATACACCCCGACTTCCTCGACCGATATGACTGCGTCGAAGAATGCGCTCAGGCCCGCATGGTGAACCGCTGCCGACAGCATGGCGGGCGAGCCGTTGGACAGGATCGCGAGTTTCATGCCGCCGGTCTTGAGCCGTTGCAGGGTTTCGCTCACTTCCGGGTAGGCCGGGATGCTCATGTAGCAGGCCATGAGCTGGACCTTGAGATCGGGGCGGTCCAGATTGAAGCTCGACAACGCAAAGCTGAGCGCTTCCCCGGTAACCTGCCAGAAGTCCGCATGGTGACCGGCGAGACTGCGCAGCCAGGTGTACTGGAGCTGCTTTGCACGCCACAGCTCAAGCACGTCCTGCGCCTTGTTGCCGAGCGCGGTCTCGGCCCCGCGGGCGACACTGGAGACGTCGAACAGGGTCCCATAAGCATCGAAGATGCAGGCTTTGACGCCATCCAGTCTGACTGTTTTCATGGTCTCCTCTTCGTGCCTGGGGTTGGCGAGTGTCTTTCAGGTGCTGCTCAGCGATTTGCCGATATCATATCCTCGACCGGTGCGCGCGCGGCTGCGCTTTGAATTACGCGTGAGATGAGATCGGTGTCGGCCTCGGGCTCAAGCGCGGCAGGATTGCCCTTGCGCCCGGTCGGCACCGCGTGCAGCCGACCGTCGTCGCCTTGCTCCAGGTGGTACTCGCCGCCGCAGGAGCGGCAGTACACCTCGTCCCCCGCCTGTGCCTCCCGCCTCACCACAAGGGTGGGGCCGCACATCACGCAGTTCTGCAACGGAATGCCCTCGTCGCTGTGCCCGGCGATGTGGTCGAGCAGGCCGGCTTCGCCGAGGGTGATGAATTGCGCGCCGAGGTCGCGGTCGAACTGGGTGCCGAGGCGGCTGCGGATGATGTCCAGCGCCTGCGCAATCGGCATGCCCTTGCGATACGGGCGGCTGCTGGTCATGGCATCGAAGGCGTCGCAGACGCCGACGAGACGGCCATCCAGTGGGATCGCGTCGCCCGCCAGTCCGTGCGGATAGCCGTGGCCATCCGGGGTCTCGTGATGATGCAGTACCGCAGGGCGCACCAGGGCTGCCAGCGGATGGCCGGCGAGCATGCGTGCGCCGACGTCGGGATGGGTCCTGATGACGGCGTATTCGTCGTCGGTGAGCTTGTCCGCCTTGCGCAGGATGGCGTCCGGAATGCCGATCTTTCCCAGGTCGTGCAGAAAGCCGCCAATCTCGATGCGCGCCAGCGCCCCGCCGCTGATGCCGGCCGCCTCCGCGAGCAGGGCCGAATAGCGCGACACGCGCCACAGGTGGCCGCCGGTGTACGGGTCCCGCGCCTCGACAACCCAGGCCATGACCAGCAGGCTGGCCAGCATCTGGGCCGACCTGTCGTCCGCCACCTTGCGTCGAGGTTTGAAATAGTCGAACAGACTCATGCGCGCTATTCTCTGATGTGCTTCCCCAGCCACTGTAGCATTGGCGGAGAGGCCTGCGCTGAGCGCCGCACGCGTGCGGGTTTGCGTACTCTCGTGGCCTTGAAGCCGGCCTCGCGGAGCCGGTTCGCGAGCGCCGCCAGCGGGGGGCACGCGTCGGCTGGAATCCCGCCCACGGCCATGAAGGCCTTGCGACTGACAAACAGCGGTGCCGCGGCTTCGCGTTCGGCATGGCGACCGGTGATGGCATCGGGCAGGCTGGCCAGCAGGCGTCGCCAAGGTGTGCCGCTGATGCGCAGGTCGATGCGTCCCCACTCGCAGGCGTCGTCCTGCATGGCCTGGTCGATCAGCTGGTCGGCGAAGGCGGGCAGCACGATGCCGGCCCCGGTCAGCAGCAGCACCTCGGCGCTGGCGAACGCGGCGGCGACGTTGAACTGCCGGGCCGGTGGCCCCGGTACCGTGATCGCCCGCCCGGCGTGTCGACGGGCGACTGCCAGGGTTTCGTCGGTACTGCCGCCATCGACTGCGATCACCTCCACCCCGCAGCGGCGCAAGGGCGCGAGCAGGCGCAGCTGCGCATACGCCTGCATCGCCTCGTTCAGCACCGGTACGATGATCGACAGCCGTGGCGTTGCGCTGTCGTCTGCGCTGGGCGGGGCAGGCGTATCCGGCATGCTGGTGTGGCGCCTCAGGTCGCGCCTTCGCAGCCGCGCGCCGGGCGACGGCCGAAAGCCAGCGGCAGCAGGAAGCCGGTCATGCACAAGCCCAGACCATAGAGGTTGGTACCCAGCAGCAGCGCGTACTTGCCGTCGCCAATCGCCCAGCCCGGCGGAATTGCGCCGACCGCCAGCAAGGTGCCCAGGATCATGCCGGACCAGAAGCTGAGGTGGAAGGACAGCGGCGAATAGCCCACCCAGCGCGAAAACAGGAACACCGGCGCCAAACCGATCACCATGGTGCCGCTGATCGTGGTGGCTTTCAGGATGTCGGTGCCGGCGATCATCGGCAGGTTGCCGATCAGCGCAAACACCACCATCGCAATCGTCCCCGCCAGCACCGGTCGCAGCAATTTCGCACGTCCAGCCAGCAGCGGCAGATCATGCGCGACCGAGCGCGCGAGCGAGGTGAAGGTGGAGTCCAGCGTCGATGCTGCCGACGAGATCATCACCACTGCCATCGCGAAGAAGCCCGCCACGCCGAGCACCCGCGCCACATCCGCCGGCACGTTGCCGCTCACCGGCATGCCTTCGAGGCGCGCATGCACGCCCACCAGGCTGAAGGCCACGATGGCGACAAAGCCGAGCACGCCGGCCACGATGAAGGCGCGCAGCATGGTTTTCTCGCGGGTGACAAAGGCGCGGTCGGTCAGCACCGGGTCATGGAAGGGGTAGGACAGCACCTGCAGCACCGCCACCAGCAGCAGGTCGACGCCCGAGCCGAGCGCAAACTCGCCTTCGGTGAGCAAGGCCACCGGCCCGTGGGTCGGCACGACCCACAGCAGCGTCAGGCCGAGAAAGAGCACGAACACCACCGCCTGGATGACGTCGGTGAAGATCGAACTGCGCAACCCGCCTTTCAGGCTGTAGAACAGCACCGACGCAGTGAACAGCAGCGCTGCGGCGATGAAGGCGCCCGAGCCCGATTCACCGTAGTAGCCGCCAACCACGGCGGTGTTGCTCCACACTTCGTTGAACAGCCGCACCAGGATGGCGGCCGAAAACGCCAGCGCCGCGCCGCGTCCGTACTTTGCGATCAGGAAGGACACCATGCCGGTCGCCCCTTCGCGGGTGCGCAGCCGGTAGATGATCCAGCCGGCCACCGGGATCGACAGCCAGTAAGCGGCATAGGCCAGCCCGCCGACAATGCCGTAGGCCGCGCCCAGGTTCGCGGCATTGGTGACCGACTTGGCAAAAATCCAGCTGATGAACACGCTCATCATCAGCGCCCATTGCGAAGCCGGCCTGCCGGCATCGTCGGCACCGTGAAAGAAGCCGGCCTCGTCCCGTGCGCGCGGTGAGATCCAGTACATCACCAGTCCGAAGACGACCAGGAAGGACCAGAAGAAGACACCCTGAAGTTCGGTCATGCCGCTCATGCGCTCCCCCTGTGCGAGGTGGCAGTCGCGCTGGCGCGCTGTAGCGGATTGTCGGCAAGCAGGGCGCAGGTGCCCTGGCGCTGGCGCGGGTTCGAGGCGGGATACTGCATGAGGGGCTCCACAAACGGATCGTTTGCGTTTCGTCGCGCGAGCGGCGCAAATCCTTACGGAGCGCCCAATGGACAATATCAAAG